>CALWXR010000001.1 GCA_944385535.1 uncultured Oscillospiraceae bacterium
GATATAGACGGTAGCCTCCCCCCAATCGATCTGCACGGCCTCTCCCGGAGCGAATCTTAAAGGGACGAAGACCTTGGTTTCCTTCCTGGCTGCCCGCATATCATGGACCAGGTTCCGGACAGAGGACTCACTACCGGTGAAGCCGCATTCTTCTACCAGACGCTGGTAAATTCGACGGGCAGTATGACGCTGCTTTTTGACCTGCTCCCGGTCATCCTCATCCAGACAGGACGATATGAATTGAACCACCTCCGGAGTCATGACAGCAGCTTCTCTGCTGTACTCCTTACGGTCCCACGGGACGGCGTTGCCTTCCCAGTACTTCTTAACGGTATTACGGGAAATACCGAGCCGCTTTGCCGCTGCACGCTGGCTTGTAACGCCCTCTAACTGCAGTCGACGGATTTCTTTGTACACATCCACGGAAGTTACCACCTTTTCTTTTCCTCCTACAATAGCTCTGAGCCTATTGTAGGGCATCTTGCAAGGTGGCTCAAATATTCGCTGTCATTTTCCGGGAATGTGGCTCAAGTACATATTAGCATTTACAAAAAGAAAGACCGCAAGCCGCTCCAAATCATGAACCTTGCAGACCGCAAAAGGCATATCAAGCTCGGAACCGAGTTGATGGCGACGGCAATGCATTCAGAAGGCGAACCGGATCATCAGCTGGGATCATGATTTCCGTGGAAAGTGGAAGTTTGATTTGATAATAGTCCCGATATGCTGTATAATCGGGTTGTAAAAGTAATGGTTTTCGCATACTATTATTTTACAACAAGTCCCGGACTTTTCGAAGCCCGGGACTTTGTTTTTATATGCTTTTTTTCCAGTCAAAAAAGACTGCCGCACTAATTCCTTAGTGCGACAGCCTCCATGACTATCCACACTGACCATTTTCATGTGGTTTTTCGCGTCATCTCCTAAGCAGATACTTTTGCGGTTTAATGTTTATGTGCTTATCGACTTAACTCAGCAAGTCACCATATCTTGTAACAGTCCGAAATATAGGACAGCTTCCATGAGATAATATCGTCACCAGATGAAGGGGGACAATGTTATGGCAGAGGCTACTGCGGTTACTTTTAAGGAATTTCGGGCTCGTTACAATACAGAGGATGCTTGCCGTCGAGAGTTGTTCCGGCTTCGGTTTCCTGAGGGCTTTGTCTGCCCTGTTTGCGGCTGCCGGGAGTACTATCCCATCCACGGGCGTAACACCTGCCAATGCCGTGCCTGCAGGCACCAGACCTCCGTGACGGCTGGAACCGTCATGCATCGCACCCGTCTGCCGTTGACCACATGGTTCTGGGCGATTTATCTTTTTGCAACGGACAAGCGAGGTGTTTCTGCGGTTCAGCTGAGCCGCACTTTGGAAATTTGCTACGACACAGCCTGGCATTTGTTGGATAAAATCCGCATTGCAATGGGCCAAAGAGATGAAAACTACCAACTTTCCGGCATCATTGAGATGGACGACGGCTATGTTGGCGGTCCGTCTCATAACGGAAAGCGTGGCCGTGGCACAGATAAGCCGAAAATCGTGGTTGCCTTGTCCAAAACCGAAAACGGTGCTGCTCTCTATGCCCGCATGAAGGTGGTAGAAAATATTCAAGGCCAGACGCTGCAGGAAATTGCGGATAGCTATTTTGCACCCAAAAGCAAGGTTGAGTGTGATGGCTATCGAAGCTATCTGAAGCTGGATGGTGTGCAGTTGGATCCGAAAAAATATGAAGCCGGTGATCTGCATTGGCTCCACAAGGCAATCAGCAATTTAAAGGCGTTTCTGATCGGAACCTATCACGGCAGATGCACCAAACTGCAGGCCTATCTGGACGAGTACTGCTTCCGCTTCAACCGCCGCATGACCGGCGATCAGATTTTCCTTCGCTTAACCAGAGCCGTCGCTACATCTTGTGGTGTGCTGAGTTAAGTCGATAAGCATTAATGTTTATATTCTTACTCCCAAAAATCTAATTTGTCATAATTACTGCTCTACAGTCAGCAAGGTTAATCTTCCCTGCTGGCTGCCTTTCATTGTCATAATTATATCAGAAGCTGCAATAATCTAACCTCGGTCATCGTTTCCAACAGCATGACGAGCATTGGCCGGGAGGCGTTCTCATGGTGTAAAAGCTTGTCCTCCATCACCATTCCCAAAAGCGTGACGGGTATTGGCGAAAATGCGTTTGAAAACTGCCTTAACCTTACGGTATACTACACGCCCGGTTCTTACGCATGGAGGTATTGCGAAGATAATAACGTCCGACACGCAGAACAAAGCTGAACCGTATATATACGGTTCTAAGCTCACACCGGCATTACTACAGCGCGGCCAGAGCGGCTTTGCCCGCCCGAGCTGCGGCAGCAGGCACCCAACATCTTCAGCGTGACATCCGGTATATGAAACGTTTATTCGTCAACTATAAAGATATTACCGTCCGGGGCCAGACCTATTATATCGCATCGGTCAGCCTGCGCGTATATGATATGCTCGGCAATGTTGCGTGTGATCAGCTCCCCGGGCGCGAGCAGGGGTATGCCAGGGGTATAACACATAACAAAACCACTGCTGACGCTGTTGACGCTGTCCCGAATTCCTACAACCCTGTTTCTCGAATAAAAGGCCTTTTGGGGTAGCATTTTTATTATCGGGGAGAAATACTCGTAATCAAATTCGTACAGGCGGGTATTTTTATATTTTTCGCTGATTTCCCTCAGCGCAGAAACCAGGCTGCGATAATACTTTTCCTTATCGCCAACTGATCCGATCGCCAGAATGTTCCTGATATCCCCGAACTCGAGCTGGATTTTGTAGCGTTTGTTGAGGATGATGTAAACATCACTGCCTGTCAGTCCGATCTCAACTGTATTAATGCTAAGTTTAGTCGGATCAAGGTCATATATAGATTTTCCGTTCAGAATGTCCTTATCAAAGGCGTAATAGTTGCCGATCCTGTTTATCTCGTCCCTGGCCCTGCAGGCATACATCATGCTGCGCCCGACGGCTTCCCTTCCATTGAAATAAAGGTTTTTCCTGGCGATGTCAAGCGAAGCAAGCAGCAGGTAAGAAGCGCTTGTCGTCTGCAGCAGGGATATGATGCTGCGAATATACGAGGGCGGTATTGTCCCGCTCGACAGGAGAGCGGCGGCCTGCGTCAGAGCCCCTCCCGTCTTGTGCATGCTTACCGCAGAGAGGTCGGCCCCGCTGTCCATAGCGTTGGCTGGCATATTCTCGTTGAAATAAAAATGCGTGCCGTGCGCCTCGTCTACAATGACATACATTCCGTAGGAATGGGCAAGCTCTACGATCGTTTTGATATCAGGGCAGATACCGTAATAGGTTGGGTTGATGACAAATACGGCCTTGGCATCCGTATTCCGTTTTATACAGTCCTCGAAGGACTCGACGCTTGTGCCAAGAGAAATGCCCAGCCTGTCATCTATACCGGGGTCGGCATAAACAGGAATAATCCCCGATATGATCGTTGAGTTAATGCAGCTTACATGGGCGTTCCTTGGAATTATGAGCTTATCACCCGGCGAGCAAACACTCATAATCATCGCGTGTACGCATGAAGTAGCGCCGCCTACCATGAAAAAGCTGTCCTTAGCCCTAAAAGCTTCGGCAAACAATGCCTCTGCCTCGCTGATCGCACCCTTTGGCTGGTTGAGGAAGTCAATTCCCGGCCGCGAGTTCTTATCAAGGAAAACAGCCCTTTCCCCAAAATAATCCTGAAGCTCTATTATATTGCCTTTATGTCCGGGGACGTCGAAGGGAATGAATTGCTCCTGCGAATTTGCCGATAAGGCATCAGCAAGAGGGGTTTGTTCCTGATTCATATGCGCTGTCCTGTAATTCTTCTTCTATATTCAGGTTTAAAAGATGGGAAAACAGAAGATTAGGTGAATAAGGGCGGGAGGTATATTCGGGCTGCGAAACTGCGCCTATACAATACGGGTATTTTACTGGCCTGAACAGATGTATCTCTCTGTGCTGGCTGTCACAGCCGATGATCTCGATGTCTTTTCCCTCGTTGCCGCATATTGGTATAGTAAAATCGCGCCTGTGCCTGTCCCGCACCGCTCCAGCGGCGGAGTTCTTCAAATATGTATCGATCCTGCCGGTCACCAGCCTACCCGTCCTTTCGGTCGACATGCCAATGATATCGGCAAGGATACAGGCACCGTAGGAAATGCACATCACCGGCTTTCCGTATTCCAGGATCTTTCTGAGCAGCGCGGCTTTATCCACGGGATTCTCGATGCCTTCGGTGACTATAAAGGCCTTATACGAAACGTTGTTTTCGAGCAGTCCGGCATATTCTCCGACACTCCTAAACCAATCGAAGCATATGTTCCTGCTATACCTTACGCCAAGCGAGACCAGCGCCTCATTCAGGCTGGTATAGCTTCCCCATGATTCGGAATCACCGATGATGGCGACGCGGTATTGCACTGCGTTAGCCAGCTTTACGATGCTCCTTGAGTAAGCTGCTAAGGAGGGGCGTGCCTCTACATCTGATTTCAATCCGCAGCGGGTCATGATCAGATCCAGCAACCCCTGTTTCCTGAGCATTTCGGGGACGTCATATATACTATTCACGTCATAGTCAAAAAAGATATGCTCTTCGCTCAAACAGGTTGCCCTGGATATCCTGCGCTTTATACCGCTGCCGACGGTTTTTTCCGAACGAATCAGCAGTGCGTCAGGCTTCAGGCAAAAGGAGCACGCCGTGTGGAAGCTCTGCTTAATGGGCTTTAATATAACATCCTGATTTATGACGTCGTTTTCCGCCCCTGCGCCGCTGCCCATGAGCGCAAGATACGACAGCTGTACTACAAATAAATCCAGCTCCGCCGAAAGGTTGCTGACCATTCTAAGGAAAAACTCGCTTTCAAAATCCCCGACTGTGCCGCCAACCTCGAGAACTGCCGCGTCATTATCCGCGATCGCCTCAAACAGCTTTTCCTTGTAAATATCTATCAGGTGCGGGAAAACCGAAATGACTTCTCCTACCCTCCAGCGCTTACCGTCCTGATACGATATCAGCTCTTTAAGGCACTGGCCGTTCACTATATTATTGGCGGAAGGCAGTTCAAGCCCGGTAAACCTTTCGTACACCCCGAGGTCGGAATCCACCACGCCTCCGTCGGCCAGTACCGTGACCTCTTCATCGCTCCATCTGACCTCAGGTATGACATGGTATGGGTTCATCTGTTCAAAGCTGTAATTCATGAGGCCGTCATATTTTATGACGGTCGTTTTGATACCGTTCTCTATCAGCAAATTGCCGATTGACGCGCAGACGACGCCCTTACCGCCCCCGGAGGTGACGCCTCCCAATACCGCTATAAGGCTTTTCAAGAAAAAAATACCCCCATTTCATAAAAGGACTGTCTCGAAAGCCGCCGGCGCTTTCACCATGCGGCTCAGTTTTGTAACGTTTGTGGCCCTGAGGCCTGTATCCTCGAAAAAAGCTCCCGGCAACCGTCCATAATATACCCGCGGTCGCCGCAGAGCTCGTATACGTCCGCCGAGCTGACCAGCCCGACAGCAAACAGAAACCGCTCCTTTGCAAAAACACTGTTGTCCATGTTCGGATATATCAGGCGGTCCGGCAGGTAATAATACCCTATTCCTGCTATATGGAGCGACATAAGGTCTAACAGCTTCCTGAGACCCTGCCCGGTGTTTTTATTTGTCCTGTTTTCGCAATAAGGCGTTAAAGACACTATCATCCTGACAGCGCTGCTTTCTTTGTAGCGCGGCACCGACATATAATATTTTTTGTTCATGTCATCGTACGAGAAGGCTTCGCTGTACCGTTCCCTGCAAAAAAGGGTGTTGTTTCCGGCGAGTATGACCGCCATGTAATTTTCCTCGCCGATTATAACCGAGTCGTCGCCGATGATGCGGGCGCCGAAGTCCCTGCAGGCTGCCAGCGCGGCAGTGGTCTTTCCCGACCCGCTGTCACCCAGCAAAAGAATACCTGATCCCCCGATGTCAACGGCAGCGGAATGAATGTAATATAGCCCCCTGCGCTGCATGCAGGCCTGTATGACATATAATACCAGATAGCTCAGATGGCGTATATCCCTGCAAATATCCTTATAGGACGCGAAAAATTGCCCGTCCTCAAATTTGATCATGGGCCGGCTGCTGCCGTTTGTTATAGTCAGCTCCACGTCCGGGACGCCGTTGGACATATCTTCCGAGTACGAATATGCCGGCAGCATATGCCTTGAGAACAGGTTGGTCCTGAAATAATCGCGCACGTTTATTTCGTTGGTACAGACCTGCACCGAGATATTATAAACTGTGATATAGAATAAATATTCCATAATAAAAACGCTTTCGGCCGTCGCTTCAGCAGCACCTCCGGACAACGGCATCAGGAAATGTCGAACATCCGCTGAATGTCACTGTCCATCCTGTCCTTGAAAATGAATAGGTTCAAAATATTGTAATGGCTACTGCGATCCTTACCCGCCCTGCGTTCAGCCCGCATCCTCGAAATGATATTCTCCTGCAGCTTGTTGAGCGGTGACCGGACGTCGTAATGCTCGGAGCTGTATAACGGGACAGAGGTCAGCAGCTTTATTGTCGGGATGCCGTAATAATACTCCGAGGGAGCGTCCTGCGTGTCCCTGTTGATAAAAAACAGCGGCAGCTGGATCCTGTAGCCTGACAAAGCCTTAACGGATATTTTTGTTACGGGATTGGTCTTACCCAGAAAGCTTTTGCTGATATAGGTATTGTCCTGCTTGTATCTTCCATATTTCCATGATACTACGCCACGGCTCGCGCTGGTAAGGTCATAGGTACACATGTACCTGAAAAAGTCCTCCTCTATCAGGTCTATGGAGAACGCCACCCCGTTGATGCTTATCTTAGCCACAAGGTAATCAGCCAGCTTGTTACCGAGTATATAGCTTACATCCTCTAACGTGAAGCTGTCCTTCATGTATTTTGAGGAAAGCAGCCTGTCCCGGTTTTCAGCAGGATACACTATTACGAGGTCGATATCAGAATTGGCACCTACCGCGTTGTTCCTGCCCCACGCCAGCGATCCGACCAGAATCTCAGCCCCGATATGATCCTTTATCGAGGCAAGGAACAGCTCGTTCGTCTCCAGCAGTTTCCGGGCGTATACGTTATCCGTTTTGATTTTACTGAATTCAATCATTACTGCTCTTCATCTTTCAATATTTTATTAAGACGCGGCAAATTCAGCGGGCGGGGTAGGGGGGGAACCGCTAAGGCTCCCCTCTCTTAATGCTGCCCGTACCGCGTGTTCCGACCAAGGCTGCCCAAGCGTCTCGAGGCTGTTATTCCGTCTGCGAGGGAAGGGCATTGAACGAAATGTCCTCCTTATACGCCACAGAGGGTGCCGTACCGGCTTATGTATTCTTAATTAGAAAAAGTGTTTAAAGGTTTTCCAGAAGGTCCAGGCAGAAATCGACATCCCTGTCGTATTGCTTCTTCCTTCTCATCCTTTGGGAATTGGAGAATATGCAAAGGCCGCCGCACTTGGCGTTGTCACAGTCCTCACAGATCTTTACCGCTTTCCTTCTGGTGGTGCACAGTTTTGCCACAATGTCGCTGTATTTCTCTATAGTCATGTCCTCGAGCCGGCCTATTGAGAACTCCCTCATGAACAGGCACGGCAGGATGCTGCCAGCGATCGATACGGTAAAGCCCTTCCTTCCCATATCGCAGCCGAAGAAATAGGTGTCCTTGTTGACCTCGACCTTAGGGCGCTTCAGTGAATCCCCGTATACCTTCATGGAGGATTTGCCTGCCGATTCCGACTCCTTATGCGAATTGTACCGCACCGCTCCTGCCTTGCCGGCCGGCACTACTGCGGCAAGTATAAGCTCAGCTCCGAATTTTTCAGCTACGCCTACGATATGGTCTATATACTTCTCGTTTTCGTCGGTGACAGTCATGGAAATAAGGGTTCGTACATTGTTTTTCTGCAGGAATTCCAGCCCTTCGATAACCTTGTCATAGATATCGCAGCCTCTTATCATGTTGTGGTAATTCCTGTCGCCGTCAAGGCTGATGGATACGCTTTCAGCGCCGAGGATCACCTGCTTGTGCCGCGAAAGCACGCTGCCGTTGGTAGCGATGCAGTATTTAAGCTCGTTTTCCTTAATGAAGCTGATTATTTCCTCGATATCGTCGCGCAGCAAGGGCTCACCGCCCGTGACCTCGATATACTGTATGCCCATGCTCTTCAGCTTGAGGAGCCTTTGCTTGATGGCCTCCAGCGGAGGATCCTTCTCGCAGCGCTCAAGGCCGTTATAGCAATGCGCGCAGTTTGCGTTGCAGCGCTGGGTGATCTCCAGCGTTGCATAATAAGCGGATATGCAGCTATCATAATAATGTACCTTGGGCTGATGGGTACCGTCCTCGCCAAGGTCGATGATTTTCTTTTTTATGAGCTGATTTATTTCGCCTGCCTCAAAGTCTTTTTTATTAAAGCAGAAGCCGTCCTTGAAGTAATTGCTGAAATTGCCTTCCGCGTATAAGGCTTGGTATAGCCCGTTGAAAATAAGCAGCGAATTCTTTGATATCCTGCACACGCACGAGGGCGATATCCATAGCCTGTCCGGCAGGGCAGAAATATCCAGAACGCTGTTGTCCCTTATAAACTGTGTCTTGCAGGGCACGCTCAACGTGTACATTTTCTTGACATTTTCCATAGTCTTATGTGTAATAAAATAAAATTATCTTTGCCCTTTCTTTAAATTAGCTGCCGCCCGGATCCCAGGCGGCGCGGAAAGTTCGGTCAGAACTGCCCCTTGCAGCATCTCTTGCAGATGGGATTCTCATCCGCGCTCTGCAGTTTTCTGATTAGCCCGATGCTGCGGCTGTTTTCAAGTATCTCCTGAAGGCTCGATTCGGTCAGATCGCCGATGCTGTAGCATTCGAAGCACGCACAGACGATTCCGTCCGGCTGGATAAGGAACATGTTGCCGACTTCAAGGCACCGTTTGAGGGTGACCCCCGGCCTGTCCAGATAATACCTGTACAATGCCTGCTTATCGGTGATCCCGGGCTTGATTTTTACCTTGACCTTCCGAGCCTTGGCATAATCCTGTATTTCTCTTATCGTGTCATAGAGCATGTCTACGTCGTGGCTGTTTTCGAATACGTTACTGTTGTTGACATAATGTTTGAATTCCTTGATGCCGAGCACCGCGCGGTCATAAACAGCCTGCGCAGTTTCTTCCTTTTTGGAAAGGAAATTGACATGCTGGAACGTTGCCGCCACGCCGAACGCGGCTGCTGTATCAATAATATACCTGTAGCAGCCAAGGTTCTCAGGATGCATAACGCAGTTCAGCTCTATGCTTACGTCGCTTTGCTTAGCTGAAAGATATTTCTCCAGGGCAGCGAGAGTTTTATCGCATGCCCCCGGGCACTTCCTCAGCGAGTCATGGATCTCCGCCGTACCGTCCAGCGATATGTTAAGGAACATCGGGTGCATAGCAGCAAACCTTTCTATCTGCTCGCCGCTAATCACAGAGAAATTGCTCATTATACCGTACGGGATATCCAGCTTCTCAAGGTACGCCAATATATTGCAAAAATCACTGCGCATGAAAGGCTCGCCGCCGGAAATTTTGACCCTCGGCACCCTGCCGCCGAAATAATCGTAAAGCTTGTCGATTATGCTTATATCCTGTTCATAGGATAGCTCCTTATGCAGCTGTGTGTGGTTCTGTTCGCCATACAAATGGCAGACCCTGCAGCGCTGGTTGCAGCGGTGGGTTATTTCCCAGAAAATATAATTGATCATATTCGGGCATTCCTTTCGGCCGGGCTTCACGGCGCGGGCCGTATATATTCATTGACCCGCCCCAGCAGCGCGTATTGCGCCTGTCAATAAAAGTTCTTTACGATATCTTCTATTTTGGGCTTTGTAATATTGACATCCTCTATGTCGCCGTGCTGGCTGCACCAGCTGATAGCCTTCATAACGTCGGAGATGTCTCCCTTGAAGGTAATGATCTTCTTACTGTTGATCTCGACGGTCTCCGCTTCAAAGAGAAAGTCTCCTTTTTCTCCACCGCGAGGGGTATAAACGATCTCGCAGTTTTTCCCGGAGTTCTTCTCATTTATTTCCCTCGAGGTGTCGTCGTACAGCACCTTGCCGTGGTTGAGCACGATTATCCTGCCGCAGATAGCGTCGACGTCGGTAAGGTCATGGGTCGTCAGCAGGATGGTCACGTTTTTCTCCCTGTTGAGATAGACCAGGAAATTGCGGATTTTTTCTTTTACCGAAATATCCAGACCGATGGTCGGTTCGTCAAGGACTATTATCCGAGGCTTGAAGCACAGCGCGGCTATTATCTCGCAGCGCATCCTCTGGCCAAGGCTGAGCAGCCTGACCGGCTTGTCTACGATCTCGCGGGCATCCATTTCATCAATGATCTCGTCAAGCCACATGTCGAATTCGTCCTTCTCCACTCCATAGACCCTACGCAGAAGACGGAAGGTATCCATAGCCGGCAAATCCCACCACAGCTGGCTCCTCTGGCCGAAAACTATGCCTATGTCCTTCATCAGCTGCTTGCGGTTGTCAAATGTGTTCTTCCCGTCGACTGTGACAAATCCTTCGGTAGGGTACATGACACCCAGTATCATTTTTATCAGCGTAGATTTACCGGCGCCGTTGGGCCCGAGCAGTCCGACTATGCTGCCTTCCTTTATCTCAAGATCCAGGCTGTCTATAGCCGTTACCGCTTTTTTTGTGTTGTTATTGTATATCTTAGTTAATCCGTTTATTTTGATCATTATTAACCTCCCGCTCCTTCATACTTTTTGATTCCCAGCTTCCATACAAGCTTTGCTATGCCCCACATCAGGGCAGCTACAAGGAATATCACCAGCTTTATGACAGTGTGGTCGCCCTCTTTATTCAATATAACCATGGCGGGGTAATAGCTGATAAAAGCGACAGGCACTAAGTATGTAAATATTTCCTGCAGGATCCGGCTGTAGATAGTTATCGGGTAAACTATAGCCCGCAGCGTGCCGTGGGTGAAGATCCCGAGCAGCTCCCGCGAATTAATGATCCAGAAGGATACGCTTGCTGTAATGATGAATATCGAGCTGTATATCACTGTACCCGTGACAAGGAATACGACCAGCCATAATATAGAGGTACTGCTGAAATTCTTGACACACGAGTAGATTATGATCAGCAGGCCCAGCAGTACCTGCCCCAAACGATCAACGGGTATTTCCTCTATCATCGTACAGAAAAGATCGCTTTCGGGGCGTATCAGTTTTATGAGGAACTTACCGTTTTTCAGCTGCCTGGGGATGTTGTTGATACCGCACAGCAGCAGCCTGGACATCGCGTAGGCGACGGTAGCCATGCCGTAGATCAGCATTATCTCATATTTTGACCAGTTGTTGATATCCGATACCTTACTTATCAGGAAAAAAGTTGATATGAATTCGCAGAAGTAAGTAATAAACATCACAAAGCACTTCAAAATGAAGGACGATCTGTATTGGAACTGTGATTTAAGGCTCATCGTCAGGCACATGGCCCAAACGCCGATCTTATGTTTAACCTCCCTGAACATAGACCTTTTTCCTTTCCTTGTCATAAACGAAATAAGATACCAGCAACAGTGCCAGCGCCCAGAAGGTCTCAAGGAGAAGCAGCTTCGGTATGCTGCCCTCTGTACCGAGGATGATCGAGATAGGCAGATAAATCTGCGCGGAAAAAGGTAAATAGAGCGATATCCGGTAGAGCCATTCCGGAAAAATGTTCAGCGGCAGCAGTCCACCCGAGAAGAAAAGCTCAATCGCCATTATCAGGTCTACCACACCCATCGACGTGCTGGTTTTTATTGCCAGCATTACAATAATGAACTGGATTTCGTTGGCGATAACAAGTCCGATAATGATCGAATAAACAAAGTAAAGCAGCATCATGGGCGTGACATGAGGATACCATTTCAGCGCAACCATTCCAATAAGCAGAAGCGGCAGGAAGCGCCAGAGCAGATAATACAGCACGCGCCCGGCCTCCATGCCGATAAGGTAACCGATCAGGCCGATGGGGTTGGTAAGGTAAAAAATAATATTCCCCGATTTTATCAGGTCATCTATATCTATCCCGCCCAGGCTGCCGCTAAGGCCGGTTATGGTCAGCAGCGCCTCAGTGAGGATGACATAGCCGACGCCCTGCTGCACGGTATATGAGCTAATACCGTGTTTGATAAAGGCGACAAGTATGTACATCTGGATGATCAGCCAGAAGGAATTGACAATTATGCCGAAGAGGTTAGACTGTTTATAGGTGGCGTTTGTCTTGTAGCTGAGCTTTGCTATATGCAGCAGGCATTTCAGTTTATCCATCAATATCGTGCTACCTCCTGTTTTTGAAATAGTATTCGAGGACGGCGTCCTTCATCACAGCGGCGTGGGAAGCGTTCAGCTCGATATCAAACGCGTCGGTAAAGCTGAACATAGCCTGCGAGACCAGCAGCTCGACCCCGGACACCGTTTTTATGCCGTGGAGCCTGCCTGCCTCAAGTAGCTTCGTTTCATAAGGGTTGTAAATGGATTCCACAATTAGATTGCAGTTGACCATTTCGGCCAGCTGGGCTTCGGTAACGGCCATTTCATCCTCCCTGCCGTACATGCCGCATGGGGTGCCGTTGATGATCACTTCGACATCTCGGGCGATCTCCGATATTTCGTCCGACGTTATTCTGACCAAAGCCGTCCCGTTATAGCGCGCGGTCTGGTTGTCCCTTGCCACCAGCGTATCAGCCTTATCGCCCTCTATGTCATAGATATAGATTTTACCTGCGTGATCCCGGCTGAGCAGGACGGGCAGCGTCTGGATAACGCCTCCGGCACCAAGCACAAGAAAGCGCCTGCCTCTGATGTCGTTATTCTGTTTAATTATCCTCAGGAGGCCGATGCCGTCGGTATTGGAGCCGCAGACGGCGCGCTGCCTTTTGAAGATGGTATTCACAGTCCTGTTCCGTTTGAGCGACGCGCTTGTCCGATCGCATTGCGCGAACGCCCAATTTTTCCACGGCATGGCGACGTTAAAGCCCATAGCACCCATTTTGACGATTTCCTCGTCGTACTGCTTCTGCAGGAGGTCTATGTCGTCGGTATGGATGACCTTGTAGATTACCGGCAGCCCAAGATACCTGAACAGTGAGGTCCACATGACCGGAGCAAAGCTGTACTTATCTATCGAGCTGTTCCCTATGAGGCCCCACTCGAATACCTCATTGTCCTTCAAATTATCATACAGAGAACGGGTATCGTCGTATCTGCCGCACAGGTCAAAGCTTTTATCCGACAGGGCGCGAAGGATAAGGTCGTCAGTCCTGCCGTCACGTTTTTTATTGCCTGCGTCGCCGTCACGCGGCGCCGCTTTAGCGCAGTCCAGTATATCGGCCTTGAAAAGTGTGCTTAGGGTATACCTGCCGTTGACGAGGCAAATGACCTTTCCCTCGTTGCCAACGCTTACAGGCTGAGATGAAATGCCGCAGTATTCATAAAAATGTGCGGAAATGTGCTCCTCGAAGATGATGGTATCGATATTATCGACCGCCTTTATGCTGAAGGGGCCGTATACTTTCCGGCAGCAGTCATGCTCATAGATGCCTATAAAAAAGGTGTACTGCATTTCCCTGGCGGCAAACATTTCGAAGATATTCCCACTGTCAGACGCTTTTTTCCAGCTGAGGATGCTGCCGGTCGTGGAAATATGCAGGGTCAGGCCTTCGCCCCCGCCTGAGAGCGGGTTTTCGATCAAGAACCGGCGCTTTTCCTCCGAATTGTCATTGAACAATATTGCTATCTTATCGTTTATCATGTATAACCCGTACCTCTGTACGGCTCCTTATTCTCATTTATTACGGGCAGGATATGCTGTCAAGGCGGATACGGAAGGTATGATAAAATAGCCGATCAATCAGACAGCTCCGCTATGCTTCCCCTGACGGCGGCGCATATCCTTTCATGGACGGTGTTTTTGTCAGCCGAGGAATCGATCAGGACGCAGTTCGGCTTTTCCCTGAACAGTTCCATGTATTCCTTCCTGATGATCCTCTGGTAGAGGGACCAGTTTTCGATCTTGCTCGCAGACAGCTCAAGGTCGCAGCCGGCCTCCCAGTAGGATACCTGCTCCTCGCTCACAAGGCCCTTGCGTTTTATGGCCTCCTGTTCGTCGATGTCCATGTATATTATCAGATCCGGTTCCCTCAATGAATCCAACACCTGCAGGAACTGCCCGCTGACATTTCTTGCCCGCGCCCGAACCAGCAGCGTATAAACATAGCGGTCCATCAGTACGGTCTTCCCGTCCTGCAGCACCGGAATGATATTGCGCGCGAGGGTGTCGGTTATGCCGGCAAGGAAGAGCAGGGTGCTCGTATAAGGATCGAAATTCTCCCATTTTCCTTTCAATACAGCGTGGTACACTGTGGAGGATTGCTTGTACGAATGCTTTTCCGCCCTGATGTTATACCGGTCCATATGCTCCTTCAGCAGCTTTATCTGCGTGGATTTGCCTGCCCCGTCAAGCCCTTCAAAAACGATCATTTTTCCGGGCAGGTCGTCCAATTCGTGCTCCATCGACCTGCAGGGCTTATTCTTTGGGTAGTTTACGGTATTTTTGGAAAAATCTGGGACATCATCTATCAAAATCATTGCTGCTCGCCGCCCTCCTCAACGGTCATTCCCTGGGCTTCGACGAACCGTTTGATCTCAGCGGCTTTTGAATAGTCTACGAGGCTCATGCCTTTATCGAAAATGCCACGGCCAAGTATCCATACGTAATCCCTGTTCATATAAGAAATCTGGACGCTGGATTCTCCGTTAGCGGTATCCCCTTCAGCCATTATCAGCTTCATCTTCAGTCATCTCCCTTAACATTTCGTCGACCGCCGGATATTTTATGCCTAACAGCCTCTCGGAACACGATACATTCAGCGATACGTTTTTGGGACGGTAGCTTTTGCCCGTGACGCTCACGATATTCGAAGCGTCGAGCCCAAGGAAGCCGGCTATTCTCAGCCCGAAATCATACCTGCTGATAGCCTCACCGCCGCAGCAGTGGAGTATTCCGAGCGACCGTTTCTGTAATACCACGCGCAGCTGCCTGTACAGCGCCCCGACATACGTCGGCGATATTATCTCGTCAAAGGGCAGCTTAATAGTCTTTCCCGCCGAAAGCCTGGCTGCTACATGGTCGACGAATTCACTCTGGTTGACTACCTCGTCCCGGTCGAAATTGTCGCTCGAGGGGTTTATCCTGTAGTCGAACACCAGCGCTGTCCTGCATATGGTCACGCCGTCCAGGCCGAGCAGCCGACGTTCGACCTCGGCCTTGTACTTGCCGTAGTTATTTACCGGCGATGGCGCGGAATCCTCTTTGTAATCGCCCGCCTTCCCGTCAAACACCTGGTCGCTGGACATAAACACAAAATGCGCGCCGTTATTCCTTGAAAGCTTGTACAATTCAAGCGCTGCAAGCACATTGGTGCGGTATGCACCCGGATCGTTTTCGCATACGACAAGGCTTTTTTCCGCTGCAAGATGCAGGACGGCGTCTATTTTATACTTTGCGAACAGACCCTGTAAAAAATCCCTGTCCTCAATATTTCCCCGGACAAACTGGGGGCCGCCGCTTACCGGGCGGGGGAGCTCCTGTCTGTCAGTAGCCAGTATGTCATACTCTTTCGATAAATGCCGCATGCAGTATCCGCCTATAAAACCTGTTGCCCCCGTTATCAGTAACATATTGTTATTTACCCCCTGTTGATTTTGTCCCGCGTCGGAGCGGGCCGGTCCGGAGCCGGGCACGCGCGGCGCTACAGGTCAATGTCTATCTCATCTTCGCTGTCATCACTGTTTTTTACCAGCAGCAGGTTCAGGCACACATATATTTCGCTGGAATTGCAAAGCAGGTGGAAAACGATGCTGGGGATCAGCGACCTTGAAAGGCTGTAAAGGACAGCCGATACCATGCCCGCGCCAAACTGCTTGGCATAGTCGGCGAACCTGTATTTATCCCCCCACGGCAGGCTCGCATGGTAGAGCACGAACATAACGGCGCTGATAAGCATGTATATCCAGTTGAAGTACCTGTCGCCGATAAGATAGTATCTGAAAAAGTACTCCTCGCATATCGCGGCACCTATCAGATTGTAGATCATCAGCACGCGGGCATAGTCCTCCTCTTTACTGTCCGCGAACAGCCGTTCCCTGACAATGACCAGCTTGGTCTTGCTGTACTCAGCGGCAAACACCGCTGCGCCGGCGAGCACAGCGGCGAGCACCGCCCACCACTGGCCGTTCAGGCCATTAAGCACCCTGTTATGGACCAACACCGCCGGCAGCAGAAAAACCGTAAAATAAATAGTCATCCTAAGAAAATATGTAAGATGACTAGATTTGGGTATTCTCCTTGTATTGCCCAATACAAGGAGAATAAGCACCCAGAATAAGATTTTTTCTGAATTTCCCCAATACGCCAGTATCATGACCAAGGAAGCTATATATGCCAATGAGCTTTTATAATTGATCACATTGTTAATTATCGCTTTCTTTTCCATTACCCACCGCGCCGATAGAAATCAAAAAGCTGATGTAAGAATCGACATCTGTCCTTATCTGGGCGGGTGTCGTATCCTCATACTTCGTGTTTACCTTTCCGACGAACTCGTCGAGCGTCATATCCTTGCCAACGTACTTCCAGACGATGGCGCCCATATCATTAAGCAGATAGCAAGAACCGCTTCCGTATAGATAATATTTGCCCTCGATCTCACGGACCTTGAATTTCTTTTTCCTGTATAATTCGCTGAAGCTGTCCATTATAAATCAATCTCCATTTGCAGATCTTCTATTGTATCTTCCATAGCATCCAGGAACGCCTCCGTGGCCTGCCTGCCACCGCTGAACCCGTCAAACAGTATCCTCCGGACGCTGACATATACGTCCTGATACTTTTTCCGCATATGCACAAGGTTCGAGAATTTCAGCCATATCCACTTATCCCGGTCGCACATTTCGTTTTCCGTATACAGGATATACTTCATATATTCGATGGCGCAGCTCCTCGCCATGAGGAGCGCCGTTTCATATTCTGTATTTGCAAGATTCCCGTATACATCCTGGGTAAGGTCATCAAGTCTTGTTAATATGTATCTTTTATACACTTGAATGAAGGTATCATATATCTTGCCGCTGATGAGCCGGCGGTAATTCTCCTCCCCGTAAATGCACACGGATGCCCTGTATCTGGTGAGAAAGCTGTTTATCGAGGTCATATCCCAGCCCTCCGGCCAGTCGATCATATTTACTACCCTGCAATCCTGCGATATATTTGCGTTTTCGATCGAACCCAAGAGCTTATCGATCTCGTCCCTGTTGTAGATAATAACATCGAACGAGAAATCCTTCGAATCAATAAAGAACGTCTTTTTTATGGATTCCTTGTACTCGCTTTCGGAATCCCTGAAATCCGATCCGCCCTTTATAATAAAAACATCCACATCAGAGGATTCGTTGCCCATTCCCCCGCTGAGTGGATTGACCGAGCCATCGACCAGCGACCCCCCGATATATACTATATCGTCCGCGCCGGCGTTAAGGCGCGGCAGTATCGTTTCTGTATCAAGGCTCCTTTTTATCTGTTTGAACTGTATAATCATTGCTTATCTCTCGTACCTTATGTTATAGTATTCTAATCAGCACCGTAGAACCTGCATAGCTTATGGAATAAGCTATGCAGGTTCCACATGGATAATTTCTGTGCAATCAGTGATAATCCTGAATGATTATCTTAATAGCACTCAGCGGCAAGTGCCTTCGGGAATTCGACCTGTACTGCAATCGGAGCCTCATACTTCTTCACTGTAATTCCTCCTTTCATGATTAAGTGATAAATATGAAAATGGTTACAAAAGTATGCATATATTAGCTGCTTTTGTACCCCCACTACATATTTTCTTACATTATACAGTATTCGCGGTGCAAGGCCATTTTCACGCCAGGTGTCGGAAATGCAAATGGGAAAAGCCCATTAACCTCGCCTATTTCCGAAGTCAGAAAGGCATCTGGCATCTGAAGGTAAAATACTACGGCGAGGATTACTTTGAAAAACTGAATAACTGTTAATTGACTTTGAATCGCGCAAGCGGAGGAAATCGAAAGATTAGACTGCCAAGCACCGTATGAAGCCAGAATTAAAAGGGATATCCATATCCTTTTGAGGTTCTGATTTCGGCGGCGCTTTTTTGGCGCTTTTCACTTCATACGGTGATGAGAGTCCTTTCCCGAATCCGCTTGCTTGCTGCATTATAGTATGGAGAAAGCTTGACTTGTCCAGGTATGCCTAGAGTTTTGTGCTTCTGCTATGGCTGAATAGAATGTTTTTTTTGATTGCTACTTGCAGTAGCCTTTGCCTTAATCATTATTTTTATTGAGGAATTACTTAAGGCAGTACCGCATAATTTGGCAAGCACATTCGGCCAAAGATTTTGTCTCAGACGAAAGTTATAAAAGAGTGGGAATACTGTATGTATTTCCCTCTTTTATAACTGCGCGGATGGGGCAAAAGATTGGGCGAAGGGCGCAGACATAATTGTGCGGTGCTGCCTTAAAATAGATAACAATTTTTTCCTTTTGTTATTAAACTATTTATGATACCGAAAAGTTGAAGACCTGTCACAAGTAATATTCCAACCCCAAATGCAGCAGAATACTGAACACGTACTGTTTCGTACAGGACAAAGTATACTAATAATGATGCCACTGAAAAAATGCAAGTCAATTTGTGAAATAGCCAGCTCTCTTTTTCAGTTAGCTTTCTGGCGCTATTCTCCACTGGACTGAATGAACAAAGGCACATTACTGATAAAGAGACTAACACTGTCAGAAATTTTATGTACCCTTCCTGGACGATTAGCTTTATCAATCCCATTGTTAACGCAAGCAATGCGGTTGAAAGGGTAACACAAAGTTTTGAGGAATTCAGATGATACCCACCACTGAATTTCCGAATCAGCATAAAGGGCGTAATCATCAGCAAGCCTTCCCGCAACATCCCGAACGCAAAGCCCAGCAGCGTAACAATAAATATTGGAAGGAGGCCGAACAGGAGGCTGTATATCGCATAGGAAAACAATTCTTTGTCTTCTTGGGAAATAACCCCCTCCTGTTCCATCCACTTCGCGACCCTAGATGACAGTGCCCGGATCATCTGAGCTTACTGAACCGTTCCAACTCCGCGGGTGCTTGGGGCTGATGAACCATGCAGCAGGAGTTGGTGTTAGCACAGATAAACAGGACTGCACAGAGTGCGGATACAGCAAGCTTTGCAAGCTTGTGCGTGAGCATCGGAAGGGCGTTCATTTGTTTCATATTGGGTGCCTCCATTCTTAAATCTGTTGTGCAATATTTTGCACAGCCTCATTTTATTTCATATCCGATCTAATATCAATAGCTCCTGCACGAAACGCATGATTTCGCGCATAAATGGTAATAATGCATGAGAAAGCAGTATGTTATCTATCTGTTTCGGAATTCTAATGGTTATGGATAGAAAAATATTTTCTATTTTATATCCGTTACAGAATTAATCTGAAGTAGATTGTTGATGCAATGTCGGAAACTTGATAAACTTATCAAGGTGATGAAGGGTGGAACTAAACTATACAGGAATCGGACGACGGATTGCCAAAAGGCGTCTCCAAATGGGCTTAAAGCAGAATATATTGGCTGAAAGATTGGATATTTCAAACAACTATCTTTCCAGTATCGAGCGTGGAAAAGAAAAGCCAAGTTTGGAAGTAATTGTAAATATATGCAATGCGCTTCAGGTGACACCGGATTATTTATTGATGGGCAATATGTATTCCAATAATGTGCCTCAAAACATTGCAGATGGATTGCGGCTTTGTACAAAAGAGGATTTGTCTCTTTTGTCTGTTATCATGCAACATATGATAGAGCGGCAAGGTCAAAAATGGAATAATGACAATTTCGCATAAGTGTGCTATAATCTTCCAAAAAGAAGGGAGGGCCACTTATGCGAATTGTTTTTTGTGATGACGATTCAGTTATTCTGCGGCAGCTTCTGTCCCTCGTAAAGGAATTTTTCGCCAACTTGGGCGGAGCAGAGCCGGAATATTCGGTCTACTGCTCGGGGGATGAACTGATCCGCCAGAGAGAGCAATTTGATATCGCATTTCTCGATGTAGAGATGCCTGGAGCCAGCGGAATACACGCTGGAGCAAAATTGAAAGAGAAGAACCCAAGAATCAAAATATTTATTGTGACAGCCTATCCGGATTATCTGGATGAAGCCATGCGCTTTCAGGTTTTCCGCTATTTGTCCAAACCAATTGACAAGACCAGATTATTTCGCAATCTGAAAGACGCAGTCCATTCCTATAATATGGAAACCTGCGAGTTTCCAATCGAAACAAACACTGGCGTTTTTGTGCGGAGGTCGGAGGAAATCATTTGCGTGGAGACCACCAATCGGAAAACGATTGTCCATACAACAGATGGGGATCTGATCAGCATTAAAAATATGGAATACTGGCGTGAGGCTCTTTCTTTACCTTGCTTTTATTCGACACATCGCAGCTACATAATCAATATGCGCTTTATTTACAGCATTAGCAATGACAGCGTGATCCTAAAGAATGGGGAACAGCAAATGGATGCATTTTTGTCCAGAAGGAAATTTACCCATTTCAAAAATGCATATTTGGTGTATATGGAGAGTACAAAATGATGGGAGAGAAAATATGCTTTGCTGCATTGTATGTCATAGAAGCACTGATTGCATGGCTGTATCTTGAATATTTGTTCAGTAAGAGAAAAACTGTTTCTTTCCAACTTCTTTCATTTTTTATTGGATATACGGTCCTGTTTGTTTTTTCGTTTCTGAATAATACCACAATTAACGCTATTTCTTTCAGTATTATCAATTTCTTCTTAATTAAGCAAAATTATCAGTGCAATACAAAAACAGCCCTTCTACATACTGCGTTTTTGTGTTTTGTTATGGTTGGTTCCGAAATAATAGTTGCATTATGGCTTAGTTTATATGGTTATGAATTTTCTGCATATACATATAATTTTCAAGTAATGGTTCTTCTCATTATCCTTAGCAAACTTTTGTACCTTTTATTTTCCACCATAGGTTCCCGCATATTCGCGCCACACAAACGTTTATTTGAAGAACCAAAGCAGATAATTTTATTTTGCGGTCTACCGCTATTATCTTCAATTTTAGCAATCGTTATTGTTTACATCGGAATGAACGCAGGAATCTCCGGAACAATTGGAATTATGACAATCATAATTGTTGTAACGCTCTTGGTCGTTAATTTGATGTTTCTTGCTTTATACAATGCTCTGCAAAAGGCCAATGAAGAATATCTTGCGCTACAATTAAGTATGCAAAAAGAGCAGGCTGACATAGCCTACTATAGTGCGCTACAAGAACAGTTTGAAAATCAGCGGATCCTAATTCATGATATCAAAAAACACCTGGGAACCATTGACGCCCTGGCAAAGCAGAATGGCTCAGCTGAGATTGAAACATATATTTCCGGACTGGAAGAAAGTTTTGCACTTTCTAATCAAGCAAAGCTATGTACTGACCCCATTTTGAATTTACTTTTGCTGCGATTTCGAGACAACTGCAAAGCAAGGAATATTCAGTTCCACTGCGACGTTCGGGAAAATAGTTCTTCTTTTCTCAATGCCTCCAGCATCACGACCCTATATGGTAATCTACTTTCCAATGCGCTGGAAGCTGCCGAATCTTCTTTAGAAAAGCAAATTGAATTATCTGTAATAAGGAACACTGCACAATCGGTAATTGTTATTTCAGTCATTAACTCCTGCGACAATCCGCCAATGCCGGATGGGAATGGGGGCTTTCGGACCAGGAAAGCAGATCGACTTCTGCACGGTGTTGGTCTGCGAAGTATTGAAAGAACTGTATCCAAATATCATGGGGTTGCGACCATGTACTATGATCCTGACAATAAGCAATTTCACCATGTGATCCAATTCCCAGAGCCGACCTAATGGAATATAACTTATTGTTCAACTAGCCCTTGTCAATGTATCTATTACAAAGTAATTCTGAAATAGCGTTAAAATCTCATGGAAATTGGGTGATTTTGTCAACTCATACACAAAAAAGCACGTTCCATTCCATGTCTCTTGAAATAATGATAGATTAAGTATACAATCTGATCATTACATCAAAATGCAATACTGAATTTCAGGAGAAGAAAATATGGAGAACGTGCAGTCTAATTCTCTATGGATTCCTTGCCCAATCTGCGGCAACAAAACCCGGACAAAGGTATATGAGGATACCGTGCTGATCAAGTTCCCGCTGTTCTGTCCCAAATGCAGGAAAGAAACCTGCATTGACGTAGTAAAACTGAAAATGGTCATAAGCAAATGAGCCAGACGTAAACGCAGAGCCTGCTTCCCCTGATTCAAGGGAGGCAGGCTCTTTTTTCTTTGATTAGGATTCCATCGCTGGTTCTTAAGGCGGATATAACCGCTTGACATACCGGGATGAGGGCGGCGGCTTCTTCCTCGTTGCAATCGTTAATTAGCAGCTGGAGCTGGTAATGGGCTGGAGATTCTTTGCCCATTTCAGGACAGAAGATATCCCTGGGATCGATCCGCAACGTGCGAATAAGCGGATATAAAACTTCCATCGTCGTATTTGCTTTGTAGTTTTCGATGTTCATAATGGTTCGCTCGTCCGAATCGGTCATAATGGCAACCTGGTTTTGCGTCAACCCCATCGTTTTTCTGGCTTTTTTCACCGTATCCCCCAAAGGGCGCGAATACTCTGACATTATACTTCACCTCAAAAGTATTCTACATTACGGATTACGTCAATTGAATACGACAAATTATCGTTTTTACTGAAACTTATTTTAGTTCCATAGAGAAATTGTGCATGACCATTTTACTCATCACTTACAGCCGACCAAACATACAGAGATTTCCCCAAACAAAGCAGGATACCGTCCTTCCCTAACTGAAATATGGTTCACCATCGACGCACTTGATTGCCGGATTGGCACAAGTGCGTCATTTTGTGTCTATTTCCCCCGTTGCCGTTCCCCTCCATTTTGCGATTTGGAACCAACAAGTACCAAATCGAAATGGAGGAAACAAAATGTTTCAGTATAAAACTGACTATGCCCTGAACAAAAAAGAACCGTGTGCCATCGTCTATCAGGATGCCTATGGCAATATCATCCGACTCACGGAAACGGATTTTGAAAGCAAGGAAGAATTTCAACGATGGAAAACATGGCTGGATGATAACAGCCATGCACAGGAAAAAGCGGATCATATTTATCGGAATCACACCATCAGCTCAACCGGGTTCGAAGAATACTTAGAAACGATTCCGTCACCGGATGGGCTGGAATTGGAGCAAGACACTGTTCTTGCACAGATAAAAGTGGTTCTCACACAAACGCAGTTTCGCAGACTCTGGATGTATGCGGTTAATGGTCAAACTTTGGCGTATATTGCAAAACATGAAGAAGCGTCGATTCCCAGTGTCTATGAAAGCATTAAAGGCGCAAAGAAAAAAGTTTTGAGTTTTTTTGCAAAGCACCCTAAAAAATCGTCCCCAAATCTGCGATAGGTGAAGGGACTTCTTCACAGGCCCTTCTCTGAATCTTGAAAACTGAATACAAGATGATACAAGTACACACACCGGTGTGGTGGTGGACAGTACGACGCCATGACATTGGCTTGCGGATATTACCGCAGAGCCAATCGAGCGCCACCGTGCTGTCGAGCCTGGGCAGGCAACCTGGGCATACACCCCACACCGCGTGAAATGGAACTTGCTCACGCTCTCCCAAGGACTAGGGGGAAGCCCTGCGATATACGCCAGCTCTACAGTCAGCGGTATCGCAGAGTTATGACAGCCTCGCCAAAGGCGGCTTGTATCATACCCACCGTCAGGGGTGCGTGGCAAATGTGACGGACATTTACTCAATCGGTACTGAAAATGGTTGCCGTTCCGCAAGTGGTTTGTTTACAGCTATCCAAATAGCCGGAGCAGCACCCGCAAAGTCAGATACCATGCGCTGGGAGCTTTCATACTGCCAGCGCATTCATGTGACTTTGATGCCTTATACGAAAGGAGCCTTTGGAATGAATCAGAACATAACACAATCCACCCAGGTCGGCGATCTAGTAGACATCAGAACCGTCACCGTGGATAAGAGTCTTCCCAAAGAGGAACGCATTGCGGACTTTGTTCGCCAGATTAAGAATCCCTACCGTTTCCGCTGCGGCGATTTTGTTGTGAACGCCTCCTTCGCCAGAAACGGTGCAACGCTGGAGGATTGCCTGCGGGGTATTCTCAGGTAGGCGACAAACTCGCTTTTTCCACTAAGAGTGATACAATGAACTTGGAAAAGAACGAAACTTAGGCCATCTCAGAAATCACTCTTTTCAAAATCTTTCCCGGAGCGAAAGGAGTGTAATTTCATGCCCAAGTACAAAGCAACTGCCTATATCCGCCTGTCTTACACCGATGATCGCTCCAGTGAGAGCGACAGCGTAGCCAACCAGCGCAAGCTCATTGAGAATTTTGTTGAGCGCAACCCAGACATTGAGGTTGTATCCTACAAAGTTGACGATGGCTACAGCGGCATCATCTTTGACCGTCCTGCCTTCAAGGAGATGATGCAGGATGTCACCAACGGGGAAATCAACTGCGTCATTGTCAAAGACCTCTCCCGGCTGGGGCGTGAGTACATCGAAACCGGGCGCTACCTTCGCCGGGTATTCCCGGCCTACGGTGTGCGGTTCATTGCCATCACCGACAACATCGACACAGCCCAGGAAAGCAGCGGCGATGATCTGACGGTTTCGGTAAAGAACATTATGAATGAAGCCTACTGCCGGGATATTTCCGTCAAGACCCGTACCTCTCTGGATGTGAAGCGCCGGAACGGGGATTTCGTGGGAGCCTTTACGGTGTACGGCTACATGAAGTCCGAGGACAACAAAAATCTGCTGGTCCCTGATCCTTATGCTTCTCGTGTTGTTCAGAATATCTTCCAAATGCGGCTGGAAGGTTCCAGCGCTCTGCGGATCGCAAACGAGCTGAACCGCCTTGGGATTCTCTCTCCGCTGGCCTATAAGAAAAACCACGGACTGCCCTACGCCAAGAAGGGCTATGCCGACAGAGAGGATTGCAAATGGTCTGCTACCACCATCATCTGTATTTTGCAGGATGAAACCTATACCGGGACATTGGTGCAGGGAAAACAAGGCACCTCCAACTACAAAATCAAGCAGATGGAGCAGAAGCCGGAATCCGAATGGATTCGCATTCCAGACGCCCACGAGCCTCTGATTACCAAACAGGACTTTGATCTGGTTCAGAGAATCCGGGGCCTGGACACCCGTACCTCTCCGAAGCAGGACACGGTATATCTTTTCTCAGGGGTTCTGATCTGCGGCTGCTGCGGCAGTCGCATGACCCGCAAGACCAACCGGGTGAATGGCAAGGAGTACCACTATTATTACTGCCCCACAGGTAAGAAACACGGCTGTGCCAACCCGGTGATGCTGAAAGAAAGCAAACTGATCGACTGTGTTCAGGAAAGCCTGAAAGCCTATATCCAAAATGTAGCTTCTCTGGAAACCCTCCTGAACAGTATCGACCAGTCCAGTATCAACCAGGCTCTCGCAAAGGAATACACCGCTCACATCTCAGAAAATGAGCGGCGATTGGAGCAGGCGCAGGCTTACAAGTCCCGGCTGTATGAAAATCTGGTGGAGGGCATGATTACCAAAGAGGAATATGCCAGCTACAAGGTGAAATACACCCGGCAGGCAGAGGAAATCAAGGCATCCATCGCCGCTCTGAAAGAAAAGCTCACGGATGTTCTGGAAAACCGAAGCGAGCGGAACCGTTGGATTACGCACTTTACCCAGTTTGAATCTATGGAAACCCTTGACCGCAAAGCGCTGATTCACATGGTACAGAGCATCCGGGTTCAGGGTAAAAACGAACTGGATATCTGTTTCAACTACAAAGATGAATATGAAAAAGCCCTTCGACTGATTGCGCTGGCAGCGCAGGAAGCAGAACTGACCATTCCCGAATTGTTAAGAAAGGCAGGTTAAGCTATGGCACGAAAAAGCAGAAAAGAAAGCGCACAGGTGATGGTGCAGGAAACCGTAAGCACCTGCCGGGCCGCAATTTATGTCCGCCTGTCCGTTGAGGACAGCCACACCCACAGCGCCTCCATCGAAACCCAGCAAATGATTATTGCTCAGTTTCTGGAGTGCAATCCTGACATCCAGGTATATGACACCTATATTGACAATGGCACCAGCGGAACCACCTTTCACCGCCCCGCCTTCCAGAAGATGCTCTCCGATATTGAATCAGGACTTGTGAACTGCGTGATTGTGAAAGACCTCTCCCGGCTGGGCCGGAATACCATCGACACGGGCTACTACATCGAACAGTATTTCCGTATGCGGAATATCCGCTTCATTGCCGTCAACGAGAGCTTCGATACTTTCGCGCCGGAGGATGCCCACGCCGGAATCATCATCCCCCTGCGGAACATGATTAACGAAGCCTATGCCCTGGACATCGGGCGGAAAATCAAGGCACAGCAGCGGCAGGCCATGAAGGATGGAAAGTTTATCGGGAGCCGCACCCCCTACGGATATCTGAAAGCCCCGGATGACTGCCATCAGTTAATCATCGACCCGGTTGCCGCTCCTGTGGTTCAGAAAATCTTTCAATGGGCCTCTGAGGGGGCTGGGCTGAACACCATTACTGTACGCCTGAATGATGCAGGGTATCTTCCACCCAGCCACTACAAGAACACCCAGGGCATTATTACTCACGAAAACCTGATGGGCAATGGTAACTGGAACACCCGCACAGTTGCAAGAATCCTTCACGCGCAGGTTTACACGGGTGATCTGGTTCAAGGCCGCACAAAAATTGTAGACCACCAGCAGGTCGAAGCCAGCGAAATGGAGTGGACGGTTGTCCACGGCACACATGAAGCTATTATCAGCCACGAACTGTTTGAAACCGTCCAGAGAATTTTGGAGAAGGCTGCACAACAGAGCAAGGAGCGGGAAATCCGAGAGTACACCCCCAACATCCTTAAGGGGAAAGTATTCTGTGCCCACTGCGGCGGAAGTCTCCACCGCCAGCGTAACATCCGCAAAAAAACCGAAGGCGTGTATTTCTACGATTGTCTGACCAAGAGCCGGGTTAGCAAGGAGAAGTGCCCCGGCGTGTATATCCGGGAAGATATGCTTTTGGATGCCCTTGCAGATATGATTCAGAACACTTTGGAAACAGCGCTGGGCAGTTACTCTCTTTCTCTTGTGGAACTGCCCCAGCAGGCAACGGAACGCACCGACCTGAAGAAGAAGATCAGCAGCCGGAGGCAGGAAATTCAGCGACTGAACGGTTTGATTCGCAGCCTCTACGAGAATCTGATTCAAGGGATTCTCTTGAAGGAGGAATACATCACCTATAAAGGGAAGTATGAATCCAGAATCGAGCAGCTTACTGGGGAGGTCGCGGATTTAGAAAAAGGCCTGAAGGCACTGGACAAGCAGATTGCGCAATACCGTGCTTTGAAGCGGGATTCCGATGACCTCCGGGAGAATCGGGAATTGACCGCCGCTCTGATTGACCGCATCGAGATCGCCAAGGACAAGCAGATCACCGTCCACTGTCGCTTTGAAAACGAATTTGATTCCTGCGAGGAGGTGCTGAACCGATGCAAAAATATGTAATCGCCCTTTACATCCGGCTGTCCATTGAGGACTACAAGTATGACAGCATGAGTATCGAGAACCAGCGCCTTGTGCTGAACGAGTATGCGGCAGCAATGCCGGAGGCACTCAATTCGGAAGTGATGGAGTTCGTTGACAACGGCTACAGCGGCACCAACTTTGAGCGTCCCCAGGTACAGAAGCTGATTGAGATGGTTCGGGAGAACAGAATTGACTGCATCATAGTCAAGGACTTTTCCCGGTTCGGGCGCAACAGCATTGAAACCGGCTATTTCCTTGAGCGGGTTTTCCCGTTGTTTCACACCCGCTTCATCTCCGTAAGCGATGACTATGACAGCGATAACTACAAGGGCGATACGGGCGGCATGGATGTGGCATTCAAGTACCTTATCAGCGAGTATTACAGTCGGGATATGTCCATCAAAACCAAGAGTGCCAAATATGCCAAGATGCAGAGGGGAGAATATCAGAGTACAATCTGTCCCTATGGCTACCGCAAGAGTGCCGATGGGAGAATGGAGCCTGATCCCGAAGCTTCTGCTGTAGTTCAGTTAATCTTCCAGCTCGCCGCCGAAGGAAAGAATGCCCCCAGCATTGCCAAGGAGCTATACAAACGGGGCATCCCTACCCCCGCTGAATACAAGATCACAAGGGGTCAGAAAACCCACGATATTTCCCGTACTCATGGCATCTGGTGCGATTCCACTATCGTGCGGTATTTAGCGGATGAACGCTATACCGGCACCTACATCATAGGGAAACGTGCAGTTCTTGAGGTCGGCGGAAACAACAGCCGTATGAAGGATAGGTCGAAGTGGTACATCATCCCTGACCACCATCCGGCAATCGTAGACAAGGCTTTGTTCGATAAGGTACAGGAAACCGTGCGCCGCTTTTCCCAGCCGCATAAGAAGCAGAGGGATTATCTTCTGAAGGGCATCGTGTTCTGCGGCTGCTGTGACCATGCGCTTTCCTATGTCGCAAACAAGCAGCCCTATTTCCATTGCCGCCGCTCACAGGCGTATGAAACCGGTCCATGCCACGATTTGAAAATCGATGCCGAGGAACTGGAACAGGTCATTTTCCAAACCGTAAAAGCACAGTTGGAAGCCATCCTTTCCATCGGTGCGGACGGTAGTATCTGTCTGGACGCGGTTGCTGCGGAACCCACGGAATACGAGAAAAAGATCGAGGCTCTGGAGGATAGCAAGCAATCCCTGTTTGAGCAGTATGTCATGGGCGAAATTGATGCGGAAACCTACAAGTCCGAAAAAGCAGCGTGTGACGCAGCCATTCTCAAAGCAAAAAACGCCTATGCCGCCATTTCGGCACAAGCGAAGAAGAAGCAGGAGGAACAGGCACGGCAGTCCAGCCGCACGGAGATTGCCAAGGCAATTACCGATGCGGAAAGACTGACCCCGGAACTGGTCAATCTCCTGATTGAGAAGGTCTATGTATTCCCGGACAAGCGCATTGAGATTGCGTACAAAGTCCAAGACCTGTTTGAATGAGAATCGTAGCCACAATGCTCTTTTCTCCCATTGTTGCTGATAAGCTCCGCGAGTATGTCGTTGAGTATCAGATATGCCTGCGCTTGAAAAAACTTCAAGCGCAAGCAAAAATTTTTTGTCGCGTGCTTGACATACGGGTGTCGAAGATCATGAAAGCGTATCCTCGGCATATTGTTGGCTTTCAGCACTGACGTAAAATGTGAGGTAAGGAAACCAGGCTTAATAATCTCGCCAATCTCATTCACATAGATATAGCCGATATAATCTTGGCAATAGCAATTACCACACAGCCTTTTGTTCTCTTCTTGCTCCATTTTCATTTTAAGAAGCATTTCTTCAAAGGGAGCCACAAGTGGAAGTGTCCGAAAACTGGATTTCGTTTTTGTGGTATCTGCCATGACCAATGTGCATTTCCCATCAACTCGCGCTTCGTTCACTGTATGCTTAATTGTGATGGTTTTGCTTTCAAAATCGATGGCATCCCATCTCAAACCAAGAACTTCGCTGCGACGCAAGCCGTAGAATGAGGCCGCAATAACACCAAACTCAGCGGGGTCTCCCTCAAAAATCTTAAACAGCTTTTCAATTTGTGTCGCATTGTAGAAGTGCCCAACATATTTATCTATCGTGGGCAGTTCCACTTTATCTGCTGGATTTGATGGAATCAGGTCTGTCTTATATGCGTAAGAAAGAGCCTTGTGGATATTCGCATGTCGATGCTTCACAGTATTTGCAGAAACCTTGTTGACATTCATTTCATAGGAATAGTAGTCCTGAATGTGTTTTGCAGTAACTGCATCCAAACGCAGGTTGGGGTGATGCTCTTTGAAATAAGGAATAACTCTGGACTTGACAGCCTTTTCATAACCAGTATAGGTTGTAGACTTAACTTTGAGTTTGATAACGCTAAGCCAGTCAAGCAGGAAATCGGTGAAGTATGGGGTGGTGCTCATCAGGCACGGATTGATGTCGTGTGCCGGATTGTCAGATCTCCAGCCGATGGTCACAGCGTAGTCCAGCGCCGTGCAGATTGTACGATTGATTGACAGCAGGGCTTTGTTGCCGGTACCGTTCTGCAAGCGTTCGGTCTCGAAGTATGCAATCAGCTCCTGATCGGTGATTTCCGTGACCTTTGCATTGTGTGCAGAAAAGTAGGGCGAGATATTCGATTTTACATAGTAAGCAAAGCTGGAATACTCCTCTGCGGGAATATCCGTAACCTTGTCATTGAGCCATTTCCCGAGAAAATCCGTGAAAAGCATTCCTTTGTTGACGGCGAGATTGTCCGGGTTAAACTCGGAACGGGCTTTCATGAGCATTTTCTCTGCCCGCTTTTTGTTTCCCTTTACGGTAAGTCCTGTACTGATGGACTTGCTCCGCCGCTTTCCAGAGGCATCTTTCCATGTCAGAATCATCTGGAAATAGCCGTTCTGCTCTCTTAAATGACCTGTAACCATATGCGTTCCTCCTGTTCATTAGTATGGTGGCCTTTTGCGTGGCTATATGGTATCATCGGCAGTGGATTCCGGCAAGTTTGTCAACCCCTGCTCTCACTCTCCATGAAGGCAAACACATTCACCTTCGGGATACGATAAGCCCTGCCAACCTTGAAGTGCTTTATCTGGTTGGTCACCAAGAGACGATATACTGTGCGCTCACTGACACCGAGCATTTCACATAATTGCAGGGTGGAAACGACATCGGGGTAGTTTTGAAAGAGCTGAGTATATGTAGTTGTGATTTCTTCCATTGGGAAAACCTCCTTAAAAAATCTATGTATAAAGCTGGGCAGGTAGCATCTGCCCAGCTGGTTTTTCATAATTCAAGACTGCATTTCAGTGCGGTGTTGACCTGTTTCATTTGGGATTCGGAGAGCGAGCCGATATAGCCCAATAAGCGAGATTTGTCAAGTGTGAGAATCTGCTCCAGCAGGACGAGGGATGGGATTCTGGCGTACATTCCGGGGATGTGGTCTAAGAACACATGGGTGGGCAGCTTCGCTTTGGTGGCCGTCCTGCTCGTCAGGGCCGACACAATGATCGTTTTGGAGTGCTTATTGCCAACATCGTTCTGAACCACCAGAACAGGGCGAATGCCGCCCTGTTCACAGCCCAGATGCGGTTCGAGGTTTGCGTAATAAATATCACCACGGTGATACTTCTGAGGCGTGGTATCCATTTTGCTTCCTTTCTATCGTTCCGCAGCGTGAGAACGCCGTAGGTTTTTGATTGGCTGACCGAGGGCATCGTAATTCTTGGGGTTTGCGGCAGTAGTTTCCCAGCCAAACATGGAGCCAGCTACCATTGCCGCTTCCTGCGCTTTGGTCACACCATTGGCAGCATTCAGAGCAGCTGCACCTTCTTTGGGGGAAGTGTTCTGCGGGAATACATCTGTGGGCGAGTAACCATTCTCACCTTTGGTGATGACAATCAGCTCCCCGGTGGTCCCCAGCGTGCTGAAACAGCGCTCCGGGAGCGACTGCCGCAGCGGAATAATGCCGTGACAGCCTTGATTTTGATACTGTTCTGCAAATTCGCAGATGTGGTACAGGTTCTTCCCCCGATCGCTTGTTGCCTCAAAATGATAGTCGTCAATGTAGCGGCAAATCAAATGTCGGGGCTCTCCGCTGTTTGTGAAGTACCGAATTTTGTCACCATCTTCTATCCGAAACAGTTCCTTGTAGTTCGGATCAATAAAGCGAATTCCCTTCTCCGCGTTATTCAGGTGCCGGTCAAACCAGTCCTTGCGATAGCAGTAGCAGTACAGATTATAATCGCCTTTTTTAGGATTGAGGCGGAGAATGTAAGCGTGTTTCTGCGTATCGGCTCTGAGAGTCAGCTCCCTGCCGTAGAAACCTGGTCTCTTACTGTCCGGGTGCCGATAGCAGTACGATGTGAGCACTGCTCTGTCTCTAAGGATTGCCTCGTGTTGGGTCTGTGAAGCATCGGGAGCTTCCAAACCACGCAGCGTATTGATCAGATGATCGAATTCATCCTTGAACGCCTGATCCTTCAGGCTTGCGTTGTGGTCGGCCCAGGAGGAATAAAAGCTGTTTCCATCCGAACCGAAGTCAGCACGAAGATGACCGATACAGCCGGTTTGACCTTCTATCTGGCTGCTTTGGCTGTAGGAATACATCCGCTCTGCCGGGGTTGCAGTTCTGATTGAGAAATCCATTATCGTGCTGCCTCCTTTGATCTGTCTTTCTTTTGCTGGGATTGAAGTGCCTCGCAGAGCTCTTTCTGTGCCCACTTGGGTACTGCATCATTTTCAAGGGTGGCCAGAATGTCGCTGCGTTCAAAACGGCTGTGCTTCCCGGAAAATAGGTTGGTGCAGAAGCAGGCAGAGCCTCTGCTGTTCGGGGAAGCGCCAAACCCGCCGGTACACAGATAGATCTGCCGGGTAGCCAGCTGGTATTCTGGTTTCAAAACCTCTGGCTTAATGATAACCACCTTCTGGTGAAGGTCGTCAGCATGAGATACCAGGCTGCATTGGTCTGTGCTCAGGCATTTCTGCTGGTTATAGGGTCTGTTGTCCACCGCTGCTGTGTTTTCAGCGGATAGCTGGCGTTCCAGCTCCTTTAGGGCATCTGCCATACGCTCAGAGAAAATGCTCAGAATGTGGGGATAGCTGTCGTCAGCAATGCAGTGCTGGTATGCAGTAAACAATTCGTTTTGGGTGCAGAATGCGGTCATGTAAGGAAGGGCTTCATTCTCAGGAGAATAACCCAGAACAATCTCCGTAGGGCCGACGGAAATTGCCTGAACGATCTCATACTCTCCTGCCATTCTTTTCTCAGTCATGGGAACCTCCATTGCGATTGCTGCGGGGATTTCTGGGGACAACACGGTAGTCGAATCCGGCACCGGTCTGGCAGAATGTGCAGTCATCTTTTTCAACCTGATAAGGGTCAACCCGGGTGATATGGAACTTCTTGGCGTTGAAGAACATAGCCCGGCACCGGGGACACAGGCAATACACTGAGGCTTTGTTCTTTTCTTTGTTGGTCAAATTGGTGGTCTCCTTCTGTTTCTGGGGCACAGAGGGAACGGCTTCCTCAATGTTTACAATCAGCACGGGAAAGCCCATGGTACGAACATTTTCATCGCAACCGCCTCCGGCGAAGTAATAGTTGTTGATCATTTTGAATCATCCTTTCTGATTTCGTTATTGATTCTTTCGCAAAACACAAGATACCGCTGCCGCCCTCCGGATGCATAGGGATGGCAGGTAAAAAGCGTAATCATATCTTTTTCAGGTTGGATTTTGATTGCATCCACATCATCCGGCGAGATAATCCTTGTTCCGACGACCGTGTATTCCAGGGTTTCCCATAGGTTGGTTATCGTGATGCGGTCTCCCGGCACCAGCTCGGTAATGTACCGAAAATAGTCCGCGCCATTCCATCCTCGATGACCCGCGATAACCGTGTTTGTGTTCTTCCCTCCCACTGGAACACTGGTCTGCCCCAGCTGGGCAGCTCCCAGCGCCATATTCTGGCTGGATGCACCAAGGTACACTGGCATCTCCAGATCGAGAGCCGGTATCGAAAGAACGCCAAACACTTCGCTGGTGATACCGTAGTCTGAAAGTCGAAAGCAGGCTTCTTCTAGGCTCTCAAGACCCTTTATTCCTTCCTGCCGGGTCTGAAACAGCCGTCTGTTGTATTGCTGAATATCTTTCCATAGCTCCTGATGGATGGCAGGCGTGTATTCTGTGGCTTCTGCATCACCAGATGGCAGAATGATCACAGGCGGCTGATGTTCTGTATTGGACTGAAACTCAGACACGGTGGTTTTCATCTTTTCACGGTACAGCAGCTCATTGATTACGGGAAATAGGGATATCAGGCACCCGGTAAGAAATATGAGTAAGAGGAAAAACAATGCTATTCGTTTACGCATCTTTGTTTCTCCCCAGTAGTGCCACCACGATGCAGATAAGAAAGAGAATCAGGACAATCGCGATGGCGATATACAGCCCCCGCAGGTATTCCTGTTCCCAAGCGGATTCAACTTCGGTATCCTCCTGCTGTGCTTCTTCCACGATTTCCCTTGCATCTTCAAAGGGAATCCGGTGACCGGTAACCAGCAGCCTGTGGGAATTGACCGCAATCGGCGTGCAGGTGATAAGCGTACATAGATCAGAACCGTCTGTGATGCCCAGAAGACTGGTATCATGGGGAAGCACAGTGTTTAAGCTGTCTACTTCGTATGCAAGGGTTTCCCCCAGCACATGGAGATAGAAGATGTCTCCGGTTTTCATCTGAAGCAGGTCGGTAAACATCTTCTGTCCTGCCATGCCGGAGTGCCCGGATAATACTGCATGGGTGCCGGAACCGCCAACAGGAAGTGAACTACCCAACAAATGCCCCACGCCCCGTTCCAATGTCTCGGTATCAGTGCCATGGTAAATCGGCAGATTAACCTGAATACAGGGGATTTCGATGTAACCCATAATGCCGTTCCCACCCAGGTTCAAGAGGGAATCGTAGTTTTGGCTGGCCTCCGAGATACCTTCCTTGTCATAGGAGGATACCGGTGCCAGTGCTTGGTTGTAAGACTGCGCAAGACTGCGGGCTTCCTGTAGTTCTGTTTCGTCAACATTTTGAATCATCTCCTCATACTTGGTGTAGATGGTCGAAGCATACTTTTGGTTTACATAATTACTAATGAGCGGGTACAGCGTTATCCCCAAAGCGAGAAAAAAGATAAGGATTGCGGCTACAATGATGGTTGTTTTGTGTTTCACAGGGTATGTACCTCCAGAAAAGGGTCCCGGAGGTTTCCCTCCGGGACTGATGGAAAAGGTTAGTTGACGGAACCCTTCTTGCGAAGAGCAAAGAACATGGCGCTTGCAGCAACAGCCATCAGAAGAACGCCTCCGATGCTGTACATCCAGGTGCCGTGATCACCAGTCTTGGGCAGGTCAAAGCCGCGAGTGTTCACCACAGTCAGGGGCGCTTCGGCATTCACGCTGCCGTTATCCTCCACCATATTGACCTTCTTACCGTCCACGGTAGCGGAAGCGGTCAGCAGCTTATGCTCCAGATGCTTCTGCTGAACAGCATTAATAGCTTTAGGACCCAGACCCTGATACCGGGGATCATTCTGGATCAAACCCAGCACATCCGTGCCATAGATGCCGCAGGAATCGGCGGTGTCCTTCCGGGAAATCACCACATCGATGCCCTTCTTCAGCATCACATAGCCATTGTCGGTGCGAACCTCGGTCAGGGTGTAGGTGTCATCCTCCATACCCTTTACAATGATTCTGCCCTGGGCATCGGCGGTCTTGATGGGAACGAAATGGGTGGCGTCTGCCTTGTCGGTCACATGGTCAACCACATAGTAAACGCCCTCGTCCTCGTTCAGCTCCGCTTTCACAAAGTAGTTGTCTGTCTTGTTCTGAATCAGGAACTCCACCTTGGAGAAATCGCCCTTGCCGTCGCTGAACAGTTTGGTCAGGTCAATGCCGTAGGTGAACACATGGCAGTCATCCACCAGGGTGTCGTAGTAGTTCTGGCTGCTGCGCTTCCAGGTCAGGACAACCTTGTTGTCGTTGCCGTTGTCGCCGAATACCAAATCCTTGCTGCTGTCCATTTTGGCGGCGTAGGTGATGCGCAGGGTGCAGTCGGAGTAGCCGGAGTTGACCATGGAAGCGCCGGAATATACAGCCTTGGAGGTGTTGATCTCGGACAGACCGGCAGCGGTCATTTCAATGGTCAAAACGGATTCTCCGTCATCCGTGGTGTTGTAGGCAACGGTAAATTTGCCGTCAGCCTCCGTCCACTTTGCAACGGAATCGGTGCAGGCGGCGTCGGTGAAGATCTCCAGAACCACATCGCCCTTGTTGTAGGTCAGGCCCTTGGACAGGGTATCCACAAAGGTGTAGCAGGACAGGTAGGTGCTTTCAGAGGTGATGGAAGGCAGGGTGGAAATGATCTGGTAGTCGATGGTATCGCCAGCGGAAGCGGTGCCGGTGTGAGCATAGGCATCGGTTTTGCCGGTGTCGTTCAGATTCTCCCGCAGGGTCTTTTCCAGAGAGGGAATACCGGTCAGGTTCTTGGGGTACAGGGTAATGTCATAAATCCAGCGGGTGCCGCCGTCAGTGGCGTTTGTGCCATTCACGGAGGTCATGGGGACAGATACCAGGAAGGGATCGGTGGTGGACACGACCATTTCGGGAACCTTGGTTTCCACAACCAGATACAGACCCAGCGCCAGATCAGTAGCCTGTGTCTTGCCATAGGCATCGGTCAGGGGCATGGCGGTGCCGCCGTTTGCAGAGATGTAGGCTTCCAGAGCATTTTTTACTACGGTGGAATTGGATTCCAGAGCCGCAGCCAGAGCGTCAATCAACACATCGGACTGGTAGAAATACTTGGTTTCATCCAGAGCGTCCGCATTGGTGTAGCGCTGTGCGCCGTCCGCCAGATTCAGGGCTTTCAGGAAGTCAGCACCCTTGGTCTTGTCGATGGCGTACAGCACTTCCACATGGCTGTTGGTTCGGCTGTCATTTTCGGACTCGGAGAAGGTCACAATGTCCGCGACCTTGAGATAGCTGAACTCAACGCCCTTGATGGCATAGCCGTAGCCGGTTTCGCCGTTGCCCAGCGCGGAGCTGCCACCGCCCAGCACATCGTTGACGCCGGTCTGGTCAAACACGCCGGTGGACACATAGGAGGAATCCCATACGCCGTCCTTTTCCGCATTGGTCAGGTCGTACTTATAAATGGTCAGGGAGCCGGTCCGAGATTCATCAATGGGAGCATCCTCCAGCTCAGCGGCAGACACGGAAAAAGGAATAGAAAGAGCCATCATGACAGCAAGGCCCATTGCGAAAAGCTTTTTGATAGATTTCATAGTATTTATCCTCTCTTGAAGTCATTTTGTTTTTGTTTTCGGCATGAAAATAGCCAGAGGATGATCTCTGGCAAAGATGTGGGAGGGATTCATTTACGATCTCCTTTTTCGAAGAATGGAAAGAACAAGTCCAGAAGAACAGACAAAAGCCGGAATCAGTGCAAAAACCGGGAAAAGCCGAAGCCCAGTAGAACCGGTCTTGGGAAGCGTATAGGTCCTGGTATTTACTACTCGCAGGCTGACATTCATATTATCAGCGGCAAGTTCTCCCTCAAAGGCAGTTCCATCCAGAAGATTGTAGCCATCCGGGGCTATGGTTTCCATCAGACGGTACTGCAAGCCGGGATAGAGGTTGCCCCATTCCAAAAGTCCATCTGCGCCAGTGGTCAGGCTCCCGTCCGTTACATCGGGATTGGAACAGCCGCCCCGGACAATGGTTTCGGAGTAGGTCACGGGATACCACAGAGAACCCTCCGCACTCCATTCCAGCCGGAAGGTGGCTCCCGCCAGAGGGCTGCCGGTAATGTCGATCTTCTCCACAGTAACCTTGCCGGTTCGCAGCGCATTGACAAAGGTTACCTCGGCAACTTCACCCTGTTTTACGGTGACGATCTGGGGGTTATCCCCCTTGCACTCATACAGGCTGTCCTCCGGGAGCAGTTCTTCTACCGTGTACTGTCCGGGCAGCAGATTCCCGGTCAGAATGATGCCGTCCTCGTCGGTGGTAAAGGGGGAGCCGTCCAGAACCTTTCCTTCTGCATCCGTGATCTTGAACTGCCAGCCCTCTACAGAGCCGCCGCCCTCCACGGTCTTGGTGATTTTCAGCCTGCCGTACTGGACATTCGTAAAGGTGATGGACACATCTTCATGGGGCTTGATTTCAAACTTGTGGATAGTTTCATCTACCATCCAGTATTCGTCCTCAAACCGACCATGTTCATCACCGGTTTCCTTCGCCCAATAGATGCCGGGATCAAGGTAATACCCAGCCCGACCATCCTCGTTGGTGATGAGGGTGCCTACCTTCTGAGTGCAGGCTTCATCCGAATAGACAGTGATGTGCCAACCCTCCACAGACTCACCGGTGTTGGTCTTTTTATAGAACCAAGCCAGGCCCTGCTCCTTATTGAGCCAGGTATCCACAGTGGTTTCACCGGCTTTTACGGTCACATCATGGAAGCCCAGCTCTGTCAGCCAGTAATTGTCCTCCGTGGGAAGCTCCACCACGGTGTACCGCCCTAACGGAAGATTCTGGGTGCAGGCATAGCCATTGTCATCGGTGGTGAAGTCTCCGTAGGAGTTGCCCTCAGAATCTCTCACCCGGAATGTCCAGCCGCCAAGCTGATTTCCGGTGTTAGTGGTCTTGCGGATTTCGATGCGTCCGTAATGGGTGTTGGTGAATGTGACTTCTGCGGTCTTGCCAACGGCAACTGTGACAGACTTCACAGCGGTGTCAAATTCCCAATAGGGATCGTCTGTGGGAATCTCTTTGGCGTAATAGGTTCCCTTCTGTAAGCCCGCAGCCGTTACCGTGCCATCTGCCCCAGTGGTGAAGGGAGAACCAGCCACAGCGTTGGAACAAGCGGCATCCGTATAAAGCCCAATCTGCCAGCCACTCAGGTTAGCTCCTGTGTTTGTGGTCTTGACTATTTTCACGCTGCCGGTGTTCAGCTTGTTCGTGAAGCTGACCGTTGCTGTGGCACCTGCTGTCACAGTCACCGACTGCGGGTTGGTGCTGGAGCAGTAGTAAAGGGCATTGATTGCGCTATCCGTGTGCCCGATTTCCTTGACATAGTAGGTGCCGGGGGTAAGCCCGGTGACGGAAATCATACCGCTGGTGTTGGTGCTGTGCGGCCCTGAAACCAGCGTGGTGCAGGCAGAATTGGAGTAAATTCCAAACTGCCAGCCGGACAGGTTCTTGCCGTCCTCGGTAGTTTTCGTCAGGCTGATGCCGCCTGTATTCAATTTGTTTGTGAAACTGACTGTGGTTGTGGAACCGGCAGTCACGGTCACTTTTCGCGGATTGGTGCTGGAACAATAGTACATTGCATTGATGGTACTGTCCGTATGCCCCAGTTCCTTCACATAGTAAGTGCCAGCGGTCAGCCCGGTAATGGAAATCTTTCCGTTGGCGTTGGTGCTGTAAGGCCCCGCCGCAAGGCTGGTGCAGGAAGAATTGGTATACACGCCAAACCGCCAGCCGGAGAGATTCTGTCCGTCCTCTGTGGCCTTGGTCAGACTGATGGTTCCAGGATCAGGAGCTTTCAGTTTGAAATAGGCATTGAGATTGCCGCTGGAAGCGCTGGCAAGGGATACCGTTGTCTGGTAGCTGGAACCCGACATATACCACACATTGTAGGTGGAATTTGCGGCGGAGGGCAGATACCGGGTCGCCTTGAACACAGTAGAGGAAGAAATCGTTCCGGTCTGGGTGATATACAGGGTGCTGCCGCTTTTGTAGAACTCCGCACCATTTCCGTCCGTAAAAGAAAAATTGGAAAGAACACCGTTACTGTCGTAAACGCTGGTTTCTTCCCCAGTCAGGCTGATGGTAGGAGCGCTACTGCTGGATGTGGAGGTAAAACTGGGGATCTTCTTCGCTGCCTGAATGTTGGACACCAAGGTGTTGTAATTGCTGGCGAAGTTTGTGACCGATGCCACACCAGCATTGTAGAAGATATTGCCAGCCGTTCCGCACTCGTTAGTGGAGTTCAGCGTGAATGTGTTTGGATCACGCAAACCGCACACAATTTCATAGATTAGGAACTGGGTAGCAATCCGCAGGGGCACATTGGGATTGTTGGCTTTGGATGTGGTAGTAACGCTGATGGAGTGGTTCCACATCTGATTACTGTAGAGCAAGATCAGGCCAATGGCTTCGCGCCGTGCGGCAGGCAGAGCATACCACACATTGCTGCCGGAGGTGCTGCCGCTGCCGTCCAGGGTCACATCCCGGTCAACGGAGTTACCGGAGGTACTGGCTGCGTAGCTGCGCCACGGCTCAATGCAGTACAGCGGATCATCCGCATAGGCAACACCGCCATACCGGGCAAAGTGCCAGCCCAAATTCTTGATGTACGCCGTCCGGGTGGTGCCGGTGCCATTGGGTTTGTAGGCGCAGGCTACCTGAGAATTAAGGACGGTGGTGTAGTTGCCGTTATCGGCAAAGTCGAACAGCATAATACTGTTCTGGGTACTGCCGATAGCCCAGGTCGAACTATCACCGGGGGATACCCCCATAATGCCGGGGCCATCCTGGGGAACATCTTCTGCGGATGGTTCAGAGCTTTCTGTTTCCGGTGCAGATTCTGTTTCCGGGATAGTATCTTCCGGAACCGAATCAGGGTCAGGCTCTGAGTTGGTGATTGTTGGTTCTGTGAGGGAAGTCTCATCTTCAGGCAAGGATTCTTCGGTGGGAGGATCTACACCAGATTCAAATTGCGAAGAAGGCATTTCAGCCGCATAGCCGAAGGGCACCATACTGAAGAACATCAGAAATACAAGCACCAACGCCAGCGGCTTACGAAGTTTGGTAATCAGCATTGTAGTGTGATCCTTTCTTGACTTTATGAATTTGTGAACCGGGGAAGGGTTAAAACAATCATAGGCATCGCCTCCTGTATTGAAATTCCATCCATTTGGATGACATATGGATCATATGTAAGAGACTGCCACAGCGAAGCCATGGCAGCTCGTAATTCATAAAGCGTATTCTCATATTTGTCCTCGACGCCCTGAGAGGGGGAAGTCACCAGACGGCAGCTTGCTGTGCTGCTCCATAGGAATCTAACCTCCCCGCCTTCCTTATGGCCGGGCCGCGAGTTACGGAAGTATCATTATCCCTGTGCAGGATTGTCGCTGTGTCGGTTGCAATCCGGCATTTTGGGGCTGGCATGAATCGCTGTTCCTTTTCGGGAAGTCTCGGCGTGCCGCCCACATAGCTCCTTGCACGGTAATGTATCTGGTGAATGATATTCAGTTTTCAAGATTCAGGTTTTGGGTTTTGCTTACATGCGTATTGTACCGATTCCAAAGGGCTTCCAACACGGACGGGTTGTGCTACTTTGCTAGCACAAATAGTGCTAGTTAGAAACTGTCTGCCAATTTCTGAAGCAATCGGGAAGATTCCATAAGTGCTTTCTTCATTTCATCAGTGTTACTCCATTTCCCGGTGAGCAGATAGTCCGTTGACACATGGAGATGTTCTGCAATGCACACAAGGATATCCAGTGAGCATGTTCTTACGCCTCGTTCCAGCTTTTGGTAATAGCTGGCACTGACATCGATCTCCTCAGCGAATTCCTCTTGCGTGATTCCGCGGCTCATTCGTGCTTCTTGGATTCGCTGTCCAAACATTTTCTGATTAAACTCCATTTTCCTGTTCCTTTCTGCTGGGTGCAGAGCAGTGAGGATACAGGAGCGTCAGGGCGCAATTACTGCATTTGGGCGCAGCAAATGAAGGGTACTGAATCTGCATTTTCTATTTTGAAAATGCTCTCCCGTATCCTCTGCCCTGATGATCACTCAGGCTTTAGATTTTTGATTGTGATGAAAAATAAAAAGCCACCGGCAAGAACACACAATAGCTATAGCTACTGCGTTGTTCCTGCCGGTGGCTTCAACATGTAATATTTCTGGATTACCTACCGGTTGTCAACAGATACGACCGCGAGATGGATTTACTGAGGAACGCTACCCCGACCATCACTTCTTTATCTGGTATTGAATTGTAATACTGGGCTGCCTGTATTAGAGCATTATCTCCCATAAGCGCACCTCACAGGTACTGTGCCCTTTGGCGGAAATAATTCAATGATATCCCGTCTTCTGCTTTTTAGCTTTCTGACCATCACCAGCTGGCAATGTCTGCATGTTACCTTGATAGCCCCCGATTCATCCTTCAAACCGGTGACAATTTTGCCACAGTTCGGGCAGTGCCATGAAAACGGCACCCATTCATGATCCTCCATCATCGCTGCTCCTTTAATCATCGTAATCGCGTGTGGATACCCCACACATGTCTGTCTCCCTATGGATCATGACATATTCAGTTGCAATTTGCGAAATCAGACGGCGTAGTTTTTTGCCTCCACAAACCATTTCCCTTCATCTTCAAACAGATAGGTTTCACGGTTTTGGATGACGACAGTATATCGGATGCCGGTTCCGCCGACTTTGGTTGCCGCAGCCCGCTTTCTCTCTTTGAGCCGGTCGATTGTATAAGTCTTGCCGTTCTCGAAAGTGATGGTCAGAGGCCGGACATTCCCTTCCGGGGAAACCTTAAGCGTAACACCAACATCCACGCGCCGGTATGTCTGTTCCTGCATGTGTGTTACCTCCCGTTCTGCTGAACCGCTGCAATCAGTCCGCCAGAGTAGATAAACCCTTCTGGCTTGTACCGGTTGAGAACCAACTCTTTGGTGTCAGGATTCAGAAAGCAGGATAGCCTTCCTGTGCGGAAAGGCTTTGCGGCATCAAACACGAATGATATGCCTTTCTGCAGATCACTGCTGTTGCAAATGTCCGAAGCCGAAACCACAAACAGGCTTCCACAGCGATTGCTTATCTGTGCCGGGGCTTGTGCCCTGGACCGAAATCTCCATGCAGATACCATGTAGTAACCTCCTAACTCAACATGCCAGTGGGCATTCTGATTTCTACTTCCCGATCCGTAGGCAGCTTCGGAAGGCTCCGACTGATTGTTGCAGGCAGGATCGAGTTTTTGCCGAAGCGTCTGTGAATCTCCTGCACAACAGATTCCAAACGCTCTTTTTTATCAACAACGGATACATTGCCAAACATATCTAATTGCTCCGGGGCGGAAGCAGCATACAGATCGATGGCTCTGACCGTTACTGAACGAATTGGATAGTCCCAAGAGTAGGACCGCTCAAAAAGTGTGTATGCTGCCTTTGCGATAATTGCAGCACTGTTTGTATGGGGGCTGAGCTTGCACTGCCATTGTTTTGTTTTGAGCTGGTTGTTTCGGATATCAATTTGGACTCCGCCAGCTCGTTTATCGTATTTTCGCAGTTTATGCCCAATGTCCTGACTGAGCGCAAGCATCAACGCCCACACTTCAGCAGAGTTTTCCAGGTCTGCTTTGGTGGTCAGACCGTGACCCACGGACTTCACCGGGGATTCGTAATCGTACTCCATCACGCGGGAGTTATCTAACCCTTGTGCAAAGCGAATACAGGCGACCCCACATTTTCCGAGCTTTCTTCGGATCAGTTCTTCAGATGCGTTGGCAAGGGCACCTATAGTACGGATTCCATAATTGGCAAGCATCTCTTCGGTAGCCCTTCCTACGCCTAACAGATCAGATGCAGGCAAATCCCAGACAATCTCCCGAAAGGTCTCTTTGGGAATCAGGGTCAGGGCATCCGGCTTCTTCATATCGCTGCCCAGCTTAGCGAAGACCTTATTGAATGAAACGCCGACAGAAATTGTGAGCCCCAGCTCGTCCTTCATGCGCTGCCGGATTTCGTTGCCAATTTGCTCGCCGGATCCTCGAATGCTCCCGGAAACATCGAGCCAGCACTCATCCATACCATACGGCTCCACCTGATTTGTGTAATCCAGGTATATCTCGTGAGCCAATCGAGAGTATTTCATGTACTGCTCATAGTGGGGAGGGACGATAATCAGATTGTGGCATTTATTCCGGGCCTGCCAGAGTGCTTCGCCGGTTTGAATGCCAAACTTCTTCGCCTCATAATTCTTTGCCAGGATGATTCCATGACGGTTCTCCGGGTCTCCGCCTACGGCAACAGGGTGGCCACGCAAAGACTGATCCAGCATACACTCAACAGAAGCATAAAAGTTGTTCATGTCACAATGTAGAATTGTCCGCTGCATATGCGCCCCTCGCTTTCCGTACACAAAACCTGCTATTGACAAATGAGAACTATAGTGATATGTTTAATGGGAACTTTAGTTCTCAATTCGTGTCGAATTATAGCACGAGCAGAACTCGATGTCAATACTAATTTCAAACGAATGTTTGACTAAATGAAAAAGGAGCGTTATAATGGATTTTGCAGAAAGGCTGATTCAGTACAGAGAGTCACACAATCTTACCCAGGAAGCTCTTGCGGAACGGTTGGGCATTTCAAGGAGAATGCTTTACAAGTATGAAGCGGGAATCAGTGTTCCACGAGCATCTACGCTGAAAAGAATCTGCGATGAACTGCGTATCTCCAGCGATGCGATGTTAGGGGAAGAAACCCAGCAGTTGGACCCACAGCAGGAAATTGATAAGGTAGTTCATGATGTATCGGCGCTTTTTGCCGGAGGTGTTCTTCCCGAAGAAGATAAGGATGCACTGATGCACGCAATTCTGGACGCATACGCGAAGTCCAAAGAAATGAACAGCAGGAAATGATTTCTTTCGTTGCCTGTAATGTTAAATGCCCGGTTTATTACCCTTATTGCGTGCTATACTGTGGAAATACCGAGGAAATACCGCAAGGGAAAACGGTTCATTAAGGGGGGCTTACCTTGACATTGCAGAAGATTTATCGTTTAGGAGAGGAACTGGTGGCAGATGCCAACTCCAGAGACCCATTCCAAATAGCAGACGAAATAGGATTGCAAATCCAAATGGTAAAGGATTTTACTGTTCTGAAAGGCGTTTACATGATACTTCACGAAGTGCCGTGGGCTTTCATAAACGACAACTTGGACGAACAGTTGAAACGAATTGTATGTGCCCATGAAATCGGCCATCATGTGCTTCATCAAGACCTTGTACGGCAGACTATGCTTCAGGAATTTAGTTTATTTGATCGCAAGAACAGACCGGAGTATGAAGCCAATGTGATCGCTGCGGAAATATTGCTGCCAGATGTAGAGGTTCTTGATATGATCTATCATTGCGGATACGACGCCTTTCAGATAGCACGATGCACGGGGTCAGATGTGAACCTTGTGGCGCTCAAGTGTGATATTCTGGTCGAAAAGGGGTATGATTTGCACCGAATTGACCATCAATCTGATTTTTTAAGGTGAGAAACAACTGCAACCAGAAAAACGTGCCCTCTCATTTCTTCGATAGTGGAAATGAGAGGGGCTGCTTATTATGCGAGATTCCTTTCTTTGCCGCGTTCAATCCCTTCATAGCTCTTAATGAAGCCCAAACGGTGCTCCATCATGAGCAGGTTCCTTTCCATTGCCAGAGCGGGCCAGTTCTGAGGTTCAACCGTTTCCAGAATGACAATAGCCGCGCGGTAGCCGAGATAGAAGCCGTCAATTGAAGCACTATAGGCACGCTGCCCCCAAGCGCTCTCTATGGATACAACATGATATCTGATCGTGTCATCCGTTTCTTCCTCCATGGCGCATGCCAGCCTGTTCCGGCGTATGACATCATCAAAATATTCCTTATGGCGCTTCATTCTCGGCATCCTGCCGATCTCGTCGTTCACATACTTCAGAAAACCGCCATCATCCTCAACCTCTGGCGTAAAATACTGCTTGAATCCACAGTACAGTCCTGCCAGAAATCCGTATCGTGCAGAATAGTCACGAATACTGGAACAGGTGTGTTCATATTCTGCAAGCCGCTCTGTTTGTCCGGGTGAAAACACGGTCTTCAGTTCATCAACACCTGTTGTATACTCGCTTTCAACCGTTTCAAACACGCCATCTTCAACAGCATGCTGGTACATGACCTTTATCGCGTCCAAATAAGAAGATCCCAAAGCTCCGTGAGCAATTTCCAAGATTGTTGTTTCTGCTGTCATAAGTAACTCCTCCTTGTCTGAAAGTATTTAATTGATACTTGATAGTATCTATCTAATACATATATAACACGAGGATGACAAAAAAGCTGTCGAAATATGTCTGAAGGGCACCAAAAAAGCCGCTACTCGAAAAAGTAGCGGCTTTTGCCTCATCAGAGATACTCGGTAATAACCGGGATGATGCTCTTGACCATATCCTGTACCATTCGTTCCTGCTGCTCGCTCAAGCCATAGTCTTTGCTGTAGCTGCCGGAAATGGCAGATGACAGATTGGGAGTTCTACCTGTGATATAGTCCAGAGACACATCCAGTTCCGTCGCAATCCTGAAGAGCGTTTGCAGACTGGGTTTGCTGGAAGCATTCTCGATGTGGCGCAGAGATTCTGTTGCCAGACCGACTTTTTCAGCAAGAACATCCGCTGTCCAGCCCCTACACTGCCTTGCCTCGCGTATTCTCTGCCCAGTGAGTGTGAAATCGATATCCATTGAATACAGCCCCCGATCTATCTGATACTATGTAACAGAGTATAGAGGGACTTTGCATTGAATAAAATGAGGAGACAGATACTTTCTAGTATTAAATGGATACGGTCTTTTGTGTTATTCAGATTTCCTCAAAGCTTTGTAAAGTTCCTGTGCCATTGCCTCCTGTACTTTCTGATAGAAGTCGGGATCGTTGAACAGCTTCGCGAAGGAGTCATTATTATCCAGGAAGCACTGGGTCACGATATCGCGGAATTTATCAGGGAACAAGGACCGAACAAACATTTCTGTGCTGTTATCCTTGGCGTACTTTTTGAACTTCTTGACCTCGGAATCCTTCATAAACATCTGGTAGATTCCCTCAATGATGACCCGGTCGGAATCCGTGAAGTTGCCGCTGAAACGCTCGTTTACCTTGTCGATGATGCTCTGAAGGGTATCCTTCTTCTTGTTCGGAACCTTTGGCGTGGTGGTGCCTCCGGGAACAAATACGGGAGGCTTTTCATCCAGAACAATGGCACCTTTGAAGGTTTCTGTGAGGGAAGCATATTCCAGCTTAATCTTGTCCTCAATATCAACAAATTCTCCGCCACCGTCTTTGGGCAGCAGCCGGATCAGATGCAAGGTGTATTGATACTCGTTGAACAAATCACGGTCGTGCAGGCGAACCAGTTGCGTAACAAAAGCATATGCCCGATTGAACTTGCGCACATAGTCCCGGACGGTATAGCGGTCATCCTCACCTAAATCCAGATATCGGGAAATGACAGGACGGAACATACCAGAAAGTCTGCCCAGGGCAGCGGCATCCTGTTCTTTTCCAGCCTGGGATGCCATGAAGTGATTGAAGGTTTCCACATCGTCGAAATTATACAGCATGAAATCCCGAATCTTATTGCGGAGATCATAGACCCGGTTCACATCTGTGCTGCCTTCGAGGGTGGTGGTCTCATAGTACGGCAGGAATGCAGCCTTGATATCCTCCTCGGTGTTTTCAAAATCCAGAACAAAGGTGCTGTTCTTGCCAGGATATGTGCGGTTCAAACGGGACAGGGTTTGTACTGATGTTACATCCCGGAGCTTCTTATCCACATACATGGTGTGAAGCAGCGGTTCATCAAAGCCGGTCTGATACTTATTCGCCACCACCAGAATGTTGTACTGGCTGCTGTGAAAGGCTTTCCGAAACTTTTTGTCGGTGGTGATGTACTTGCCGTTCTCATCCAGATTCATGGTGGCTTCCGTGAAGGGCTTCTCGCTGGGATAGTCTTCCAGTGTCACCTCGCCGGAGAAGGCGACCATTACATCCGTACCGGTGCATTCCTGCGCATGATCTGCGATATAGCGCTTGATGGCGAGATAGTATCGTACAGCATTGGCGCGACTGTCGGCTACCACCATTGCCTTGCCCTTGCCGCCAATCTGATAGCGGCAGTTATCCAGGAAGTTGGTCATGATCATCTCAGTTTTCTGGGCGATGGTGTAGCCGTGCTGCTTATAATATCGGAACAGCGCCCGGGAGGCCTGACCTTCGATCAGTTCCGGGTTGTCCTCGGAAACACGGATCAGCTTGAACGCCTCTTTGACTGTGGTATAGTTTGCCAGCACATCCAGAATATACCCTTCCTCAATGGCCTGGCGCATGGAGTACACATGGAAGGGTGCCTTGATGGGTTCACCTTCTGGAGTTGTGCCAATCACGGTGCCGAAGGACTCCAGCGTTTGTCCCTTGGGGGTAGCGGTGAAGGCAAAGAAGGACTGGTTGTCGTGTCTGCCCTGGCCAATGACCGCATTGATATACTCGTCGGTCAGATCCACCTCTTCCTCTTCGATTCCGGCTTCCTCGGCATATTCCTTGATGGCAATGCCAATGTCGATCAGGCTGCGGCGGAGGGATTTTGCGCTTTCACCATTCTGCCCCTGATGGGCTTCGTCAATAATGATGGCAAACTTCCTTCCCCGGAACTTCTCCATATCCTTCTTGGCAAAGAGGAACTTCTGAATGGTGCAGATGATGATCCGCTTTTTGTCGTTGATGGCTTCCGCAAGGCTGCGGGAGTTCTTTTTATCGTCGATGGCCTCCACCAGCCCCACCTGATGCTCAAAGCTGTTGATGGTATCCTGCAATTGGCTGTCTAGCACTACGCGGTTGGTGACCACAATAACGGAATCAAACAGGCCATTGTTCTCTGTGTCGTGAACAGAGGCCAGCCGATAGGCAATCCAGGCAATGGAGTTGGACTTGCCGGAACCGGCGGAGTGCTGAATCAGGTAATTGGTGCCTACACCGTTCTGGCGTACATCTTCAATGAGCTTGCGTACCACATCGTACTGGTGGTAGCGGGGGAAGATCATCTTTTCCTTGGTGACGGTTTTGGTCACACCGTTCTTGACCACTTCCTCCTTTTCCTTCACGAAGGAAATGAAACGGTGAATGAGGTCCAGCAGGCTGTCACGCTGCAGCACTTCTTCCCAGAGGTAGCTGGTGGCGTAGCCCTTGGGATTCTGGGGATTGCCTGCACCACCGGTTACACCGGCACCGTTGGAACCCTGATTGAAGGGCAGAAAGCGGGTAGATCCATCTGCCAGCTGGGTAGTCATCCACGCTTCATACAGGTCAACGGCAAAGTAGACCAGGAAACGGTGGTTCAGACGGAAAGCAAATTCTTTGGAACTGCGGTCGTGCTTGTACTGATTGATGGCGCATACATAGTCCTGCCCAGTAAGCTGGTTTTTCAGTTCCAGCGCCACCACGGGGATGCCATTGACAGACAGCACCATGTCGATGGTGTTGGAGTTGGCTGTGGAGTAACGGAACTGCCGGGTGCAGCCGAGGATATTCGCCTCATAGCGTTCCACAGCAAGGGGATTCAGATCAGATTCCGGCTTAAAGAAGCAGACCTTTAGCTTGCAGCCCATATCCTCGATGCCGTTGCGCAGAACATACAGAAGGCCCTGATTGGAAATGGTGGTTTCCAACCGATGGTACAGCTTGTCCGCAGCGCTGGCACCGTAATATTTGGTGTACTTTGCCCAATCCTTTGGCTGGGTCTTGGCGATGAATTCGCAGAGGACATCCATGTAGATGCACTTTGCGATATCGTGCTGACGGGTATGTACCCAGTTGCCGTCCGCATCCTGACCACAGAATTGGGTATAGCCACCCTCCGGGGAAATCAGGAAGGACTCGATATCCCGCTCAAAGCGCTTTTCACTTTTGTCCATCATGAGTCCTCCTGCTTATCGTCATTCTGTTTTGTCGGTCTTGCGCTGTAGGCAAAATCTTCTTCAATATCAAGATTGTATTTTTTCAGTAAGGCTCTGATAAAGCAAATACAATCGTATGCGGAGTATCCCGTGCTGATATAGATTCCAGAATCTCTTTTCAGTTCGACAGGGTTTTTTACACCGTCTGCCTCAAATGAGAATACAGGATTTTGCCATGTAGGGAAGCTCTCATGGTTCCTTGCCATGGTCTCAATGACGCTGGCATCATAGTCGTACAACTTTGCAGCCACAGAGCGTACCATGAAGGCAAAACTGTCCACATTCACACGCTCGCCCAGCAATTCGTAGTAATTTACATGCTTATATGTCGCATTAGTGGGGTCAGCAACCGTGTAGATGGCATATCGAGGATCTTTGAACTCGATTTTGTGAACAGGCTGCTCGATTGGGAACAAACGCAGAAGCTGACCTGCCAGATTTTGAGCGCGTTCTTCAATGGCATCGGCATCCCAAGCCGTTTTGTTTTTTACATCATCATACAACACGGTAATATGGGTGACGGCTGCTTTCAACAGTTCCTGTTTTTCTGCAAAGGGTTTATCGCCCAATTCGCTGTTATATCCTGTCAGCGTCAGATTGCCCAAAGTATGTAAATACCGATCCCGTACTGTTTCCCAGTTGTCCCCAAGCATCTTCTGCCATGCTGTTGATAGATTCTTGTTTTGCGGCATGATGTGCTCAATGGTCAGATTATCTGTAACAATTCTCTCTTTGCCCTGATTCTCAATAGCCGCCAGAAGGTATTTGCAAAGCGCATTTTTGCGGTACAGGTTACGCTCCTTGAGTGCCAATACAAAGTCTGCATCACTGGGGATAGCATCCTTCGAAGTCATCTGGGACATGAAAGAAACAATTGCATCATAGTAATGGGATTTGTTTTCTTCTCGGGAGAAAATACGGCCGTAAAGGGTCTTATATAGTCCGCGAAGAGAGTTAGAGCCGACTTCACAGATCAAACGCCGGATGCTGTAATTGAGAAGCAGTTTCAGAATTTTTCCCAGCTCCTGCTTATCAATGACTCTGGCCTCGTAATCATCAAAGATATGGAACAGGAACAGGTATACTGTCGTTTGATTCAATCTGCGCAGGCCATCCAACGCTCTGTTAATTTCTGAGCCAAGGTTATCATCGCCATTAAGGAATATATGATATTGCTTGGCATAGTGCAGGAGTTCTGCGAGCATGGATTCATTGGTATACTGACCATTGAGATAAATCTGTTTGAAATCCCGGTATGCTTCGCTTTCCTTGGTGAAGCCATCCATCTTCATGTTCAGGTAATCCAGGAAAAAGCTTTCCATGCGATCTTTGGAAAGCAGTTCCTGCATGACCAGCCAGTATTCCTCATACAGTCGCTCTTGATCGTCATCCGTCATCAGCACATAGTTGCGGATCAGGTCAGGCAGACCCAGCTTAATGCCGGTGGAGTTGATACGCTCAAAGATTTCCTGGGCATCGTCATCATGATCCAGCTTGATATCCGCGCAAATCAAATTATCAATTCCGTCATGGATCATCATAATGGAATTTGCCGAATCTTCCGCAAGAAATGCAGCGATCAGGTCTTTGAACAGCATATAGTTATGGTAAATAATGCCGTCCTTGCTCTTATTCATCTTATCCAGCTCACCTGTCATCAGCAGCTGAAGCTGATCATTGTCTGTCTTAACCGGCTTGAGCTTTAACTTGCTCTTGTCGTCAAATCCGTAACGGTTGAACTTGTCCTCATTGTAGAGATATTTCTCAATTGCAGCCTTTTCGGCCTCATCAGTTGCGGAGTCGGCAAGTGCTTTAATGAGAATATACAGAGTTGTGAAACGCTGCTGACCATCAATGATAATATAGCGGTCAATGTGCTTTTTTGTGGGAAGCGGTGCATAAACGAAGGAGCCACAAAAATGCAGCCGATCTTTTTTGAATGCCAGAACAATATCCTCAAACAGTTTCTCGCATTGCTCCGTTGTCCATGCGTAGTCCCGCTGGAACACCGGTATGCAATACTGCTTCTTGTTTGGCTGAATATAGTCGTTCAGCATTCTTCCACTTTCTATTCTCATAAGCGTTTACTCCATTCTGTATTTCATAATCACGCTTCAAAGCATTCTAACCACGGTCTTTCAGACTATAGGGTGTGCTTATCCAACATACTTAAAGTATAGCTTGTCCTTCTTGTAAAAGGATCGCCTGACGGGGGACTTTATTTCTTTAGAACAACGAAATGATATAGGGTATCAGACCAATAGCTGCACCGATAATTGCACAGACTATTCCAATGGCCCATTCTCGTCTGGTTACTCGTTTTTCGTCCTTGATTTCTTCGTTAAGCCAATCTTCAAAGCCATCAAAATCTTCCATCTTGCGATACAGATTTGCGCCGTCTACTTGGAAGTCGTGAAGGTATCCTCGTTGTTCCAGAAGATACAGAATATCCTGATACCGCAGGGCATCAGCGTCGGAAAGTTGGAGATCCCTTCCGTCACCCAACAGCTTCTTAATTGCTTTCAGTTGTTTTTTCAAATCTGCCATAGGTGTATCTCCAATCTTTTGTTCGAGGCATCTTATACGGAGCCGTTTTTCACCGCGTCATAAAGAGGCTGGGGAATAAACGAATGGCGATGTGCCTGAGCCATGATATTTACATTCCTGCTCATGATGTATTTCTCCTCATTGAGCAGAATTTTTCTTCCGTCATATTCATCCGCCACCAAACCCAGAATTCCTTGCCGGGAGTAAATGGCAACCGCAATTCCTGGACTCAGCGGATAAAAGATGCAGGTTGCAGGATTTGCAAGTCCGTTGCGGAACATTCCGGTATCCTTGCTTCCAACGCCCTCAATAAGAACCGGATTGTCACTTGTCAGGAATGGCATAGTGTCCCGATGCATATTGACATATACTACCCAGATACCGTTCTGCAGCACATCGCAATAGCGGTCAAAGTTCACCGGTTCAAAAGAATGATTAAACATCAGTTCTTTTTGGTCCTGTTCGGAAAGCTCCGTGCTTATGATCTGTTCCATGTGCTTCTCAACGAAAGCAGGGGGTAATGCGGAAATCAGATTATCCTTGACCTGTGCAGAAACTCTTGGATAAAGAACATTTTTCACATAGTCAATACTTTCGGGAATACGCATCAGCTGTGCGACAATTACTTTTGACAGCATTGCCTTATCCTGGTCGGAAAGAACAGTAGCGTTCTTCTGGGTCAATGTCACTTTTGCAATGATATTCTCCATTGCCTGTCCGCAAAGGGTATCAATCTCTCTTGCAAAATAATGCTCCCAATACTTCGGATCATTTTTGTCCGTCACATCATAGTAATTTTTTATGTAGCCGACGTTTGCAGTGGAATCCTCAAAGAACCTCGCGCTACCTTTGCTGACAATACGGGTTCCGATGATGGTTCGTTTACCGTCTTTCTTCCCGAATCTGTCCAGATACCGCTTGGGAACAATATGCTGATTGGTATAGTCCTTTGCCATTACACCACTTCCCGTTTGCCAGTGACATACTCATAAATGAGGGATTTCTTATATTCGTTCAGCTTGTCAATCTTTTTCTGTTTGATAGCGATAAGCAGATCAACTTTTTCGCACCGTCTCTCAAGCTCTGTGACCATTGCTTCCTGCTCAGCATAAGGCGGCACAGGGAATCGTATGTTCAGGAACTGTTGCGGATACAATCTCAAACGAGAAGCACGAATGCCCGTCGATTGGGACTCATAACACTGAACCAAAGGTGGAATTCGCAGTAAATAATCCAAGTATTTGGAGCAGTACGCATTTCCTGTTTGGTGATAAACATTGTAAGAAGGGCTTATGACACCATAATATTGGGAAACGCCTATTGCGCCAGCCCACATCCACATCGTATTTGCCGCAATATCGCCAACTCCACAGATTTTGTAACCTTCGAGAGAAAGTGCCTCAAACATATTAACGTTTTTTTGTGATCTGGGTGTAATACCGGTGTACTGTGAAACTGTAAGCAATTCCTCACTACCATCTACAGACCGCAAGTCAGACTCTACAAACAGGTGCTTGCCGCGTTCAACACTCCAATGCGCCGGAATTTCCCCAATCCATTTAACTCCGCTATCCTTCATTGGCACGGAGGGATTAAGACCTTTGGTGACAATCTCAGTGATCAGGTTCTGCTTGTAGGCTTTCAGCTTTTCAATCTGTACCTGAACATTGGAAATTAGGGTGTCAGCTTGAGAACATTTTTCATCAATAATATCGGCGATTTTAATCTGTTCATCGTAGGTTGGCCAGGCAAGTTCCTGTTTGTTCCACAACGAGGCCGACCAAGTTGAAATGCTGACCGTTTCTACAACTACAGATGCTATACTGCATTGTAAACAGTATTGTACAAACTTTTTGTAAACACCTGGCTTCATTGATGCTCGAATAATGTGATCTGTGTAGCAGGCGCCAACCTTTGGAAAATATACATAAGGAGTTCCATTTCGTGCAAGAAGCAGATCATCAGCAGTTGTATATTTCCATAACGGAAAATCTGTATAATCTGTTCTTATCGGCACCAAACCTGCGGTATAGAAAAGTCGGCTGTCCTCGTCATCTGACCAATATTCTTTATCAATTGCTTCACCTGTATTAAGTCCATTGTGAAGGTATTTGAATCGAATAATACCCCAGGCTTTAGGCATTTCCCCAATCCACTGAACACCGCTATCTTTCATCTCACGCATTTCCAAACAACTCCTTCATGAGAATTGTTTCCTCTGCCTCCAACGCCTTGATCTCATTAAAAATCTCAGCGGAGGGCTTGGGGGCTTCGAACTTGTAGAACAGCCGGGTGAATGGAACCTCATAACCAATTTTATCTTTTGCTCTGTCCAAAAAAGCATCAGGTGCATAGGGTAGCACATTCTTCGCCATATATGCGTCAATATCGTCTTGCAATGGAATGATTTCCGTATCGCTCAACGCCTTATCTGCAATGGGTTTTCCTTTCTTATCCAAAACCGGTTCTGCATCGGGGGAAATGGTCACAAGCCAAGGAGTCAGGTCAAAAAGTTTCTTAACCTTAGCCCAAGTGATCTTCTTGTCAGTGATTGTATGGTTGAAAGCTCGAGCAAACTCGTCAGCACTCATGTAAGGGATGCCCTCCATCTGCTCCAATGCAACATAGGCTTTGGCCAGCGCAATAACGGTTTCGGCAGGTGCCTTGTCCCCAGGAACCTGAAGGGTGTGGGCATTCTGCAAGTCATTGATTAAGATGTCACGGATACTTGCATCCACGGGCAACTTATAGAACTTATTGATCACTTGCAAAAGGTTGCTTAAAGTCCGGCTCGTAACCTCATACTTGTGTCGAAGGGGGCGTTCAACAGTCACCTTAGTGAAGCCGAAGAAACCCTTGTCAAACACCTTGGATTCCACAATCAGCCCGTTCTCTTCATAAGTTTCATTTTCAAAGCTGGTGTACGCCCGGAGAATCAGGGAAATGCAGCTGTCATCCAGATCGACTCGCTTGGAGCCGATGTTCTTGCGCCGCTTCACAAAGCACTTGCTGGCATCGATGAGCTGCACCTTGCCGCTGCGGTGCATAGACCTGCCCTTGGTGATGACCCAAATGTAGGTGGAGATGCCTGTATTATAGAACAGATCGGTGGGCAACTGGATGATGGCATCCACCAAGTCTCCCGCGATGACATACTTGCGAATCTCGGACGCACCAGAGCCTGCGTCGCCGGTGAACAGAGAAGAACCGTTCTGGATGATGGCCATTCTGCCAGAGCCTTCCTTCAGTTTCTTCACGCCGTTCAGCATAAACAGCATCTGACCATCGGAAATGGCAGGAAGACCCGGTCCAAAGCGGCCATCAAAGCCCCGTTTTGCTTCTGCTTCAACAGAAAGCTTTTCACGTTTCCAGTCAATACCGAAAGGAGGGTTAGAGATAATATAGTCAAACTCATAACCTTCAAATTGATCTCCGGGAGTTTTTGCGTCAAAATCTTTTTGCAAGAGGGTGTCACCGAACTTCATGCCAGAGGAGTTGCCTCCCTTGATAAGCATATCTGCTTTTGCAATGGCGTAGGTTTCCGGGTTGAACTCCTGTCCGAAGCAGGTCAGGGTGGCATCCGGGTGAATTTCGTGCAGCCGCTCGGTCAGGCAGCCCAGCATCTGAGAGGTGCCCATTGCCATGTCGTAGGCAGTTTTGGTGCAACCCTCCGCCATGATCTCTTCCTTTTCGGGAGCCACCAACAGCTCGGTCATCAGGTAGATAATATCCCGGCTGGTGAAGTGAGCACCAGCCTGCTCATCATAGGACTCGGAGAATTTCCGAATCAGCTCTTCAAAGATATAGCCCATGTCTGCGGAAGTGATCTTCTCAGGGGACATATCGGCCTTGGCAGAGTTGAACTCCTGCAAGGTGACAAACAGAACGCCGCCCTTGACCATCAGCTTAACTGTGTTGGTAAAGTCAAAGTTGTCGATGATGTCTTTGATATTGGCAGAGAAGCCCTGTAAGTAGGCTTCAAAATTGAGTTCAACGCCATCGGGGTCAGCGATCAGTTTCGCAAAATCGTAATTGCTGGTGTTGTAGAAATCAAAACCGGAGGTGCGACATAGAATGCCGTCACGGGCAGCACCTTCAATGTGCTGTGCATCCAGTTTCTTTGCCATTTCAATCACCGCTGTCTTGGTAGGCTTCAGCGCATCATCAAAGCGCTTCAATACTGTCATGGGCAGAATTACCTTGCCATACTCGTGTGGCTTGAACAGTCCCACAAGATGAGTGGCAATTTCCCAGATCAGATTGGCTTTCGCCTGAATATTGGCATTTGTCTGCTTTTGCAGTTCTGTCATGGACATGGAAGTAACCTCCAGATGGTTGGAAATTCAAAAAGGCAACAGATTTATCTACCGTTTGTGATTTAATTATATCATCTTGTTTCAAAAAGCCAACAACTATATTTTCAAATTCATTATTTCAGAAGAACAATAGTCGCAAGCAGTGGCTGGGTGCTACCCAGCCGGATTTTGCTTGTTGGGGCGAATCCCCCAATCCCCGAAGATCATCCCTGCGTTGCGGGATGGCTGCGCATTCTGAAAGAATGCTTGAAGCGGAAAGCAGAAAAAGGGCGCAGGAGACAGCACTTGAAATGCTGCTCCTGCGCCTGGTTTGCTTCAGACCTTGTTCTTAATCGCCCATGTCGCGGGAGTTGGCGCTGTTAATGATCTGCCCGGTTGCTTCGTTGATGAAGTCAACAGCAATGTTCTCCACCTCGGTGCCATTGAAAATATTGTACATTCCACCGTACATGTAGAATGCCAGCACAGAGAAAGACTCTGCCAGATTTAGTTCAGAAGAAGTCGTGGTAACTGCGAACTTGGTAAAGTCGGCATTCGGCTCGATCTTCGTGAAGGAATAATCTTCGGAAGCAATCATTTCATCCAGAGCTTCCTCGATGGACTCCTTGATGCCTTCCATTACTTCCTTGTGCTGTCCCTTGGTCATCTTGTAGGTAACACTGCCATCATCGTTGAGCTTTGCGGAGAGGAATTTCCCGGCACTGACATTGGCATCCAAATCAGCCTGGGTTGTTTCACCTACCAAGTCGGCAGGGACGGTGATTTCAACACTGAGCAGTTTCTGCTCAACTTCCACCTTGCCGATATCCGCAATGGCCGATTCTTCCCCTTCCTGCGTGGCGGGTGGTGCAGCATCTGCAATGGCAGGCGTGGTGGTAGATTCTGTTTTTCCGCTGCTGCCGCAGGCGCACATTGAAAAGACCAGGGCGAAAACGAGAAGAAGTGCAATCAATTTGTTCATGGTGTTCCTCCTATGAAAGGATTGGATTATTTGTTGAACTCCAGCCGGATGACATCGGAGGTGGCAATATTCTGATAAGTATCGCTGTCAAACATACGCAGGTTGAATTCAATGTCGTGGATATCGTCGATGGAATCCAGTTCCGTGTTCAGAAGGTACATGCCGTCCACCATCCGGGTGTTGGGGCGCAGATCGCTGTACATACCCACATCCACCATGTAGCCGTTCACGGACACATTCTCTGCGTAAATGGATACCGCCTTGCCGCTGTTGTTCTCCAAATAGAATACCACAGTTCCATCCCAAATGGAATCCTTTTTCAGACCCTTGCAGATGACCCGGAGATTATTGCCGCTGTACACTTCATCGCCGCTGTCATCTACTTCCTGGGTGAAGGTACCGGCAGCGGAGGTCTGAATGGTAATCAAGTCGGTGGTGTCGATGGTATTGTAGGTGTCGGAGCTGGAGATGTTCAGATAGAACGCAATCTCCCCAATGGTGGAAATGCCGGACTCCCGAAGTTCGGAAGACATCAGGTTGATTTGCGCATTGTCCTTCTTTTCGGCAGCTACATCACTGTACAGCCCGGAGGTGGACAGCATGAAATCGTTTACCGACAGGCTGCGAGTGGAAACCACAATGTTCTGCGTTGAGTTATTCTCAACAGTCACAGAAATTTCCGGACCGAACATACCATCCTGCATCTTTTTCGCAGTGACCACGATGCCGTTCTTGTTGTAAAGTTCCTGTTCGGAAATCGAAACAGTCTGAGTAGCAGGAGCCTTCTCTGCCTTGGTAGTGGAATCTTTGGAAGACGCCGCCTGAGAAGAATTGTTCCCGCTGGTGGTGCTGGAAGGCTGCTTCACATCCTCCCCGCCGCCTGCGATGCAGGACACCAGCAGAATCAGCACCACCACGATGACAACGGGCAGAACCCATTTTTTCTTCTTTTTCTGGGGCTGTTCAGGGGCGGGGGTGGAGCAGATGGGGCAGAAGTTGCCGTTGTACTTTGCTCCGCAGTTTTCACATTTGATTTTTGCCATGATACATCTCTCCTTCAAGTAGGTTATGTTGAATCATTCCAGACTGCCGCTGGTTTTTAAGGTCGGCAGCTTATGGCTGGCGAGCATCGCGTTGACTTCCAGAATGGAGCCGCTGCGCTTATTGAATGCGATCATCAGAACGGCATCCCTCGGAATCCGGGGGTAAAGGGGGGCCATGCCGTATAAAGTGAGTGCCCGCTGGGTTTCCTCCAGCGTCATTTTCGCGGCATAGCAGATTCTTAGAATGTAATCTCGCTGCTTTGTCCGCTTTTCTTCTGAAAGAAGTTTATACCCAAAGCGTTCCGGGAAGTCCGCCTGAATGAACACCTCCTGCTGGGTCAGACCATTGCGGCTGATGATCTGGTGCAGGTACTTTGCAAAGGGTTTCTCCTCCACGATCATGTTGCCGGAGTGCTCCTGAAGAAAGGCTTCGATACTGTCCGGGCTGGTATTGCCCAGGATGTTTTCCAATTCTTCTGTAGATTTCTTTTCCAAGGTATTTCCCCCTTCGCGGAAAATGTGATATAGTATGGGAAGACAAGCAAAAGTGGGTGATGGGATGACATTGGAGCAGGAACTGGAACTGTCTTATTATAAGGACGCCGCGCCGATCAACGAAAGCCACGGTATCTGGCTGGTGCAGGATCAGAGAAGCGGCAAGTTCTATGTGCGCAAAACCCTGACGGTGTTTAACAAGGACATATACCGGTATTTGAAGAATAACCCCATTCATCATACACCAAAAATCCATCATGTGGTAGAGAATGGGAACACTTTGGTGGTGATTGAGGACTACATTCCCGGAGATACGCTGGAGGAAATCCTTGCCCGGGAAGGGAATCTGCCGGAAGCGCAGGTGTTGGACATTGCCATTCAGCTTTGCAAAATACTGCAGGCGTTCCACCACGCAGTGCCGCCCATTGTGAACCGGGACATCAAGCCCTCCAATATCAAGCTGACGGAGGACGGAATTGTCAAGCTGCTGGACATGAACGCCGCGAAATACTGCGATTGTTTGGCTGTAAAGGACACGGTTCTCCTGGGAACCCAAGGCTATGCCGCGCCGGAGCAATACGGCTTTGGAGCCTCCAATGTTCAGACAGATATCTATGCGGTGGGTGTCCGGATGAATGTTTTACTCACCGGGAAGCTGCCTGCCGAGCAGAAAGCCACAGGAAAACTCAGAGGAATCATTGCGAAATGCACCCGACTGGAAGCGGAGCATCGTTACTCCAACATCGACAGCTTATCGGCGGCGCTGTCCGCATTGAAGCCGGTCAGCGTAACGGATACACCAAAGGAATCCGGTTGGCGGAAATTCCTTCCGCCGGGATTCCGTTCCGGCAGTTTGCTACTATCTGCGCTGTCCCTTGTGGGATACGCCTTCCTGCTGTTTCTGTGTCTGAACATTCAGGTGACAGATGCCACGCCGCTGCGCCTGATCGTGAATCGGATTGGCGCGACAATCGCGTTCTTCTCCTGCGTCCTGTTCACGGGGAACTATCTGAATGTACAGTCAAAGTTTTTCCTGACCAGAAGTAAAAACCTGATTTTTCGGATTTTGGGAATTGTGATCGCGGATATTGTTTTGTTCTTTTGCGTGGTCGCCGTGGTATCCATGCTGGAATCCTTTGTGCTGTAGGGTTGCCGCCAGAGTGTTTGCTCTGGCGGTTTCTCATTTCTGCTTCCAGAGATTCTGAATCTGCTTATTCACACTCAGAAAACCAGCGCCTGCGAGAACGGATGCAACGGAAGCCCAGATGCAGGCAATGCCGATATCTCCGAACATTTGCAGTCCAAAGAGAATGCCGATACAGCCCCAGACGATCAGGCTGATGCCAATTCCTTTCATGAAAACACCTCCTTCTTTCGACAGAAGTATAGCATAAATGGAAAGGGTTCGTTGCCCCCAATTTGGGGGAATATGAAAAATCCTTTTTGTAATCAACTGCTTTACCTCTATTATCCTGTCGCTTCTCTATGAAGCTTATGGCGATGCAAACCGCATAGACGATGACCAGGTCAAAGCGGATTTCGCTGAGTTGTATCGTTTGCTGAACGGAATGCCCCTGCGAGAAATGGACTGGATTATCAACCCTGTCTGTGCGCTCTGCCGAGATCATGAACGGAATGGATTTGTGCATGGCGTGCAGGTGGGCATACGGTTGGCACAGGAAATATAGAATGTAGAATAATCAATATACGCAATGCCTCAACCCCGGAAAACGGAGCTGAGGCTTTTGCTATTATCGGAGCGAAGGCTTTTTGCTACGGGGCACCATCGCAATCGAATGGGATTTGTTGCAGTCATATTGCGCAAAAAGTGTTTTTTTAAATTGTACGGACTGCAAGTAATTGTGATAAACACAGCAAATACAAAGCTTTTAATGTTAATCCGATTGACAAATTTATAGAAGAATGGTACAGTGATACCGAAGGTTTACGCAAGGAATCTGTGCAATATTTTGTCCTATGCAAAGATGTTGCTCATCTTATATAAAGGAGAGATACGAATGAAGCGTTCCGAAGTTAACAAGGCTCTTCGTGAGCTGGAAGCCATGTGCAAAAAATACCACTGCTACCTGCCGCCTTTCTGCCACTTTACCCCGGAGGAATGGGAAGCCAAGGGTCACGAGTATGACGAGGTCCGGGACTGCTGCCTGGGCTGGGACATCACCGACTACGGCAAGGGCGACTTTGACAAGATGGGCTTCTCCCTCATTACCATCCGCAATGGCAGCCAGACTATGAAGGACAAGTATCCCAAGGTTTACGCCGAGAAGCTACTGTACCTGAAGGAGGGCCAGTATTCCCCCAACCATTTCCACTGGTATAAAACTGAGGATATCATCAACCGAGGCGGCGGAAACGTGCTGATTCGGGTGTATAACTCCCATCCCGACGAGTCCATTGACTATGAAAGCGACGTGACAGTACATACCGACGGCAGAACCTACACCGTTCCCGCCGGAACCCAGATCCGCCTGACCCCCGGTGAAAGCATTTATATCCAGCAGTACCTCTACCACGACTTCGAGGTGGAGCCGGGCACCGGCGATGTGCTGCTGGGCGAGGTCAGCCAGTGCAATGACGACAGTAACGATAACCGCTTCAATCCTCCCATGGGCCGGTTCCCTGCCATCGAAGAGGACGAAGCGCCTTACCGCCTGCTGTGCACGGAATATCCCGAGGCGAAGGACTGAAAAGGAGGACGAACGATGATTGACGTAGTGGCATTGGGTGAACTGCTTATTGATTTTGCGGCCAAATCCACGGATACCAGCGGCTATCCCACCATGGCTGCAAACCCCGGCGGCGCTCCCGGCAATTTTCTGGCAGCGCTGAACGCCTACGGTAAGAAAACCGCTTTTCTGGGAAAAGTAGGCAACGATGCCTTCGGCCATCTGTTGCTGGGCACCCTGAAGGCTGCGGGCATCGAGACAAAGAGCGTTGTGGTGGACGATTCTGTGTTCACCACCTTAGCCTTCGTGACCTTTGATGAAAACGGCGACCGCTCCTTTTCCTTCGCCCGGAAACCCGGCGCGGACACGCAGCTTACCTGGGAGGAGATTGACAAATCTCTCATTGATGACGCCAGAGTGTTCCATTTCGGCACCCTGAGCCTGACAGACGAACCCGTCCGCACAGCAACCCAAAGGGCCGTTGCCTATGCCAAGGAAAAGGGAAAGCTCATCACCTGTGACCCGAACCTGCGCAAGCCTCTGTGGCCCAGCGAGGACGCGGCACGGGAGCAAATGTTGTGGAGCCTCCGACAGGCGGATGTGGTGAAAATCAGCGATAACGAGGTGGAATTCCTGTGGAACTGCACCCCGGAGGAGGGCGCGGATAAGCTGCTGAAGGAATTCGGTGTGTCTCTTGCTTTGGTAACCCTGGGCCCCGAGGGCTGTCTGCTGAAGACGGAAAACGCATCCTTCCGGGCTGTCTGTCCCAAGGTTCATCCCATCGACACCACCGGCGCGGGAGACATCTTTGGCGGCAGCGCGCTATCCCGGCTGCTGGAACTGGAGAAACCTATTGATGCCCTGAAAGAAGAAGATCTTGCCTACATTGGCAGCTTTGCTGCCGCCGCTGCCAGCCTGTCCACGGAAGCCTCCGGCGGCATCCCCAGCATCCCGGAAAAGGGTGCGGTTTTGAAGGCTATGTAAGGAAAAACCCGGAGATTCCTCAGAATTTCCGGGTTTCTTCACGCCTTGTGGCGCTGGGATGCGGGGCATCAGGCGAATTGACAAAAGAATCGAGAAACCGTATAATGAGGACAAAAGGGCAGAACAAAGGAAGGTGAGCTTTGGATATGGCGCAGAAACCACGCAACGCAGACTACACAAAAGAATATAACCGCAAAGCGGTCCTGCGCATCCTGCGGCATAACGCCGTGAGCCGGGCAGAGCTGGCCCGGGCCACGGGTCTGACCCGGGCGGCCACCTCCCTGATTGTGGAGGACCTGCGGAATCTGGGAATTGTGACAGAGCTTGCCCCTCAGTCCGTGGGCCGGGGCCGCAGCGCCACACCCCTTGCTCTGCGCCCCGACTGCTATTACGCATTGGCAGTGGATTTGGCCAGAAAGGGCTGCAGTGTGGGCCTGTGTGATATGGCCGGGAATCTGCTTCAGTGCCGAAAGATTCCGGAGCAGGACAATCTGGCCATCATCGCGGAGCTGAAAGCCATACTGGAAACCGTGGAACGGGACAAGGTTCTGGGTATCGGTATCAGCTCCCCTGGCCCGCTGGACTGCGAAAATGGCCGGATTTTGAACCCGCCCCGGTTTGAACGCTGGCACGGGGTGGAAATCAGCCAGCTTCTGTCCGAAGCGCTGGATATGCCTGCCTATCTGGAACACGATGTCTGCGCTTTGGCGCTGCACCAGCTGGAAACGGGGCAAAGCCAGAATTTTATGCTGGTGTTCGTCGACATCGGTATCGGCGCAGCCATTATGTCCGGCGGAAAGAGAAATTCCAAATACTTCACAGGGGAACTGGGCCACACCACCATCCGCTTCGATGGACGGCTCTGCGAGTGCGGGAACCGGGGCTGCCTGGAAACCTACGCCTCCATCCCAGCGCTGCTGGAAGGCTCGGAGTTTTCCAGTTGGGAGAACCTGATTGACAATGTGGATAAAAACCCAGAGGCCAAAAGGCTTCTGGATCAGGAGGCGGTCTATCTTTCTGCCGGTCTGATTAACCTGATAAACCTGATCCCCGTGGATACCATCTATCTGGCTGGAAATATCTGCTACCGTTATGAGCTGCTGGCGCAGCGATTACAGCGGGAGATCAGTGCCAAGGCACTGCATCGGAGCAAGGGTAATATCAAAATCTACCCCTCCAGCCAGGATCCAAACGTGGGCGTTCTCGCGGCGGCGGATGTGGTTTTTTTCAGGTTTTTCACCGTATAGGCATTGCGCCGACGTCAAGAAAGCAGGAAGGCCTTTGGGGAAAGCTTGGAGAGAAACGGAGATTCGTTCCCAGTTTGCACAACCCTCCACGGTCTCCATACCTTTGACAGGGGGAAAACGCCCTACAGAATAGAAAAACAACGCAAGCATATAAGAAAGAGGAAGCTGACATGAATCATATTCGCAGAAGATTCACCTCCTTAGCGGCTATTTCCATGGTTGTCACCCCGCTGCTGATCACAATTTACCTGTTGTTCTGGAGCCCCGGTGATTTATCTGCCAGCCAGACTGGAAATCAGCGGGTGTTTGGCGCAACCTATATGACGATGAACAATCCATACTTCCAAGTGCTGGACACACAGATTCAGGCGCTTCTCGAGCTTCGTGGAGACGTACTGCTCACCCGGGATGCCGCTATGGATCAGCAGCGGCAAAACCAGGAGATTCAGGAATTGGTGGATGCGGGTGTCTGTGCCATTTTCATGACGCCGGTAGAGTGGGACACCTCAAAAGGCGGTGTTCAGATTGCCGCCGCCGCGGGTGTGCCGGTTATCGTTGTGGATGCCCCGATACAGGACTCGGAGCTGGCGGCCTGCTCGGTTTTGTCGGATAACTACCAGGCGGGGGTGTTGTGCGCCCAGCACCTGCTGTCTGTCCGGGACAGTGCAAAAATTCTCCTGCTGGAACACATCACCGCCCGCTCCGGTGCGGACCGAATCCAGGGCTTTAAGGACACCATTGCCGGCCATGAGGGCTTCGAAATTCTGGGTTCCGGTGAATCGGATGGACAAATCGAAAACGCCATGCCGGTGATGGAGCAGCTGCTGCGGCAATATCCGGATGCCGATGTCCTAATGGCGCTCAATGACCCCAGCGCCTTCGGCGGACTGGCGGCGATTCAGGGAGCAGGCCTGTCGGATCGATTTCTGGTGTACAGCGTGGACGGCTCCCCTGAGGGGAAAGCCATGGTCAGCAGCGGCTTCCTCACGGCCACCTGCGCTCAGTTCCCCTCCAAGGTTGCCGAGGAAGCGGTGAATCAGGCCTATGCCGCCATAGACGGCGGCTGTGAATGCAGTGAGGTCATTGTCCCAGTGGAGCTGCTGACAGCAGAAAACGTGAACCAATATGGAATAGATGGGTGGCAGTAATGAAAACGGAACGAAATCTGACGAGCATCGCAGCCGCGATGTTTGCATTGAATTTTTCTATCCTCGCCTTTTACTCGCTGATCTGTGTGACCACCACTTTTCGGATATGTGACACTTTGGGTGCACATGATTTTTTGACCTCCGTACGGCAGATACCCCGATATCCCTGGCAAATGCCGGTTCAAACGCTCAGTTTATTTGCTTTGCTGTGTACGGTAAGCTTTTTCAAGATTTTCCGCCCCATCGAGCATTTTCCCTTACGGGTCGTCATTTGCGTCACAGAAATAGCCCTGTGCGCCGGAATCATCGTCTCTTTGAATTTCTATTACAGCGGTGTCGCCCTGCTTGTACTTGCTGATCTCGTCCACTATCTGCGCAGCAATCGAATGCGGCTGTGTTTTATCCTGATACTCAGCCTGATGTTTGCCTTTGGCCGATACGAGATTGTTGAACAATTCACGAGGTGTATCGCATTCAGCGCCTACCTCAGCTACTACAACCCGATAGCCCAGAGCTGCTTTACCAGCTTGGAAAGCCTGATGGTCTGCCTGAACATTCTCCTGTTTGTTTTGTATATGATTTTGCTGTTTACCGGTCAAAAAGAAGAAAATGCCCGCATTCGCAAGCTGAATGAACAGCTTAACCAGGCCAACGACCAGCTTCGGGACTATGCTGTAAACATGGAGCGCATGACGCAGATGCGGGAACGCAACCGGCTGGCCCGGGAGATTCACGACACTCTGGGACACACGCTTACCGGCATCATCATGGGGGCAGATGCGGGACTGGCTCTGTTTGATGTTGCGCCGGAGGAATCCAAGAAACGGATTCAGGTGGTTGCCCAATCCGCTCGTGACGGACTTACAGACGTGCGTCGATCCATCAAGGCTCTGCGGCCTGACGCGTTGGAACATTCCTCCCTTGCGCAGGCACTGGAGGGGCTGGTTGAGAATTTCCGTCTCACGACATCCGCCCAAATTGCCTATTACCAGGAGGCGGGTGAGCTGAATCTGGATGTGGATGAAGAGGACGCGCTGTACCGGGTTGTTCAGGAGGGACTGACGAACGCTGTCCGTCATGGCAGAGCTGACCGCATTTCTATCCGGGTCACTCGAACCGGGGACTTGGTTACCGTCAGCATTCGGGACAACGGTATCGGCTGTGGGACGCTGGTGGAAGGCTTTGGGCTGCGCCACATGCGCGAACGCCTGGATATGCTGGGCGGCACCCTGTCCTATGGGAATCTGGAGCAGGGTGCGCAGGATGGGTACACAGGCTTTTTCATTACTGTGGGCTTGCCCATCAGAAATAGAAAGGGGGAGTAATCTGTGATTAAGGTTTTGATTGTAGACGACCAGGAATTATTTCGCGAGAGCCTAAAGGTGGTTCTGAGTGTCAGCGAAAATATCCGGGTAACCGATGCGGTATCCGGTGTGTCCCAGGCGCTGAGAAGCGCGGAGCAGGAGCGCCCGGATGTGGTTTTAATGGATATTCGTATGCCCGGCATGGACGGCGTGGAGGGAACCAGGTTGCTGAAAAAACGGTGGCCTGATGTCAAGATCATTGTGCTTACCACTTTTGATGACGATGAATACATATTTGGGGCGCTGAAAAATGGAGCAAGCGGTTACCTTCTAAAAGGGAGCAGCATCGCCAAATTGTCCGAGAGCATCCGAATTGCCTATGAAGACGGCGCGATTATTACCCCCACTGTGGCCACAAAGGTGATCCACCAGTTTTCACACATGGCGCAGGGTTCATCCCGGCTCCAGGTGGACAAAGAAGCCGTCAAGGATATCAGCAGGAGCGAGTGGCAGATCATCCAGACCGTGGGGGGCGGGATGTCCAACAAGGAGATTGCTCAGGAGCTTTCCCTATCCGAGGGGACCGTTCGCAACTCCATCAGCAACATCCTGTTCAAGCTGGGTCTGCGGGACCGCACACAGCTGGCAATCTGGGCCGTACAAACCGGGGCGGTGAATCGTCCGCTATGAAAAAATGGTTTGTAAAACGGAATGTGGTGGCACTGCTGACCCTGATGCTGTGCCTTTGTCTGGCAGGGTGCGTTGGAAATCAGGAAACAGTACTCACCATTGGTGTGTATTCGGGAAGCTACTGGAATACGCCCAATGGAAATTGCTACCAGATTCTGGACGATGTTATCACCCTATTTGAAGAATCGCACCCCGGAGTGAAAGTCGAGTACGTCAGCGGCATTCCCGCCAATGATTACAGCGAGTGGCTGGCAGAGCAAATTATGAAGGGGACAGAGCCGGATTTGTACTTTGTACTGCCTGAGGATTTTGATCTTTTGGTATCTTCCGGGGCATTGGCACAATTGGATGAATGGATTGCCGGAGACCCGGCGTTTGACACATCTGCCTATTATGAGCCCTGTCTGCGCTCAGGGCAGTCCAAAGGCCGCCAGTATGCCCTGCCCCACGAGAGCGTTCCCACCATCATGTTCGTAAATAAGACGCTGTTGGAAGCCAACGGCATAGACATGCCGGATAACAGCTGGACCTGGGAAGATTTTTACAACATCTGCGAACGGATCACCAATGTGAGCCTACATCAGTACGGCGTATATGGCTACTCCTGGCTGGATGCCATGTATTCCAACGGTGCGTCATTGTTTTCTGAAGACGGGCGAAGCTGCTATCTGGCTGAGGAGAATGTCCTGCAGGCCATTCAGTTTACCAAGCGGCTGGGGGAACTGAATGGCGGTTACAGCGTTACTGTCCGAGACTTTGATGTGGGCAGGGTAGCCTTCCGCCCCCTCCTTTACTCGGAATACCGGGCCTATCAGCCCTACCCCTGGCGGGTAAAGAAATACTCCGCTTTTCAGTGGGACTGTGTCAGTATGCCCGCGGGCCCTTCCGGCTCCAATATTTCTGAGCTTCACACCATGATGTTGGGAATCAGCTCCCGCACCCGCCATGAAGAGCTTGCTTGGGAATTATGTAAACTCTTGTCCATAGACGAGAATGTGCAGCGGGAGCTTTACACCCATTCTCATGGTATTTCTCCACTCCCCGCTGTCGCGGAGGATCCCGAACTACTGCTCCAGATTCACCATGACATCCCCGAAGAAATCGGCTTCTCCCCCGATATGATTCACCGTATTATGAGCAACGCCGTGGTTGCACCCAGATTCGACGCGTACAGCCAGGCGATGATTATGGTGGAGAGTGCGATACAGGAGGCTGCCGGCAATCAGCTTGGGCAGAGCGGGATGCTCATTGCTCAGAGTGAAATCAATATTTTTCTGAATAAATCATAGCGTTTTTTGCAGAGCAAGGGCCTGCCTGGGTTTTCTGGGCAGGCCCTTGCTCGGTGTTTTGCACAAAAAAATAGGAGTTGGTTTTTCTGAATTCGATAGCCAATTAGAAAACTTAAGAAAAACATGACAAATGTAATCTGTAATTTATGACAAATAGCACTGTATGAATATGGGCTGTTTTTGTATCATATAGGCAGAAAAACCTGAGCCACAGAGAGAAACAGAGAGGAGGCGGTGCAATCGGATGCGTACCTATTCTATCGTTTTTTTGGACATTGACGGTACCTTGCTGGACTCGCGACATCAGGTCATGCCCTGCACCCAGAATCACCTGAGATACCTGCACGGACGGGGTGTTCCCATCATCCTGTGCTCCGCCCGTCCGCCAGGGGGCGTAAATCTGGTTGCCAGACAGGTTGGCCTGCACGGCCCTATGGCGTGCTATAACGGAGGACTGGTTTTTGATGAGAACAGCACCATACTGCGGGATGTCGGAATCGATCCCCAACTGGTTCTAAGCTTCAAGCAGTTTGTCTCAGAGCGTTTTCCGGAGCTGGTGGTAAGCGCCTATTTGTACGATGTGTGGATGGCAGAAGATCCCCATCACCCCTTGATTCAGCAGGAGGCAGATATATCCCAGTGTACGCCTCTTGGGGGCTCTCTGGAGCGAGCCGCAGATGCCGCGTCCCACGTCCACAAGCTGCTGTGTATTGGTGACGCGATGCGCATACGGGCTTTGCAAAATGAAATTCCACGTTATTTTCCCCAACTGATGGCGCTTCGCTCCAAAGCCACTTATCTGGAAATTCTCGCCCCGGAAAGCACCAAAGACAAAGCAGCACAGGTGCTGTTGACACACTATGGTTTGGCAGCAGAGGACGCGGTGGCATTCGGAGACAATGATGTGGATATTGCAATGCTGGAATACTGTGGTCTGGGTATCGCCATGGGAAATGCCCCAAGGCAGGTAAAGGAAGCAGCGGATTATGTGACGGCTTCCAACGATGAGGAGGGCGTCTTCATCGCGCTGAAGGGACTGCGGCTGAAAGCGCCAGACGCTGCCAGGAATCCGGAGAAAGCGCGATGAGCGTGTTTCTCTCTGCAATAGAGTAATTGAAGGAGGTTGCATATGGAAGATTCTATCATTCTCCAAATGAGGGAAATCGTCAAGGTATTTCCGGGTGTGCGCGCGTTGGATGGCGTAAGCCTGGAGGTGCGCCGGGGTGAGATCCATTCGATCTGCGGAGAAAACGGCGCCGGAAAATCCACACTGATGAAAGTCCTGTCTGGCGTTTATCCCTATGGCTCTTATGAAGGCCAGATCATTTATATGGGAGAGGAGGCCAAGTTTAAAAATATCAAGGAATCGGAAAACGCAGGAATCGTCATCATCCATCAGGAGCTGACCATGATCCCCGAGCTTTCCATTACCGAGAATATTTTTATGGGCAATGAGATCGTAAGGCACGGCCTCATTGACTGGGAGGAAGCCCGTCAGCGGACCACGGAATTGCTATGCCGTGTGGGGCTGAATCTGAACCCCAACACCCTGATCAAGAATCTGGGTGTGGGCCAGCAGCAGCTGGTGGAAATCGCAAAGGCATTGTCCAAGAATGTCAAGCTGCTGATCCTGGATGAACCCACCTCTGCTCTGAATGAGGCTGATTCCGCCAATCTTCTGGAACTGATGCGGGACCTGAAGAGCAAAGGCATCACCTGTATCATGATCTCCCACAAACTCAATGAGATTGCGGCGATCTCCGATGGGGTTACTGTAATCCGCGATGGACGCACTGTCGAGACCTACCCGGTGGAAGCAGGTCATGTAGATGAGGATCGGATCATCAGCTCCATGGTAGGCCGCGCCATTGAGAACCGCTATCCGCCTCATGAGTCCCACCCCGGTGAGATTATCTTTGAGGTATCCGACTGGTGCGTGGAGGATCCCAACGTCCCGGGCAGAATGGTCTGTAAAAACTCCGGTTTCCATGTCCGTGCCGGCGAGGTCGTGGGGTTTGCCGGCCTGATGGGCGCTGGACGGACAGAACTGATGCGCTCCATTTTCGGACACAATTACGGCATTTTCCACGGCGGTACCGTGAAAATGAAAGGTCGGGAGCTTTCTCTGCCTTCCGTTTCCGCGGCCATTGAAGCAGGCATCGCCTATGTTCCCGAAGACCGGAAGAACTTAGGACTCAATCTGCTGGACTGCATCCGGATGACGATTGTATCAGCAAACCTGAAGGCAATCTTAAGAGGCAGACTTCTGGATTCTGACAAGGAATTGCAGGCAGCTGAGCAGAGCAGAAAAGCACTCCGGATCAAAACAAGTTCCGTGGATGCCGGTGTGACAACGTTGTCTGGCGGCAACCAGCAGAAAGTGGTTCTGGGTAAGTGGATGTTTACGCAGCCGGAGGTTTTGATTCTTGACGAACCCACCCGCGGCATCGACGTTGGTGCCAAGTACGAGATTTACCGCCTGATCCATGAGATGGCGGATCAGGGCAAGGCAGTGATCCTGGTCTCTTCGGAGCTGCCGGAACTGCTGGGTATGTCGGATCGTATCTATACCATCTGTGAAGGACGCATCACGGGTGTGATAGACAGCAAGGATGCAGACCAGGAAAAGTTGATGCGGTTGATGACAACGACATCTGACGTAAAATCATAAGGAAGGAAAGGATGGAATCGTCTTATGAATAAAATTAAAAAAGTATTGGGAGACGACCTGCACAAATACACAATGGTAATCGCGTTGATTGCACTGATCGTTTTCTTCAATATTGCCTCGGGCGGAAAAATGATTACCCCCTCCAATTTCCAGAATCTTTTGTCCGGTAATGCGTACGTGCTGATTCTGGCCATCGGTATGCTGATGGTCATTGTCATCGGCCAGATCGACTTGTCCGTTGGTTCCGTTGCCGGTTTCTGCGGAATGGTCATGGCCATCGCATTCCAGAAATGGAATTTCCCCTGGTGGGCAGCGGTGCTGCTGGGCATGGGAATCGGTGTGCTGGTTGGCGCATGGAACGGCTTCTGGGTGGCAAAGATGGGGATTCCCGGCTTTATCACTACCCTGGGTAGCATGATGATTTTCCGCGGCGCTGTCATCTGGATCTCCCACTCTATCTCCGTCCCCGCTCCTTCGGAACTGAAACTGTTCGGCGCCGGTCATCTGCCTGAGTGGGGCCCTGCCTTTACGGGGATGAACAACTCCACGCTGTTGCTGGGCATCTTCGCTATCGCGTTTCTGATTTACGCAATGCTTCGTCAGCGCGCCCGTGCGAATGAGCTGCATGCAAATAAAGAACCTCTGTGGCCTGTTGTGATCCGCATCGCACTGGGTACTGTTGCAATTGGTTACCTGACCTGGCTGTTTGGCACCGGACGCCCCGGCACCTCGTTCCCAATCCCTGGCCTGATTCTGGTGATCCTGGTCATCATCTACCACACCATCACCCAGAAAACCAGATTTGGACGCCATATCTACGCAGTCGGCGGTAATAAGAACGCCGCTGCCCTGTCCGGTGTCAACGTGCAGAAGACCTATTTCCTGACTATGCTGAATATGTCTTTCCTGGCTGCACTGGCCGGCATTATGTTCGTGGGACGCTCCACTGCGGCAGGCCCTTCCGATGGTACCAGCTGGGAGATGGATGCCATTGCATCTGTCTACATTGGTGGCGCGGCCGTTTCCGGCGGTGTTGGTACCATTATGGCTACCATGGTCGGCGGTATGATGATGGCAGTTCTGAACTCCGGCCTGATGCTGCTGGGTGTCGGTGCCGACAAGACCCAAGTCATCAAGGGCCTGGTTCTGATGGCAGCCGTTGCCTTCGACGTTTACAATAAGCGTCCCGGACATGTCTCCATTACAAAGCGCCTGTTCAACATGAATAGGGCCGAAAGTAAAGAAGGTTCCCCTGCTGACAAATAATTCTGATGGATTTTTGACAGCCGGGCCTTAATAAAAACCAAATACACAATAGTAGGAGGAAAAAACAATGAAAAAACTGTTCGCGTTGCTCTTGGCTCTGGTTATGGTCCTGTCCATGACTGCCTGCGGCGGTGGCCGTACCGAACCTGCTCCCACAGCCACTACCCCCGCTGCACAGCCCGCTGAGGCCGACAGCAGTGCTGAGGCTCCCGCTGCAGCCGGCGGCTTTGAGGCCGGCGCCACCATCGGCGTCTCCCTGCCTTGGCTGGGTACCCAGAACTGGAAAGAAGCCGAAGAAATGTTCAAGTCTGAGCTGGAAGCTGCCGGCTTCAAGCCCATCATCCAGGCTGCTGACAATAAGGTTCCTACGCAGCAGCAGCAGATCGAATCTATGATTCAGAACGGCGCCAAGGTTATCGTTGTTGGCCCCATCGACGGCACCCAGCTGGGCGCTGTCCTGGAAGAGGCCAAGGCTGCCGGCGTTTATGTCATTGGTTATGACCGTCTCCTGGAGAATACCACCGGCGTTGACGGCGTGGTGCAGTTCGGCAGCGTCAAGACCGGTGAGCTGCAGGCTCAGGCTCTGCTGGATGGTCTGAAGGAAATGAAGGGCGAAGGCCCCTGGAACATCGAGCTGTTCGGCGGCGGCCCCGCTGACCCCAATGCTCCCAACTTCTTCAAGGGCGCAATGAGCGTTCTGCAGCCCCTAATCGACGACGGCACGCTGACCGTTGTTTCCGGCCAGACTGACTTCACCCAGTGCGCTACCATGGACTGGGACAACTCCAAGGCCCAGGCAAGAATGGACTCCCTGCTGTCCGGCTTCTACTCTGACAAGGAAATCCACGGTGTCCTGTCTCCCAATGACGGCATCGCCCGTGCAATCATCACCTCCTGCGAGCAGGCAGGTCAGGAGATTCCCGCTATCTCCGGTCTGGACGCTGAGAACGAGTCCGTTGAGTGGGTCTGGTCTGGACGCCAGTACTCCACCGTTGCCAAGCCCACCGACGTCCTTGTGGGAAAGACCGTTGAGATCATCAAGTCCCTGCAGGCAGGCAACGGCATGCCTGCCACCGATGTTCAGGTGAACAACGGCAAGATCGATGTTCTCGTCTACGAGCTGCCCCCTGTCGTGGTCACCAAGGACAATGCTAAGGAAGTCTTTGCCAACGATGCCGGCCGTCTGGCACTGCTGAAATAAGAATCCAATCGAAACATAACAAGGCGGCGGAAGGATTATCCTTCCGCCGCCTCAATACGGCTATCATCTGAATGTGGCAAACCCTCTGGAGATCATCATAGCGGATGTTCAACCCAGGGGGTTTTTACGTTTTGGAATGAATGCTCACAAACCACTTTCCATTTGTGGGTACTCATTTCAAAACGAGCTGGGATTCCAAAGGGATGGCAATTCCTTTGGCTCGGGGTCATCCAATAGGGGCGAGAGCGCCCTGTTGGCTGAGGATTCCATAGGGACAGCGTTCCCTTAGCGGTGGTTTCCAAAGGCGGCAGCGCTGCCTTGGCGGGAAGAATCCAATGAAACCGGCGGTTTCGTGGCACACGATCTTGCTCGCAAGGTCTAGTGTGTTATACCTTTGGCGACCGCTGACGCTGGAAAGGGGGTGTTTCCTTATTGAACACACCCTTTCCGGTGGCAGCAGAACAGGCGGATTCTGCGTCCTCCCGGACGAGAAGCCCAGGAGTTTGCGCCAGCAGAATCCGCCTGTTCGGGTGTAGGTGGTGCGGCGAAATAGAGAGGCAAAGCGCAGCGGAGCCTTGGAATGGAGCTGCATCGCCGGGGGAGCCAAAGGGATATCAAGCCCCCGTCCCGCCGAAGCGACGTTAGCTTCCGTTCTCTCTTTCGTAGTTTGCTTCACACGCAGGGGTGCAGAAATCTTCGTCATCGCTCTTTGCAAAGAATGCTTTCATGCAGTATTTGCACAGCCGCAGGCTGGAAGTTTCGTCTGCCAGCATGAAGCTGAACATCATCTGGATTGCCAGCAGCAGGGAATGAAAATCCCACACAATGGTTGGACGCTCCCGTAACTCTATGTGGTAGTTCGGTGCGATTCCTCCAAAAGCCGCCATGCCCTGACGGTAAATGTCTCTGGTATCTTCGTCCATTTCCTCGTCCTCTTCATAGAACAGGAAGCTGCTCAGGAAGGTGAACGACCAATCCTGAAAGGTCTGCTCCAACCAATCATAGCGCTCCGCATAGTTGCGCATAAAGCACATGACCTGTGCCTCCGGCTCCTTGCGGAATGTCATTGCCAGCGAAATCATGGTGCGGTCTCCATTGATATTCCAAAGTGAGTCTTTTCCGTTCTTGAAAAAGTCCGGCTTCTCGAAGGGGAAGAAATAGGAAAGATATTTCTGTGTGTCCATCATCTCCTCCCGGAGAAAATGATTGGTGGGAAGATAGACAGCTTTGTAGTCGATGAAGGATGGCGTGGTGGGCAGTGCAGTCATTGACGACAAAGCACTCCAGCTGGGGACTTCTATGCTTTCACAGTTTCACGATGCCCAAAACGAGAGTGTGTCAAGATTTGTTTTCTTCTGGCACGAATACGAAGAGAACGGTATTTTCAGCCAATGGCATCCGACAACTTTTGTGATTGAAGGCATCCGATATGCCACTGCGGAGCAGTACATGATGGCGAAGAAAGCTCTGCTTGCCGGTGATCTTCGGAGCTATGCACTCATCATGAACGAGCCAAACCCTCAGAAGTGCAAGAAGCTCGGCAGGCTGGTGAGCAATCTTGATACTGCCGCTTGGGATAAATGCAAAGAAGAAGTTGTCATCAATGCGAATATGGCAAAATTTGGACAGAACCAAGAAGCGCTTCAAACTCTTCTGCATACGGGGAACAAACTACTTGTTGAAGCCAGTCCATTGGATAACTTATGGGGGATCGGTATGGATGCAAGCAACCCGGACAGCACGAATCCCAGCAAGTGGAACGGCCCAAATCTGCTCGGCAAGATACTCATGTTCGTTCGAGAGAAGTTAAGAGATAGTGAAGCCGAGTAAACTGTGCTTAAAAACACAGCAGTATCCATACAGTCAACAAAAAAAGAGAGACCTTGCGAAGCAAACACAACTTGCTCCGCAAGGTCTTTTTCCATGGAATGGCAGTCCACAGGATTTTGTGAGCTGCCATTTTTCGACATTTTTCACGCTGTCGTCTGGTGTAGAATGAAGAATCAAACATGGTTTCGGCCTTCAGATCACACGAGAAAAAGCACAATCCCTAAACAATCATTTATCTGGTGAGAACTTCAGAAGCAAATATGGCTCAATCTCCAGGACTTGGGCAATATTGAACAGAACATCCAGAGACACGGCCCTCACCATATTCGGTGCCTCAATCGCACCCATGTGTTGTCTGCTGATACCAATGCTTTCGGCAAGCTGCTCCTGCGTCAGCCCCTTACGCTTGCGGTAATAGGATATGGCGCAGCCCAAATCACGATATCGCTCAGAATTGTCAAACCTGCTTTCGTTCGTTCCCATCATACTCAGCACCCCTGATTATTGTAGCCAATATTCAGGGCCCATTAAATTGTTTGTAATGCGACACTTGATATCTGTATTGCGACACTTTATAATGTAAATTGAGTCAAATGTCGTATTTCAAATATAGTTTGTCGCATCAAGAAAACCCAAAGAGACATTGAGGAGGCGTACACGATGAAAGAGGAACGAAATAAAACATGGCTGCGAAAGCTGGTTCTGATAGCCCTGTGCCTGACACTTACGGTTGTCAGTGTTCCGTGCCCAGCGCAGGCAGCTGCCAGCGACAGCAAACTGGAGGTTACCTTCCTGGATCTGGGACAGGCAGATGCCGCACTCATCCAGTGTGATGGGCATTCCATGCTGATTGATGGCGGCAATGCGGCAGATTCCAGCAAGATGTACACTGTGATGAAGAATCGCAAAATCACGGAGTTGGATTATGTCATCGGAACCCATGCCCATGAGGATCACATTGGCGGTCTTGCCGGTGCTCTGAACTATGCCAGCGTAAAGACGGCTTATGCTCCCGTCACCACTTGTGATTCCAAGGCATTCCAGAATTTCAGGAAAGCCGTGGAAAAACACGGTGTTTCTCTGACAGTTCCCCAAAAGGACGAAACCTTTTCTCTGGGAAGCGCGGAATGCAAAATACTGGCAGTCAATTCTGAGAGCGACACAAACAATACCTCTATTGTATTGCGGATTACCTTTGGAGACACCTCGTTCCTGTTCACAGGCGATGCAGAGCGAGAAACAGAGCAGGCCATTCTGAGTGGCAAGCAGGACATCCAATCTACGGTTCTGAAGGTCGGGCACCATGGTTCAGAATCCTCCACCGGCTATCTTTGGCTGCGAGAGGTGATGCCGAAGTACGCTGTTATTTCTGTCGGCAAGGACAACTCCTACGGTCATCCCACCGATGAAGTTCTGAGCCGCCTGCGGGACGCGGAGGTCACCACGTTCCGAACCGATATGCAGGGAGATATCTCCTGTGTGTCCGATGGAAAAACGGTAGAGTTTACGGTATCCAGAAATAAGGACGCGGATGTGTTTGCATCTGTTGGCTCCAACAGCACCCAAAGGGCAGCCGAGAACAATGCCACAGAACCTGCCGCAAAGAGCGAATCCGTTGGACAGAACTATGTGCTGAACACAAACACGAAGAAGTTCCACATTCCTACCTGCCGGAGTGTCAAGCAGATGAAGGATAAGAACAAAAAAGACTTCTGCGGCTCCCGTGAGGAAGTGATTGCCAAGGGGTACAGCCCATGCAAGATTTGTAATCCATAAGCAGGCTATTTTGCAGGCTGATTCTTCTGATCTACTTCCGACTGTGTACGAGCATCCTTTTCACTGTTTCTATCCATATCAAAGAACACTTCCGTATTGTGGAGTGCCTTCCGATATTCCCGCATTTCTTCTCTGGAGAGCCTGTACTGCGCGTACAGGCTCTTTTTCTGCTCCAGGACCGATGCATACTCCTCCGACAATTCCTTGACTTTTGGTAACTTGGATACGCCCATTTTCTGGAAAGCATCCTTTGCCGCTTTATGGAGGGTGATTTCCTCCCGGTGGGCTTCAAAGAACGCTTTGCTGTAGCCCGCCTTTCGGTACTGGACATAAACATCGCGGGTTTTGGCATAGTTGATGATGTGCTTCTTCAAAGCGGCGATTTCTACCAGCCGTTGTTCTGCGGATTTCAGCTCTTTGTCAATCCGGTCGAAGTCTGCGGACGTGGTGCTTGCTTTCTCACGCAGTTCATCCATGGAGTTAATGTTATGCTCCTTGAGAAAGATTCGGGTCTTCGCCATCTGCTTTAGATTGTAGTTCGTAGCCCACTGCTGATAGCCGGAGCCTTTTGCCCGAATCTTATCATCGATAATAACAAGCAAATTGAATGCTCGGTTATCTTTTGTAAAGGGAGATTTGATTCCGGCACGATGCTTTTTCTCGCCCGCAATGACAGCCCGAATATCTTCTTCGGCATATCCTTCGCCCAGAGAATTGAGGCGGACGAATCGCTGTTGGGCTTTCCCTTTGATAGAAGTATACTTGCCCCTCTTGACTTCATAGCCCATTTCTTCCAGCTTACGCAGAAAGGCATCAAAGTCGGTGGGAGGCTTTTTCATGATGGTGTCAATATCCTGGCGAATCTGGTCTCGGTAGGTGGTGCGCTTCTCATAAATTGTTCTCTTGGGTCGCTGGGAATAGGGCACCTTTTCAATGATGGACAGACCATGTTCCAGACAAATCAGGTCACTCAATCTTTGAATGGCCAGTCCGGAATAGTAGAAGTCTTTGAATTTGTGGGCACAGTCCAGCGTGGTGGAGTTGAAGATGATATGGTTGTGTATATGGGCACGGTCGGTATGGGTTGCAACAATAAACGCGTGTTTTCCTTTGGTAAAGCGTTCTGCCAGTTCATACCCAACCTGATTTGCCTCTTCGTGGCTAATCTCTCCCGGCTTGAATGACTGGCGAATCTGGTAGGCGATAACTTCGTGCTTCTGGTGTTTTCCTGTAATGTGCTGGTACTGCCGCTTGGAAAGCAAGAATTCTTCATCCACCGTCATTGGGTCGCACTGATAACCAGTAACCAATTCCCCTTTGGCGGTTTTCTCCGGGTTTTGTGCGTAGTCTGTCCGCTCCCGCAGGCACTGAGCCACGGTCTTACCTTTGTTGATATGCAGCGCAATCAGCCGCGTAGCTGCCATGTGTTACCTCCTGTGTTAATAAAAAAGATGGCCACCCTGCATTTTGATGCAAGGTGGCCGAATCGTGCTGTTACGACTGTACAAATCCTTTCAGAACCGCGTAGAACCAGTCAAATGCGGTTTCCATCAGGACGGAGCCAAACAACGCTGAAATGCAGAGCAATTCGATGATGCCCAAGATCACAACTTGATTCCATTGCTGCGAGATCACAGTATAGACTCCACATCCGAAAACGAACAGAATCAGCGGACTGAGAATATAGCCGGAAAGATTGCTGCACAGCTTTGCCAAAAGAGAAAGGCCAGCGCAAACAATCATCAGAGGCAGTGACAGCAGTTTGAAGGGGAGTTTTATTAGAGCGAACATAAGCGATGCCCTCCTTTCACCAATATTGTAGGCGATCATGTGGATTTGCGCAAGGATACCGCTGAAAAGGCTACTCAATGCTGGCAAGCCGCGTGTGGATTCCCTTTAGTTCTTCCCATATGAGATCGAATCGCTTTTGCAGATCTTGAATGTCCTCCAGATATACGCTGCCAGTCTCGTTGGCTTTTCTGGCGTACTGATTCAGGTTGTTGCTGGCATAGCGCATAAGAGAAACCACCTTTTTGAGGTCACCAAGGTCAAGCCTGATGCAATAGCCGTCCATGGCCATCTTGCGCAGGTAGGCACCCATATTGCGGACACCCACCTCCTGCATTTTCTGGCGAATGATGTCCAGCTCCGCTTTGCTCACCCGGAAGTGAAGCATCTGATCCTTTTCTCTCATGCCCGTTCCTCCAATCCACGGGATTCTGTCCTCCGATGGGGTGGCATTTCCTCCACACGGCGGTGAAGATCGTCCAGTACAGAAGGCCGGTCTGTGTCATCCCGGTCTTCGCTGTCGCGCTCAGAATTGTTCTTTTTGCCGTCCATGTCCAGAATCGAGTTGAGCTCTGCTAACCGCTGGCTTTTCTGCGCCAGTTCTGCTTCCTGGGGGAATGGTTTGCCAAGCTCAGCTTTCGTCAGCTCCACCTGCTCCTGTAAATTCTGAAGCTGCCCCTGAGAGGTCGATAAGAGTCTGGGCATGTCTTTGATGGTGTTATCAATTCTGACCAGATTGCCTCTGGCATCGTTGCCCAGGGTTACCCGGTGCGAGAGTTGCCCAGTCAAAATCAGCACACGATCCTTTCCGAAGTTTTCCAGCGTAGCACTTATTTCAAAGCCGCGATACGAACCAATCTGCAACGGGTCATAGCCGGTTGCCTGTTTGGATGCCTCCAGTAAGGAAGCGCCTGAATTTTCCCTATCAGATAAGACTTTGCCATTGAGGGTCATGCCTGCAAACCCTTCTTCGGGATGTGGGTGTGCTTCTGCTGTCTGAATATCCGCTTCCAGTCCGGCAATGATACCTTGCAGCTTACGGATCTGCTCCGGGTAATATTTCAGCAGGTTATCCTCCATCCGAAACTGCTGGCTCTGATGGTCAGCTTTCAGCACCTTCAGGCGGGCGACTTCGATATCCAAATCCATCTTTTCCTTGATAGCCGGATTGCCGGCACACAGAGCCTTGATTTCTGCAAAGGACAGGGCTGTTTCATCCACATCTTCGCAGGAGCGAACCGGGGATTTGGAGGTCATAATCTGGCTGATAAATTTTTGCTTGTTTTCCACCGTCTGCCAGAGGTAGGAGTCGAACGTCCCTTCTGTGACATAACGGTAGATATGAACCTGCTTGTTCATATTGCCCTGGCGGATAATACGACCGCTCCGCTGTTCCAGATCACCCGGTCGCCAGGGGCAGTCGAGATCATGCAAGGCAATCAGCCTGTCCTGCACATTCATACCAGCGCCCATTTTGAAGGTACTGCCCATCAAGACACGCACCTGACCGGTGCGAACCTTTGCAAACAGCTCCTTTTTCCGGGTCTCGGTGTTTGCGTCATGGATGAACGCAATCTGCTCTGCCGGAATACCACCGGCAATCAGCTTGGAACGAATGTCATCATAGGCGGTAAAAGAAGAATCGGAGGCGTTGAGTGCTGCAAGGGGATCAAAAGCAGGTGTATCGGAGTTTTCTTCCTGTGGCTCCTTCACGCTTTTCTTCGCAGAAGCCTTTGCTTTGGGTGTCGAGATATCACAAAACACCAACTGGGTCAGCTTCTCAGCCTCGCCATCGCGCCAAATGCGGAGAATATTCTCAACGCACATGTTGATCTTCGTGCCCTGTTCATCCGGCAGATCGGGGTTAATGATCCGCTGATCCAACCCCAGCTTTCTTCCATCCGAGGTAATCTTGAGCATGTTGTCCTCCCTCGGCTCTACGATGCCGCTGTGAACCTTCGCCGCGCGATCAGAAAGCTCGGATACCAGCTCCTGCTGCTCCGGGGTGGGCTTTGCCACTTCGTTGTGATATACAGCCTCCGGGCGAGGCAGGTGCAGCTGATCCGCAGTTTTCACATCTGCGGCTTCTTTCCAGATGTTAATCAGCTCCGGCAGGTTGTAGAACTTGGCAAACCGGGTTCTTGCCCGGTAGCCTGTGCCCTCGGGAGACAGCTCGATCACGGTTTTGGTTTCGCCAAAGTGAGCCGCCCAACAGTCAAAATGGCTCCAGCCCTTTTCCCGGAGGGTATCGCTTTGCAGATACCGCATCATGGTGTACAGCTCTGTCATGGAGTTGCTGATGGGCGTTCCGGTTGCAAAGATCACACCGCGCCCACCGGTTTTCTCATCCAGATACTGGCACTTCATATACATATCCGAAGATTTTTGGGCATCTGTAGTGGAAACACCTGCCACATTCTGCATTTTTGTATACAAAAAGAGGTTTTTGTACCCATGTGCCTCGTCCACGAACAGCCGATCCACGCCAAGCTGCTCAAAGGTTACGACATCATCCTTCTTCGTGCTGGATAGGAGTTTTTCCAACCGGGATTTCAGTCCGCGTTTCGTGCGTTCCATGGATTTGACAGTGAATCGTTCGGCACCGCTGGCACGCAGTTCCTCGATACCTTCTTCCACTTCCGCAATCTGCTTTTCAATGGAAGCCTGCTGCCGTTCAATGGACATGGGAATCTTCTCAAACTGAGAGTGACCAATGATCACCGCATCGTAATCGCCGGTTGCGATTTTCGAGCAGAAGGTCTTTCGATGTGCAGGCTCAAAATCCTTTTTCCGGGCGACCAGAAGGTTTGCGGAGGGATAAAGTCGGAGAAACTCACCGGCCCACTGCTCAATCAGGTGGTTCGGCACCACAATCATGGACTTGCTGCATAGACCCAGACGCTTGCTTTCCATGGCAGCTGCTACCATCTCAAAGGTCTTGCCGCTGCCCACCTCATGTGCCAGAAGCGTATTGCCGCCATACAGAATGTGGGCGATGGCATTCTTCTGATGCTCTCGCAGAGAAATCTCAGGACTCATGCCGCTGAAGCTGATATGGGAGCCATCGTATTCCCGAGGTCGGGTGGAGTTGAATTTCTCGTTGTATAGCTCCACCAGCGTCTGCCGCCGCTCCGGGTCTTTCCAAATCCAATCCCGGAACGCTTCCTTGATAGCCTGCTGTTTCTGCTGTGCCAGGGTGGTTTCCTTCTGGTTCAGCACCCGCCGCTCCTTTCCATCCGGATCTTCCACGGTATCATACACGCGGGAATCCCGCAGGTTCAGGGAATCCTGCAAAATCTGATAGGCATTGATTCTGGATGTGCCGTAGGTGGTGTACGCATTCACATCCCGGTAGCTGACATTCTTCTTCCCGGTAATGCTCCACTCCGCTGTGTAAGGAGAGTAATTCACGACAATGGAACGCCGGAGATAGAACGGAGGTTGGAGCAGTTCTTCCATGAACTCCTGAATATACTTTTTATCAATCCACGTGGCACCCAGGCGCACATCAATTTCCGAAGCTTCCAGATCTTTTGGCTGCGCCTTTTCCAGAGCCTCTACATTGTCCCGGAACACTTCGGATTCCTCCACAGCACGGCGGGCAATGGCCAGCTTCTGCCGCACATTGCCGGAGAGATATTCGTCCGCCGTTACATAGCTGGGAGAGCCATCCTCATCCAGAACGCCCGGAAGCTGAAAAATGACGCCGCGAAGTTCATCCGCAAGCTCCTCAACAGATTTCCCGGACAACTGGGACATGTATGCCATATCGACGCTGGCGTGCTCCGCAATGGAAACGGCGAGTGCTTCCGAGGCAGTATCCACCGAAGTAACGGCTCTGGCTTCACGAATGGTGCGTTTGGTGAACATATCCGCCTTCCGCAGAAATTTGTTGTCTTCGTCCAGGACTTCCAGACTGCAAAGCAGATAGTAGGAGCTGTCATCCGAGAACGCCAGCCGGTTTCCTTTGGAGTTGATCAGTCCATACTTTGCAGAGAAGGAATCATACAGCTTATCCAGCTCTTTCTGCTTTTCCGTGATTTCGTGGTCGGGTGTCAGGGCATCCATCTGAAGGGCAATCAGCTCCCGGACACAGTCCCGCAGACCAATCATTCCGCGAATCCGGTCTTTTGCAGCGGCTTTGATCTGTGGCTTGACCATCACGCTGTTTTCCCGATAGTAGATTTCTCCATCTACCAGGGCGTAGGAGAAGTTTTTGACGCTGGGATCGGCGGGAATGGTCTCCCGGATTTCCTCGCCTTCACCAAGGTCAGGCAGCTCCGCTGCCTGATAGCTCCCGTGAATGTGCTGGATGGCATCGCTCAGCAGCGTGGAAAGGGGGATTTCCTCATGGGGAATCACGGTGTAGTCCAAGCCGAATCGGGTACTCTGGGTGGTTTCTCCACCCAGAACCATGTGCGGATTGTCGAGGAAATACCGATTGATGGCAAAACCGTCCTTGTTTTCCCCAAGGGAAACCCACTCCGGTTCATTGACAATGGGCCTGTCCCGCTTCTTGAAGAACAGAATATCGGAGACCACTTCTGCACCGGCGTTGGCTTTGAAGGCATTGTTGGGAAGCCGGATAGCACCCAGCAGCTCAGCCCGCTCTGCAATATACTTTCGGACAGCACTGTCCTTGGAATCCATTGTGTAGCGGCTGGTGATAAAAGCCATGATACCGCCGGGACGCAGCTGCTCCAAGCCCTTTGCAAAAAAGTAGTTATGGATAGAAAAGCCCAGCTTATTGAAAGCCGGGTCATTCACGCGATATTGCCCAAAGGGGACATTGCTGATTGCCAGGTCATAGAAATCCTTCTCACTGGTCTGCTCAAAGCCGGAGATGGTGATGTGTGCGTTGGGATACAGCTGCTTGGCGATCCGACCGGAGAGACTGTCCAGCTCTACACCATAGAGGCGGCTGTGCTGCATACCCTCGGGCAGCATCCCGAAGAAGTTTCCCACGCCCATTGCAGGCTCCAGAATGTTACCGGTCTGAAAGCCCATATTTTCAATCGCCTGGTACATAGCCCGGATGATGGTGGGGCTGGTATAATGGGCATTCAGTGTGGAAGCCCTTGCCGCCTTGTACTCCTCATCGGTGAGTTCCGCTTTCAGCTGTGCGTATTCAAATGCCCATTCCGGCTTGGTATCGTCAAAAGCATCGGCAAGACCACCCCAGCCAACATACTGCCCCAGCACTTCCTGTTGGTCAGGGTCGGCTTGAGCACCACTCTTTTCCAGCTCGTGGAGCAAACAGATTGCCGCATAGTTTCTTGCGAATTTCTGCTTCGCGCCGCCAACGCCCAGATTGTCATCGGTAATGTGGTAGTTGACAGCCGGGGTTGCTGGTTTGGGAGGAAGCTCTGGTTCGACTGCTTTGGACGGGGTTTTCAATGTCTGGATAACCACATCGAAGGGCAGATTGTTTTCCTCAGCAGGGATGGTTTCTACGGTCTCGATGGTGTACGCAGGGTGATTGTCCAGCCAGTCCTCCAGATAGGAACGGACAAAATCGATAGGCTCCACGCGGAAGATGGGAAAGCCGGTTCCAGCGCGGAAAGAATCATCCTGCAAGGTGACTTTCCCGGTGCGGTAGTCTACAGAATCAATGATGAACTGCCGGTTGTCAATTTCCAGCTTCTGCCCAATGGGAAGATACTCGCTGCCCTTGTACTCGTGGAAACGGTAGTGGGAACCATCCTCATTTGCACCCATCAGGACAAGGCTGTTGCCGTGACTCCATATTTTCTTTCCCTTTGCCACCCAGCTTTCTGCCGGGAACCCAGTTACAGGAATGGCATCCCCGCCTTCAACGGACTTCGTGAGGATGTGGGAGCCTAACGCATCGCTGACTTTCTGAACATCGTCGCCGTAGAACTCAAAGTAACCGTTCTGTTCAAAGCCGACCAGGATGGTAGAGTCGTACTGCTCCCGAATGGCGCGGTACTCTGCTTCCTGCGCAGCACTCAGAACAGAAAGCTGGGGACTGCTTTCAGGGGCAGGTTCTACTGTAACCTCAGATTCTGCTGCCAGCGGTGCTTCGGGTTCCGGGGCTTCCGGTGTCGGGGAAGTCGCGGCTTCTTCTGCATCCATCGGAGCAGCCTCGGGTGTGGATTGCTCGCTGTCGCTGTGCTCCTGCGCATTTTCATGGCGATCAGAAACCTCTTCGAGAAGTTCTTCTTCAGAGCTGTGCCGCGCTCGCTGTTCCTCTGCTTCCTCTACTGCAAGATAGCTGTCCTTGAGAACCAGATTGCGGATTCTATCATCAATCTGATTCCACCGCATTTCAACCTTGGCACATCCGGGCTTTTTCAGGGTCATTCCTTTGCCATCAAACATGACATCGCTCATGAAACTGCCGGGAAGCGCATTGTTATGACCACTGATTCCGTACTCATTCTTCAGGAAGGAGATTTCTTCCTTCTGGGAATGATTCTGGGAAAAATAGTCAAAGACTCGTTGCTTTCCACCCGACATCGGAGGACCAGAAACAAACAGTGTGTTGATTTCATCTTCTGTGATGAAACCGGGCAGTCCAGGTACTTCAGACCACTCGGAGGAATACTCTCTGCGAGGCAAAGTCAGATCGATCAAACCGGCAGCAATCTGATCTATGCTGTTGATGCGGAATCGGCTGACCGGTTCGCCGGATTTGTAGGCAGAATAGAAAGTGGAAAATTCTTCTGTGATAGTCGCCAGAGAATCCGGGGAGGACAGTAAGGCGGTAACCTGTTCCAGCTGTTCGGGGAAAATGTGACCTGTATTACGAACGGTGGGGAAATATTCTCCGATTGCATCGCGGCTGGCGTAGATCAGCTTCTGGGCAAGCAGTTCCCGCTCATGGGTGGTTGCTTCGGCAAGCTCAATGTTGCTTGCAAAGTGCCCATCTTCCAGCAGTTGACCGATTCTCTGAGCGGCATCCTCCCAGGAAATCACCTGGGCACGGCGAGAGTCACGAGCACTTCTGCCATAAGTCAGGTGAATCCCGTCCGGGTGATACCAAGCGGCATGGTCAGTAGAGCCGAATTTAAGACCGTGACCACCCACAAAGACATTCGGAAGAATCGCGGCGATTTCAGGAATCGACTTCTGCTTCATGAACTCAGCGACAATCAGCATTCTGTGATCGTTGGAGTTGCCGCCGCTGCGGAGAAAGGAGTCGATCACATCCTGAGAAATAGAAATAGCAGAGGGTGCTTTCACAACACGCTCTGCTACTTCAATGGACTGTATCTGCTCATATTCACTTGCGAAGAAGGAAACCTGTTCGCCCTCAATGGGTGGCTCCTCGATAATTAGCTGTAGATCAGCTCCGCGAAGATCGTCTCCTCTGCCTGTGCTTTCAGATTGTTCATGTGCTGTACCCATGCCATCGGGTTGGTTGCTTTGTCCGGGGCCGGGTTCTGTGTCAGCAGCTCCTCCATCATCTGGTTCAGTCTGCGCTCTGCTGTCTCCTGAATCTCCCACAGGTGAGGAAACAGCTTCTGAGTCATCGCCAGGATGCTGAACTGAGTCGGTCTGTGTTCCTTCAGGAATGTCCGGCGCATCCGTCCGTACTTGTTCAGAGGCCTCTGCTCGGTGCTCTCCAGCGTGAGGTTCGGGATCAGATAATCCCCGTTGCGGATATAGGTCAGTTGCGGCTTCATTGTTTTGGCTCCTTTCTTGATTCCGATTGTAGCTTCTGACGGTGATTTCGATTTGACGAAGTATCTCAGAAGAAATTGTGTTGACTGCTGTGCCCAGCGCTGCGGCTGTTTGCGGGGTGTTGAAATCGAATACATCCGAGAAATCTTCAAAGCCGAAGTAATCATCCGGATTGCCAAGGCAACGGCTAATCAGCTGGTAGAGGGTGCTGTTTGATACGGCTTTTCGGAAGTTGTACCCCAGCGCATCTACATCATACACTGCCAGCGCACTATCATCAAGGATACCGGCTATCTCCTCGCTGTGGGCTTCCCAATACTCGGATGCCTTCTGCATGGCAAGCAGTTCCAGATGGTTTTCCAACGAAACGATGTCGTTGGGAATGCCATACCGCTGCTCCAAATCCTGCGCAACGGCTTGCTCATGCTCCCGGTTCATCTTCCAGATGTTCGGTGTTCTGGAGTTTTGCCTCGTTCCGGTATCTGCAATATCAAACAGGTAGCGAAGGCGAGTGCCATTTCCGCTGTTGTCAATGACAGCGATGCCTACAGAGCCGCGCTTGATGTACCGGCGCATCTGCTGATTCCAGATTTCATAGCTGGCGACAGCGGTGGCTTCCGGTCGCTGAAAGTAGATGCTGATTTGTTCATCGTAGGTGTACTTGTAAAAACGCCCTGAGAATTGCAGAAAGTGCGTCCAGTTTTCATAGGTCTGGGTGCTGTTCGTGGCAATGAACTCGGACATTTGGACAAGGGATTTCAGTTTATCTACCATGTGTTCCTCCATTTCTATAGATTGCGGTACAGGGCAAGCTGGTGAAACTCCACAGCAGTCATCCGTTCCAGTTTGGCCAGTACCGATTGGGTAAGCTGATAAAGCTGATTGTCTTCCGGGTCATCCAAATCTAAATCCGCAGACATTTTCCTGAGGGCTTTTACCAGTCCCGACTTGCTGCCGGGACTATAAAGCATCATCAGGACTTCTTCATCCCGGCTGAAAGTCATAATGCTCAGCGCTCCTTACTCTTGGGTTTCTTCGGGGAGGGGGTATCCTTGCAGGCTTCGGCTTTCTCTTTGAGCTGCACCAGCATGGACGGCGTATCTTCCAACTGCGGTGCTTTCCCGTTGTTTATCACGCCATCCAGCATGCTGTAGTCGTCCTCCATGGACATCTCCGCTGCTTTCAGATAGTTCTGAGGTTCCAGCACCATGTCCAGCTTCTGGAATCCAACTGAGTCACAATAGTAACAGCTTACCACACCTGCCTGACGGATGGCTACGATGTCGCTGACAGACAGACTGTGCCCTTTGAAATCCTCCGGGCGATCCATATTGAATTTGGAATAGGTGTTTTCCAGAAACACATGGATGTTCTGGAACATCGGCAGTGCATCGGTGTAGACGATGTTGTAGTGCTCCGCATTGGGCTTCAAGCCATACTTTTCCAGCAGACGCAGAGAGGAAAACGGTTCAAAAGGCGTGACCTTGCTGGAATCCAGCTGCATTATCGCATAGGAATCCACCTGACTGCCAAAGAAACGCTCTGCCTGTTCCTGGTATACATGCGACAAATTCGCTTTCATTTCTTTGCACCTCCATTGGGAAAGGCCATGGTGAAGGTGGGACTACCGTCCGCTTCAATATTCATGAGTACATCGGCGGTAAAGGCCCTGCCGGTTCGCTGGCTCTGGCAATCTTTGAGGCGCAGCCGCTTTTCCCGGATCAGGCGAGCGGCCATATGCTCAGTCATGGGTTTGCCAATCTTTTTGAAATAGGCGCTGTTCTTCCAGAGGACGAACCGGCACTCCCGGTTGCGGCACATCCAGCCTTTTTCTCGCGCGACAACTTCACTTCCACAGTGGGGGCAAATTCCGATAATCTGATTGCGTCTCATAAGTGCTTCTGCTCCTTCTACAATTTCATAGGTGTTTACCAGACCAGTAATCATGTGGGTGATTTCTTCCATGAACTGCTCCGGCGTATACTGTCCATGCTCGATCTGGAACAGCTTTTCTTCCCAGTCAGCGGTCATGGAGGGGGACTGAATCTGCTCCGGGGCCACGGTGATCAGCGCCTGCCCAATTTGTGTCGGGATCAGATGCTTCATCTTGCCTTTACCCTTGCGCTCCAGATATCCCTTCTGGACGAGCTTTTCGATGGTCGCCGCCCTGGTTGCCGGAGTCCCGATGCCTTTGCGCTCCGCATCTTCGGGGAATTCATCGGCGCAAGCGGTCTCCATGGCTTGCAGCAGTAAATCCTCTGTGAAATGCTTTGGCGGCGTGGTTTTTCCTTCCTTGATTTGGGCACTCGTGACGGGAACAACTGCATCCGTGACCGTGTCGGGAATCGTTCTCTCCGGGGTGGTCTTCTCTGGGAAGAACTGATTCACGATGCCTTTCCAGCCCTCACTGACGACCACCTTGCCTTTGGAGGTGAAAACCTCACCTGCACACTCGGCGGTCACGGTAGTCTCAATAAATCGGTACGGCTCCCCAACAGCTGCCAAAAGCCGAATGGAAATCAGCCGCAGAATCTCCTGTTCTCCCTTGGACAGGATTTCGAGATTTACACTGGAAACCGATTTGGTGGGAATGATGGCATGGTGATCGGATACCTTTTTGCTGTTGATGACCTGCTCGCCGTTCAAAACCACTTCACCGCTCACATGGAAAAGCGCAGTAACAGCAGGAACCAGCTGCTCCAAAACCGGCGCAGCATCTTCGGTCAGATAGCGGCTGTCCGTCCGGGGATAGGTGACCAGCTTCTTTTCATATAGGGACTGGGTGTAGTCGAGGGTTTGCTGGGCTGTAAAACCGAGAATGCGGTTCGCATCCCGCTGAAGTGTCGTCAGGTCATAGAGTGCAGGGGCTTTCTCTGTACGCTCTTTCTGTTCGATGGACTGAATCAATACATACTCTTCCTTCTTGCAGGCTTCCAGAAGACTGGCTGTGCTGTCCCGGTCAGGAAACCGCTTGCTTTCCATCTCCATGCCATTGACACAGAGCAGGACTGTGTAGAAAGGCTCCGACACAAACGCAGCAATCGCGGCCTCACGCTGGACGGTCATGCCCAATGTTGGTGTCATGACTCTGCCGATAGAAAGTGGCTGACCATACAGGCATGAGAAAAGCCGGGTAGCGTTGATGCCGATTAACCAATCGGCACGCTCCCGGCACAGGGCGGTATCATAGAGGGAATCATATTGGGCAGACGGTTTCAGGTTCTGGAATCCCTCGCGAATAGCGGAATCCTCCATGCTGGAAATCCAGAGGCGGTCAAAAGGTTTGCTGCACCCGCTCTGATGATAGGTAAGCCTGAATATCAGTTCGCCTTCACGACCGGCATCGGTGGCGCATATCAGCCGGTCAACATCAGGACGGAGCATGAGGCTGCGCAGCACCTCAAACTGCTCCTTCGTCCGGGATGAAATCTGATACTGCCACTTGTCCGGCAGTATGGGTAAATCCTCCTTTCTCCATTTCTCATAGCTGCCGTATGCACTCGGAGCTGCCAGCTCTACCAGATGACCGATGCACCAGCTGACGAGGTATCCGTTGCCTTCCAGATATCCGTCCTTTCGCTGAGTGGCACCGATCACGGCGGCAATCGACTGAGCAACAGATGGCTTTTCGGTGACTACCAAATGATACATTGGCGTTTCCTCCTTTTGATGGTATGTACAAAGTGCGGGCAGATGGTCTGCCCGCACAGGTTGGATTATTCTTCGTCGTAGCTGCCCTCTGGCAGCTCAAAGTCGTCATCTTCCTGGTAGTCCGCATCAGGATCAGGCTTTACCTGCTGGGACTTTTTCTTGGAGCTGCTCAGCATGAGAAAGCCGCCAATGCCAACTGCGGCAAGGAGGACAACCGGCAAGAGTGCGGCGAAGTTGCCGTTTCCTTTCTCTTCTGTCACCACAGGAGGCTCGGTAGGGTGCGTCTGCACCGGTTCGGTGGGAGTCGGTTCTGTGGGCTTCTGGGATTCGGTATAGTCCTTCAGTTCATCCTCATCCAGCAGAGCAAGCAGGTCTGCTTCATCCACCTGATTCAGAAAATGGACGGTCTGATTTCCGTTGTCATCCCGGTCGATGATGATGTAGAAATAGTTGCCGTCCCTGGTCGTCACCGTGATAAACTGCTTGCCGGACACAGTGACCATGTCGTCCACCAGATTCATGTTGCCCTCCGGTGTCAGCGGGGGCAGGGGTTCTTCATTCTCATTGGACTGGGCAGATACCGGGACTGCAATCAGGCTCATGCAGAGCAGTGCAGTCAGAAACAGGGAAAAGAGTTTACGCTTCATCTTCGATTTCCTCCATAGAAGTGGTATTTGTGTTTTCGGTTGCGGGTTCGATGATTTCTTCGGGAATCTCGCCAGCAGGCAGACCATGCCCGAGGGACTGAAGCAGCTGCGCCAGCTGGTCAGGGGTCAGATTGGCGGCGTGTACGATGTCATGGATTTCGGTGTTCTCACGCTCTTTGTACAGCCGATCCAGCTCTTTGAATTTGGCATCCCACTCGTTGCGCTTGCGCAGAGCGCGGTCACGATCTGCACCGAGCTTGTCCAGTTTAATACTCATTTCAAATCTCCTTTACATAGTTGAGAATCCCCGACTACATGCCGGGGATTCTGCCGTAGCAGTAGAAGTGCTGCTGCCAGTAGGCCGTGTTGATGCTGCTGATTTTCACGGGGTTGCCGCAATGGATCATTTTCCCATCTCCCAGATAGATGCCGACATGGGAGGCTCCGGCGGTATTGTAGGTTCCCTGGAAGAAGATCAGGTCACCGGGTCGCGCTTGGGATGCGGAGATGATGCTGCATTGCCGCCGCCAGCTTTCTGCGGTGAGCCGTCCAAAGTTGAAGCCAGCGCCGCAGTTGTTGACCACATAGGACACAAAGCCGGAACAGTCAAAACCGCTGGGACTGTATCCTCCCCAAACATAAGGCGTGCCCAGATATTGTTCTGCCTTGGCAATCAACTGAGCGGCTTTTCCGGTGGCCTCAACCTCTACGGAATCCAAGATACTTCCGACATTCAGATAGAAGTAGGGGTTAAAACTGTTGTTCCGATAGCTGAAAGAAAGTGTCATTTTGCCAGCACTGCCAATCTGCGCGATGGGCTGTCCCTTTGTGACTTCGGTGCCAACGGGAACGGTGAAATTGGTGCAGCCGCCGATTTTCACGGTGTATCCCTTTTCGTTCTTGAGGGCAATCACGCCGCTGGCAATCCTCACCACTTGCCCATCCATGACGGAAAGCACCTGCGTTCCGCTGGGAACAAGAACTTCCATCTGACTGTTCTCAATTACCATATCCCCGGAGCACTGATAGCCATAACCATACAGAATGCTGTTGTGCCAATTCAGGTCAACGGGAGAACCGAACATGACGCGATTGCCCTTGGTAATCTGGTAAATGTCATACATCTCTCGTTGTTCGGCATTGAGCCGGTTGAGCAGGATGCTCTCAAAATCGGAGGTGGTGAGAGTGACATAACAGATGTCCACGGATTCTTCCTCGATGATCGTAATGGAATCGCCATTACCGCCAGCATAGTAGGCATCCCATGTCTGGTGCCCGTGATTCAGAGCGGCCTGATGGCTGTCATAGTACACATCGAAGTCCACACCGTATCGTGCGAAGTTGCCGGTATCCTCCACCTTGTAGAGCGTGCCATTCATGATGATTTCTGTACCCATGGGCAAACGGGGATTGTTTGCGTCTACGGCAATAGTATGGTTTGCTCGCGGGTAGACACCGGAGGCGGTTGGACCGCCAGACCATATTCCGCAGCAGATAGGGCAGCTGCAATAGGCACTTGTGACCACCTGACCGATATAGTCGCCAACCTGAACCGTCCGGGTAGTAACACGGGTTTCGGTTCGGATTTCTTCGGAAAGATGGTATTGCAGGTTGAAAATGGCTTCCAGTTCCGACTTCACCTGGTTGAAAGTGAAGTCCTGATACTTGGCGCACAGGTAGCTGATGAGCATGGTAGGATCGTGCCCGATCTCCGACAGATTGTAGTGATACTCTTCACAGCCGGGATGCCGGGATTCCACTGTGTTGATCTTCTTCTGAAGCTGGGCTTCGAGTTTCGTGTAGTAGGCATCCGCGCGGGTGATCTGGATATCATCAGCAGGCCACGAGGTGGCTGTTACCGTGGTGAGCACACCCCCGGTAATCACGGAACAGGATTGGAACGGTGCCACAATCACCAGGAAAGCCATCGCCGCGGCAAGCACAGAGCGCAAGCCGGTACTGCTGGAAAGGGCTGTCCGAATCGCATCAAAGCCATCTTTCAGACGCTCCGTCACAGACCGGGCAGTTTTAGCGGTGCTGGCTGCATTCTGGGCAGCGTTCTTGGCTTCGTAGTATTCCTTACGGTTTTTTCGCCTCTGCTGCCAACGGGAGATGGGATTGGATGTGGCAGCATCCGCTTTGTCCAGAGCCTCCCGATACCGGGCTTCAAGATTTGCCTTATCCGCCTTCTTTTCCAGCTTCCCGGCTTTTTCCACCTGCCTGAGCTTATGACCGTATCGGGCATCGCCGATTTCCCGGATGCTGCTCTCAGCCGTGGCAACTCCCTCCTGAAGTGCCTGCGTACCGACATTATCATCCTTATTTGCTTCCGCAGCCTCATGCTTGAGAACACTTGACGATGCCCGTGCAGAAAGGGTGTCGCGTTTCGCGACACCCTTTCTGACAACTCCTTGCCGGGTATTCGGATCAATGGGGGCAGCATTTTCTTTTTTCCCGAACCGAAGCTGCTCTTTCCGAGCTTTGGCTTTCTGCTCATCTGTCAGTAGTTTCGGCTGCGCCGGGTTACGCATCTTGGAATCAGCTGCACTGCCAGAATCCTCTGTGAACTGGAGGCGAGGCTTTTTGCTGGCCATTTACGCCTCCTTTTCCGGCGTGACCTCAGACAGCTTGGTGGTCATGATGCGATACAGCTCCAGATTTGTGGGGAAGTGATCGACGAACGGAAGAATGACATTGCCGTAAAACAGCAGTCCTTCGCCTTCACCAGAATGGGTGACATAGGACAGCTGGTGGGGAGAAATGTTCAGGGTGTTGGCGAGAATCTGCCGGTCGCCCGCCGCCTGGTTCAGCATGATGATAAAATCAGAGTTCTCGAAGATATTCTCAACTTCCCGGCTGGTCAGCAGGTCTTTCACATTCTGGGTGATACCAGTCGGGCAGCCGCCCCATTTCCGGAAACGCTTCCAGATTTCCACGGAATATGCCGCAGTCTGTTCTTCTTTGAGCAGCAGGTGGAACTCATCGACATAGTACCGGGTACACTTGCCGGCAGAGCGGTTGGCAGTAACACGCCCCCATACCTGATCCTGAACAATCAGCATACCGATCTTCTTCATTTGCTTACCCAGCTCTTTGATGTCGTAGCAGACAAAGCGATTGTTCACATCCACATTGGTTCTGTGATTGAACAGGTTCAGAGAGCCTTTGACATAGATTTCCAGCGCCGTTGCCACATGGCGTGCCTCTTTTTCTTCCTGCTTCAAAAGCGCATTGTAGAGGTCTTCCAGAATCGGCATCTGTTCAGGAACCGGATTCTCGAAATAGGTCTGGTAGATCTGATGGACACAGCGGTCAATGACTGTTTTTTCCACGGGCTGGAGTCCCTCTTTGCCGCCCACAACCAGTTCGCACAGGGACAGAATGAAATCAGATTTCAGGGCAATGGGGTTATCCTCCTCGGAGTAATTGCTGTTGATGTCCATGGGGTTGATATACTGGGTGGAAGAGGGACTGATCTTGATGACCTGTCCTTTCAGCCGTGTCACCAGCGCGGCATATTCGGCTTCGGGGTCGCAAACAATGATATCGTCACTGGTGGTGAGGAAGGCATTGGTGATCTCACGCTTTGCAGAAAAAGACTTGCCGGAACCGGGCGTACCCAGAATCAGACCGTTGGGGTTCTTGAGTTTCTTCCGGTCTACCATGATCAGGTTGTTGGAAAGCGCGTTCAGACCATAGTACAGGGCTTCCTTTCCATCCTGAAACAGCTCCTGGGTGGTGAAAGGAACGAAAATAGCCGTGCTGGAAGTGGTCATGCCCCGCTGAATCTCGATCTGGTTATAGGCCAGCGGCAGAGAGGACATCAGCCCCTGCTCCTGCTGGTAGTCCAGCCGCCGCAGATTGCAGTTGTGCTTCTGGGCAATGGAGTTGGCCTGAAAGACATTGGTTTCCAGCTCCTGCTTGGTGCTGCCGGTGTTGAGGACGAGGAAAGTCAGAAGGAACATACGCTCGTTCTGGGACTGGAGTTCTTTCAGCAGAGATTTGGCATCATTGCCGTAGGTGGCAAGGTCGGAAGGAATGATGTCCATGTCATAACCGGCGCGGACAGCCTTTTTCTGCTCCTCGATCTTGCTCCGATCCAGTTCCGTGATGGTGTGCTTGATCTGCTTGATTGCCTTGTTTTGATCGACGGACTGGATGTGCATAGTCACAATCTCGCTGGAATCCATGTCCAGGAAGTCCTTCAGCAGCTGGTCGCTGATATCGGAAGCGGTGATCTGCAAATAGCTCATGGCTCCATAGAGCTTTCCCATGCGGAAGGTTCTGCTGCCGGGGAAAGCAAAAGAGGTAGGCGCGATGTAGTCCTTTACAGACAGACCGCTCTTGGGAAGCCACTTCCAGTCAAACCGGAACTTCTCCTGGTCACCCATGTGGAACATGCTGTGCATCAGCTGGAGCCGTTCCTTGCCGTCCAGCAGCTTGGCAGCAACACCCAGCCGGTGGAAGTTGTTCATCAGGTCAACTTCGATGTGGTCGAGGCGGGGTTTGGCCTGCTTCATGGAATCTGCTTCAATTCCGAAGGTCAGGTACTTCGTCTTGGTCAGACCATTGTTGCCCTTCTGAAGCTGCTGCCGAAGCATCATGCCATATTCCGCACGGACATCATCAAAACCGTCATTCTGATAAGGAATGCGGATGCTCTTTTCAAAAGCATCCGCATCGGTGGACATATTCATAAAGGACAGCTCGAAATGGATGCTGGAATCGAAGAAGTTCAGGAAGGAGCACCATTCCTCAAAAATGGCGGTCTTGTCCTCCTGCTGGGCCAGCTGGTAGTTGATATCCTGAAACTGGATTGTTTTGGTGTAGTACCGATCCGTGACACGGCAAATACCATCCGGGAACATCCTCTGAAACGGAATGGACTGCTGCGCCGTCCGGGGGACGCCATCGTCCCGCTTTGCTTTCTTCACCGCAGCTTCCAATTCCTTCTGCTGCTTTCTGGACAGCTTCTTTGCGGAGACCGGAGCCGTGGTCGCTGCCTTTGCTTTTCTGGATTTCTTTTTATCAATGGACAATTCGCTGTACCTCCTGCTCAAGTTCATCCTGACGAATCAGGGCTGCATAGTAGTTGTTCGTTCGGTAGGGGCGCACCTGGGGACGGATGATTTTCGCCTGAATGAAGTGCTGAGCAATCTTCTCCAGCGGCTGTCCATCCTTCTCGTACATGCCGAGAAAGAACATGGGCAGCATGACCAGCATCATCCCCAGCGTTGCCAGAGAAACATTTCCGGTTCGCTTCAAGAGGAAGAAAACCGGAACACCGACGATGGCAGCAACAGAGAAACAAATCAGCTGCCGCTTCGTCAGATTGAAAAGGATTTTGGATTTCACCCGTGTCAGGTCACGGGGTACGGAAATATAAGCTGCCATTTGGCCTCCTTAATGTGCATTGAGTACGGATTTGGCAAGTCCGCCGGTCTTGAACAGAGTGAAACACAGCAGCACCGTGTACCCCACAACACCCCACAGGGATGCGATGATGTCCTGGGAGAAAGCGACACTCTGAATGAGAACGGCATAGATGCCAACACAGACAAGGATGAGGAATCCCTGGAAGCCGATGGCAAACAGGGAGCGCAGATAGTTCTGTCCGATCTGCGACTGCTCCCGGTTGCCAAAGGTGGAGAACGGGATGGGGGCAAGGCTGACCATGAGGTAGATTTCAATCATACGGCCATAGACGATGACAAAGATCAGAATGCCAAGCACCCACATGGTGGTCTGGACGATGAAGGACTGCAAATACAGTCCCAGCATCGGCCCCAAGTCCATGGCTTCAACAGTCGCCTGCATACTGTCCAGCGCGGCAGAATCGATTGCAGTCGAACCTGCAATGATACCTCCCGCACCGGCAATGACCTGTTGCGACACATCGAAGACAGCCATGGTGATGTTGAAGCAGTTTGTGATGATGGTGACGGCCAGAAAGGTTTTGAAAACCCATTTGAAGAAGGTCCAGGTTTCAAAATTCGCCAGATTGTTGTGGTCAATGATCATCTGGATCAATTCATAACAGGCAATGAAGGTGAGAATCATACCTGCAATCGGGACGATGACCGATTCAGAGACATTTCGGATCATGCCGAAAATCCCCGGCGAAAAAGCCGCCGGGGTTGTTCCGACCTGGGTTGCAATATCTCCAACTCGCTGATTCACAGAATCAAACATCCCGGACAGATTTTGCATGATTCCACTGACCAGCATTTCTTTCAGCCAGTCTGTAATCTGTTCGAGTATGCTGTCCAAGTGTTACCTCCCGATTAGCCGAAGAGACCGGAGAGCAGAGGAACCAGAGTGGTGCCGATGAGGGCCACGCCGCCGTCAGCCATGAGCTGCTTCATGCCCTGGCTCTTTGCGCCGGGGTTGTCGTTGCCATAGCCCTCCAGCAGGTTGATGGCACCCCAGATGCCAAGACCTGCGCCGAGAGCGATGACCAGAGTCTGAAGAACGGTGATTGCAGAGTTGAAAAATGCCATAGTTTTCCTCCTGATTATCCCAATGGGGATGGTGTGTTGGTGAAAGGAATGGGTCTGCCAGATAGCTTTCACACCTGCTTCTGGGCAGAAAAAAAGACCGACAGCAATTGCGGTCGGTTGAATAACTGGTGCAGTTAATATAAAAACATATTCAGTTGTAAGCGATCAGTCGGCGGCTAAATTCTCGATAGCTTCAGCCACATGATCGATGGCGCAAGAAGTGTCTCCCAAGCCGTAGCCACGAGCATCCAATGCACTGCAAAGCTGGTGAATCAGGAACTCGGGAGCATCGTTGATTGCCTCTGCAATCGCCGCCTTTGCTTTAATGTCTATGAGCATCAGCAGCTCGGAAACACCAAAGTCATCTCCCAAGTATTCCTGATATCGGCGTAAGTCACATTCAAGGTTCTTGGGTCCCAGATCAGCAAGTATGATGTCCTTACGATCTGTACCGTACAAATCCCACTTCATTTGCAGTCTCTCCCGGAATTAGCCGAACAGACCGGACAGCAGAGGGACCAGGGTGGTGCCGATGAGAGCGACACCGCCGCCAGCCATAAGCTGCTTCATGCCCTGGCTCTTTGCGCCGGGATTGTCGTTGCCGTAGCCTTCCAGCAGGTTAATGGCACCCCAGATGCCGAGGCCTGCGCCGAGCGCTACAACGAGGGTCTGAAGAACGGTAATTGCACTGTTGAAAAAAGCCATATTGTAATCTCCTTGCCATTTAGGCGAAAAATAGTGTGTCATGCCCCAGTCTGCGTAATGTCCTGAGAACCTGATTTGATATCTGCTAACCGCAGTGAGATGGTCTGCTGACACTGCTGCCCAGCCGGGGCATGAAAAAAGCCGCCCTGTTTCAGGCGGCAAAAATCATGGATTAACGAGCGTTATCGCGGCTGGGTTTGGGAGCAGAGCGGGGCGCAGAGGCCCTGTTTTCACTCTTCTTCGCTGCGAGATTACCGAGCATGGAATCTCTGGGTCTTTCTTTGTATGCCTCCACCATTGCTTTGAGCTGTGTGTTGGAGACAGTCCTGGATTCATTCTGCCAAATGGTGCGTCCCATATCGTCCTTCCCGTGGGGCATGGAGCGGGACACTTTGGTGGTGCCATCAGCCGGGAGCTTCATCCACAAGCCGTTGGAGAACTTGTTTTCATGGACAAAGTTGGCTGGGACGGCAAAGGATTCCCAGGGAGTTTTGTCGCTGGGATCACGGTTGGGAATCTTCACCTGTACCATGTCCTTACCGGTTTTGGATTTGAAGTGCTGACCGATAAGTCCTTTCCCGAATTTGATGGTTACTTCTTCCCGCTTGGGGGATTGCGTATTTGTGTTTTCCAGTAGCTTATCCTCCTAATTCATCGGCGTTCACAACCATAAAACTGTCCTGCCGGTGCAGCTTGGCTTTGTGATCGAGGAACTTGCCGATATCGAATGTGTTTTTCTCGTCATAGTCTGCTGTCAGCTTGAAGTTGGGATGCTGCGTCAGATCGTACTTGTCGGAAAGAAAGGGTCGGACACCGCGCAGCTGTAAGATACATTTACCACCATCCAGGACTGCCAGCTCATCCTGTGACATGAGTTCATGCCCCAGCTTCTGGAAGTTGGTGCCATAGGAAGGGCTATTGCCACGTGTATCCGATGTGTTGAAGCTGTCGATTGTTTCTTTTCCAAGTGCCGCATTGAGTTCCTTTAGCGTAGTCGGCTCTGAACCACCGAGGAAAATCTGAGAGTCCATGTTGCCGATAATCGTGTCTGCGTTGTCCTTGTAAATGGCTTTCAGCTGGCTTCGTGCCTGGAGAACAAGGCAGGCTGAGATTTCACGGCTGCGGATGGTTGCTACCAGCTTTTCCAGATTGGGAATCTGACCGATATTCGCTGCTTCGTCGATCAGGCACCGCACATGCACCGGCAGGCGGCCTCCATATACATCATCTGCTTTCTCGCAGAGCAGATTGAATAGCTGGGTGTAGATCATGGAGATCAGGAAATTAAAGGTGGCGTCTGTATCGGACATGATGAGAAACAGTGCTGTTTTGCGGTCTCCGAGGGTATCCAGTTCCAGTTCATCATAGGCCGTAATCTCCCGCAGCTCTGCAATATCAAAGGGGGCCAGCCGTGCACCGCAGGAAATCAGGATGGATTTCGCAGTTTTTCCCGCAGCCAGTTTGTAAAGCCTATATTGCCGATACGCAAAAGTGTTTGGCTTTTTCCGGTTCAAATCCTCGAACATCAGATCAACGGGATTCTGAAATTCCTCATCGTCCTCTCTGACCTCCATCGCATTCAGAAGCTCCAACAGGGAAGCAAAGTTCTGCTCTGACTTGGGGGCTTCGTAATGGATGTAGGCTATCAACGCCGTATATAGCAGCTTTTCGGACTTCTCCCAGAACTCGTCGCCGCCTTTGCCTTCCCCCTTGGTATTGGCAATCAGCGTGGTGACGAGCTTCAGAATGTCTTTCTCACTGTGGATATAGGCGAATGGGTTGTAGTGCATACTCTTCTTGAAATTGATGGTATTGAATATCTTGATTCGATACCCCTTTTTCAGAAGTGCATTTCCGCACTCCACCACAATGGAGCCTTTCGGGTCAGTGACAACATAGGAGCTGTGGCATTGGAGCAGGTTCGGTTTCAGCCAGAACCGGGTCTTGCCGGAACCGGAACCGCCCACAATCAGCACATTCTTATTCCGGGCATTCTTGGGGTTAGCCGGACGATTGGACATCATCAGCCGCTCTGTCTGCGTCAGGATAATGTTATCCTCAAACCTTGGTGCCATGAATGGGGCAATGTCCTGGGCATTGCCCCACCGGGCAGAACCATACTCCTGGTTGTGACGGTACTTTTTCGCGTTCTTCCCTTTGAGATACACCGCCAACCGCAGCCCCACACCACAAATCACGCCTACACATAGGTCAAATGGCTGGAAGCTGGGGGTGAGGTTTCCAAACGCCGCAGGGAGCGCACCCATCAATCCCAGTATGGGAGAGTTGGGTACATTCGCTTTCGCCATTCGCCATGCTTCGCCAAGATTCGTGGAAACCAGACCGAATACAACATAGGGAATGGATAGGATCAGGAGCCGTTTGATTTCCCGTTTCGTCATAGGTCACGCTCCTGTGCCTTTTCACGCACCTTCCTGGGCAGGGAGGCCACAAGGACTTTCATCTTGGCAAGCAGTTCCAGCATACTGGGACGCTCTGCCTTTTTCGCCATCGCAGCACTGTACTCCTTGAACGCAGCTGTCAGCGCATCCCCATCCCGTGCCTTGAAGAACACCAGATAACGCGACGGTTCCTGAGAGCGGTCTTTGGTGATGGCATAGTCCACACCATACTTGTTGAGAATCCGTTTGAAGCCAGCAATCTCGGTCTTCTCAATCTCAATATTGGTGGCTCCCTGATTCTGCCCCAGAAGCTGATCGATGGTTTGCTCACCTACGATGTGGGTGTCATGAACCGATGCTTTCCTGGCTTTCACATTTCGGCGGTGGTTCAGATAGGCGCGGAACGCATTGACAAGGGAACGGCCAGTCAGCTTGGTGGTGCTGATTGCCAGGTTGACTGTTCTGTTTTCAACTTCCTCCTGCATTGGTCACACCTCCTCTCAACAGGTACATCATCGGGCATCATGGCTGGGGGCTTTCTTAGCAGCTTCCTGTTTTCGTGCCTTCTCTGCCTGCCGGACTTCCTTATCCGGAATGGGAATTGCCATCAGATGACCACCCAACCGGATGAATGATTCCGGCTGATGAAAGAGCTTCTCGTAATGGGCGAGCTGATCTTTGGTCAGGGAAGAAAAGTCCTCCTCGCCCAGACCGACAATCAGCATATTCCCGGCAGTGATATCGTAAATCTCACCATCCTCCGTTCGCAATGCCCGATTCAGCGGCAGCTGGTCGAGTTTGCCCTCTTCGTTGATGATGATTGCGGCTTTGTCCTCCCACGGATAAACGGCCTCAATCCAGCCGCCGACAGCCTTTTGCAGGGGTTCCAAACCCGGCTCAATCTCGATGGTTTTGGGGTAGCACTCAGGCTCAATCAAAAGGACGGTGAGTTTCTCCTGCTGTTCCATGCGCACCTCCTCAGTCCAGCTGAATGGCAGGGATGTTGTACTTGCCGGCATGAAGGGTGGTACTTTTGAACACCATCAGGGACTGGAGCAGGTGGATATCATCCACGGTGATGGGAATGTCGTTGCCGGACGTGTCCGTGCGGAAAATGATGCCGGGACCGATCAGGAAGTTCTTTTCATTGGTTTCCACGATGGCACGGGGATCAGTACCCAGCTTCAGACCCATACCGGGGAAGTCGATCACCAGATCGGCAATACCGAAGCAGGGGACGGCGGTAAAGCATTCCTCCAAATCCATGACGGTGATGGGAAGCTCCGGGGCCAGCATAGCGTAGTACATAACAGGTTCGGTGGTTTTCTTCGTAGTCTTTTTCTTTGCCATATAGTTCTCCTATCGTTCTTGGTCGCGCTGGCGCTTTTTCTGCCACTGCGTCAGCAGTTTGATGATGACATCGTGCATTTGCTTGGGGGTGTAGGACTTGGGGAAAAACTTTCTGAGGTCATTCCCATCGATGGTGACTTTGTCCAGCTCACTCTTTTTCTCCTCGGACATCATGGCATACATGGCCATGCGGTCACAGCCGCCGTCCTGACTGAGCTTCTTCAGACGCTGTGCCTGAGAAAGAGAGGGCGTAGACTGCCCATACTCCATAGCGTCCAACAGGTTTGTCTGCTCCTCGGCAGTAAGGAAAGACAATTCCACAGCCGGGTTGAACGCTATCTTCTTGTTATCCACCATCTCCATGAGTTCCGGGATCAGGTTCGTGAGGTTCACATACCGCTGAACCTGCCGCGCACTTTCGCCGGTTTGCTCGGCAATAATCTCACGGGTTTCCTTGCCCAGAAAAATCCGGTCAAGTTGGCCGGATTTTTCTTTTGACGGTCGTCCAGCCCTGCGAGCCATGGCGTCCATCTTCATTTTGTAAGCGCGGGCACGCTCGCTGGGCAGCATGGTTTCCCGCTGAAGATTACTGTCCACCATCGTAATAATGGCGGTATCATCGTCCATCTGGCGAACCAGCACAGGCATGGTTTCCAGTCCCAGAAGCTGGGAAGCATGAAGACGCCTATGCCCGGCAATGATTTCATAACCGCCTTCCGGTCGGGGACGGGCGATTGCAGGGGCCAGAACTCCGAATTGCGAGATGCTCTCTACCGTGCGCTGCATGGCTTCATCATCCAGCACACGGAAAGGATGATCTTTGAATGGGAATAACTCAGATATCGGTATTTCCTGTACTTGCTCACTCTGTTTTGCCATTGGGCTGCACCTCCTTTTGTGGGAACAGAATCTGCTTTGCAAGAACCCGCTTTCCATTGCTGATGGATTTGCGCCGGTCTGCACCCTGAAGCAGAATGGGGGTACACATTTCCAGAACACGGCTGTAAATCCGGGCGTGGGCAACATCCTGAACGCTTCGCATCTGTCTTGGAGTCAGGTTCGTGGTGATGATAAGCGGCAGATTGGCTTTGTATCGTTCGTCAATCACCGCATACACCTGTTCCAGGGCGAACTCCGAATTTCGTTCTACGCCGAGGTCATCAATAATCAGCAGATCCACCTTGCCAAAGGTGGCAATGAATTGACTTCGCTCTTTGATTTGAAGATCGCTTAGCTTATTCAGAATCCTTGTGAAATTGGTCATCATGACAGATACACCCTGATCGAGAAGCCCATTGGCGATGCAGGCGGCAAGGAACGACTTTCCCGTGCCCACATCACCCCAAAACAAAAGGCCAAGGTTTTCTGCTTTGACCTGCTGCCAGTTATTCACATAGCGCTTTCCCATCTGGACATAGGGGGTATCCTCTGCCACCCGGAAGTTCCAGTCCAGCAGATGTGTGTCCTGAATGCCTTTTTGCCGGAGGTCTGCAATCTCCATCAGGCGTTGCAGGCTGCGGTATTCTTGCTCCAACATGTTCAATCACTCCTTACAAACTGTCATTGCCATCATAGGTATACATGCCATGATGGTAGTCGATATTCCTCTGTGCGTCCTTCCGCGCCCAGCTGCGAATAGTCGCCAGATGGTTCTTGTAGGTCTTGCCGCAGGAGGCCATGTACTCGGAAAGACGGTCAATGCGAGCAGCATAATCACCTGGAAACTGTTCTCTCAGGGATTGAAACTCCGCATCTGACAGAAGTACATTACGATACAGGCCATAACGATGGCGGGGCAAGCCATTCTCTCTTTCTATTTGTTCATCTGTTATTTTTCTATCTGTTCTTTCTTGTTCTATATTTCTTTGTGAAGGCTTTTCCTCCGCAGGTTTTTCCTGCACAGGCGTATCCTGCATAGGTTTTTCCCGAGCAGGAATATCCTGCGCTGGTCTTGCCTGATCTGGATAATCCAGAACTGGTTTCTCCAAAACAGGCTTTTCCAGTTCCGGCAAATCCTGTTCAGGAGTTGCCGGAACTGACCTGACATGACGCGGGACTTCATAGATGACATACTCGCTGTCGCCCAACCAACCTCGCTCATTTCTGTATCGATGCCGCTCCAGATATCCGGCAGCTTCCAGCTCCTTCAGCCCGGACAGGATACCATCTTTGCCCTCTTTGGAGATGGCAGCAAGACCGCTCACAGAGTAGCTCCAGTCCTTTGGAAGACTCAGAAACATGGACAGGATTCCTTTGGCCTTGAAGGAAATCGTGCTGTCTCTGAGGTGGTAATTGCTCATGGTGGTATAATTGGCGTTTTTTTCTACACGGAAAACAGGGATAGGCAACACCTTCTTCCTACGCAGCGGCAATCTGGCATCTAGGCAGACTCGCGGATGCGGCTGGCAAGGCGCATGAACAGGAGCTTACCATTGGGGGTAATCAGGGTGTGGTGGGCAATCTGCCCGTACCCATAGTAGAAGTCCTTCACGATGAACAGCCCCTCGTTGGACTTTTTGGCATAGGGCATCAGGTAGCCCTTGGCAGTCCGGTACAGATACTTGTTCTTCAGCAACCATGCGACAAACTGCCGTTCGGGCACCTGAATCTCCTTGGCGGTGGTCCGAATGTTGGTGCAGTCCTCGGCGGTAATGAAGGAGTCGAAATACTCCACCTTGGGCTTTGCGGCTTTTACTTCACTTTCCAGCCGCATCCGCTGACCCCGCTCCTTCAGCATGTCAGAAGTAACCTTGTAAATGATGTCAGGCTCGTTCATAATTTCGGTCAGGAGATTGTCGGTCATGTAGCCGCCGGTCTTGCGAATACAGGGCAGTACTTCTTCAAAGACCCAGTGTTCAAACTTCTCTGCGGAGGGCAGCTTGCTATGGATGATCAGCCGGTACAGATCGCCCTCTGCGATATAGGACAGGCTCTGAACACCACCCGGAGTAAGGGTGTCGCGTTTCGCGACACCCTTGCAGTGCCGCTGCAACGCAGCTCGGGGGTTGGAGTAGCCAAGTGCAACTGCTGCATCATTGGCACAGAAGAGGTACTTATCTCCTTCCCGCAGAATGCGCATCCTACCAAATTCGGGGTTGTCAAACACTTCGAGGTTAAGGGTTTCGTTTTTGCTCATCTTGCATCCTTTCTTTTCGAGGCTGTTTCGGTGGCTCGATCACCTTGAGATGATTTGTTTTTCCGTAGAAAAACAAAAAGAGCGGTTACCAACCACCGAAAAAACTTCGGAGTTCATAACCGCTCTATGTATGTGTATTCAGTTCGCCACCATACCCAGTGTAAGATTGCAAGATTGCACTTATTTTGACACCCCAGGTACATTGCAATCTTGAGGTGATAGAAGCTAATGGCAGCCTCCTTTGGGAAAAGGAAATCATATTCTATCGAAATAGCCGGGATCGTGATGATCCCGGCTATGCCATACCATTATGAAATTCGTTAATTGGTGAATGTTGCCTCAAGAAAAGTCAAAGACTTAAGTGCTCGTTCTGAACAGAGGGACAGGCTGCACTCGTCCTGACAAATGTGTTGGATGACATCCACATTCTCAAAGCCGTCCAGTACGCTCTGTCCGTCTTCAATGGAAACAAGGTGCTCCAGGTTGAGCTGGTATGCACTGACTACGCCAATGCCTACCTTTTTGTGAGCCTGCTGCTTCGCATCTTCCAATGTGGTGGATACACGCAGCGAGTTTTTCCGGAAATCAAAATCCGGAGTTTTAATGACATGATCACTGCCAAGATAAACTACCATGCTTTCCATCTGAGGTTCCTCCTGAACACAAACTTAGAAAATTGTATCAGTTTCGGCGGAGGATATCAATGGGCAGGTTCTATAAAAAGTGCTGAATAATTCCACTTGACAGAAAAGAGGTACTTTCCGAACATCACAACTAATGATATAATTAAAATAAGACTTTGATTATTGAAGATCTGCAATATCATGGAGGAATAGATTATGGGAAAGCCTGCAAGAAATTCACTAAAAGGTTACACTTATCAAAACTATATCATGACTCTGTTCCTTGCAAAAATGGATACAGAGCGAAATATCACTAAAATCGAATCCGAGGCATTAGGCACTGAACAATTTGACGATATATATATTGAGACAATTGATGGAGCCATCTATCGAGTTCAGGCTAAAAACTATCCTGGGGCCGCATTAAAGGATATAACTATCACGGAGCATATTGTTACAATAAGAGGTAACAGTAATGAATATAATCCTACGGATAACAATGTGCTAATTGTTAATACCAATCAGATAATTACAGATACTAATTTTATGGGTATGCCTGCGATTATCAAAAACAATATCATAATCATTCCTTTAACAGAGGACGAGGTAGCAAACATCCTTGACAAAATGTACCAACGTGAAGATCGCGAACTACAGATTATTCAAAAAGCCTACGAATTCACATGTTCCGAAAAATTTGAAATAACGGTTGATGATCTCCCTCAGGTTATAGCTTTTTCAACCAATTTGCTGAAACAGACAATCTTATTACGGACAGTTCCGGATTCTGTCGAAAAAGGAATCAATTATATTGTGGGCAAGCCCGGTGTAGGTAAAAGCCATTATGTTGAAGAATTGAAAGCGAAATATACGGATGCCATAATATATAGATTTTGGATCGACCCTCAAGATTCGCAGCTCCGGCGGCGACTTCAGTTTGATCTTTTTGTAAATGAGATTGGACTATTAGCATTTAAGTCACCACGGTCTTTTTCACAAGATGAATTGATCTCAAAGATCGCTACCGATGATCGTATTTTAATCATCGATGGGCTGGATCACGTTGAAAACTATAATCCAAAAGATCTTCACAGATTTATCGATTTCATCAACAGGTTAGGTAAAGCAAAGACTCGTGTAGTCGTTTTGTCAAGACCTATGAAGGCAGAACTTGCATGGGAAAAATCAGAGCTAATTAATTGGAATTTTGCAGAAACAAGAATGTATCTTGCAGCTTCATACGATATATCAGAATACGGGATTCAAAAGAAATTATTTGAAATAACAAATGGGTACCCAATTGTAACATACTTCTTGGCAGAGCATTTCAATAAATACGGCGAACTCAATTTTGATACACCTATAGAAGACTTGAATTTATACTATGACAATTTGCTTAATGACGTCAATACAAAATCAGCATTGTGTATATTCGCAACCAATAATAGCTTTTTTACCTATAAGGAACTCGAATCATTTGTATCAGATCCTGAAATGTTCGACATATTATCGCAATTTATATCTGGATATCCCTATTTGTTTGAGCTTGTTCAAAATAGGATATCGCTCGTTCATGATAGTTTTAATACTTACCTGCGCAAAATACTGCCTTCTTTTTCAAAACGACTTGAGCTTGTCAACAGCATCGTTCAGGGGAGTTTGAAATCCAAAAATATAGAATACATGGCTAGACTTTCATCGTTTGATTTTGATGAGTCATTTTTGGACGAACTCCTAATTCTGTATAGCGATTTCTCTGTATATAAAGAACTTCTTTCACATACGCTGGACTTCAACTCAATCACTAGTTTTTATTCTCAATTGCAGCATATTTTAGAAACAAAGGAAGGAGTCCTCGATAGTTATCAATATTACTCCTTTGCTCTGATATTCCAAACGGCCACGAGAAATGATCTAGTCGGTTATGATGGATTGATGTATCAAGAACTTCTATACATGTATAAACATGGAGGGATTGAAAATCAGATTTTTAGTTCTGGAATCATGTGGAACCTTTATTTGACGTGTATTCATCGGGGGGATCTGACCAGAAAATTTATGGCTGATACGATATATGGAGAGCATCAGCTTGATTCTTTATATGAATCTCTAGAAAAGGAAACTACGTTTTTCAATTGTTTAGGAAAGCCATTTGCATGTGAAAATATTGAAGCACAACTAAGCTCTAAAGAGCTCGACAGTTTAGAAAAGTCAGAAATTCTTCAAGAATACTTGGTTTCAATATGGATTCATGGCAAGAAAACGGAAGCTTTCAATGATGATTTTCGGACTTTTGTCGAAACTGGAAACAGTGCCTCTCTTTCTAAAAGCCTAAAAAAATATGGCCTCGATACCTACTGGATTGATAGTGCAGTTTGGGGTGCTAGAAAAAGATTGCATGAGTTAGGATTCTTTGGCAATGATAACTGGTATAGAACAGAAAGCCTAATGCAACTTATCATGGATTCTGCTCCTAACGGATCATTTAATGTTGCTCCTGCTGCGCAATCATTTCTACGTCTAGCTAATCACGAAAATAGAACTGTTGATGTTACCTCGATAAATTATGTTTGGACAATGTATGCGCAGAGAAAGGACTATAGCGTACACACTATTGACAAGGCGTTGATTCTTTTCGAAAAGCAGGGCCTTATTGACGAGAATAGTTCCATAGAGATTATTAACAAGCTAATAAATCAATCTGAAAAAGGAATTCGGCTTCTATTAACTTCTTATATCAACGCCAAAGGAAACGAGTGTGTCAAAAGATTAATCGCAGCGGGAAGATTCCAAGATTCAAACTTCAACGTGGATATATTTGATTTAGACGCTGTTAATATTAACTGTTTTCCGCGGATCCTCATAAATATGAGGATATCAGATATGCTCAGGTATTGCAATCATTCTATGACTGTCGAAGCTGATTGCATTAACAATGTATTAGAATCTAATTATTCTACATGCGTTCTAAATATTTTGAAAAAATATGGCATCTGTGTTTATGGGTCTACTCCTGAGCATATAAGGCAAAAGTTAGCAGATGCCGGAATAAAGTATCTGGGTATTTCAACACAGGAGCCAACCTCATATCATCCCTTTGATGGTGGCTACATTCATGAAGCAGACTTCGAGTATATAAGAGAAAAATGCTTGTCTGCGGAAGAATGTGCAAAATATGCGGATGGATGGTATTCTTGCTTACCTTTCGTTGAATTGTTTGAGTTATTTGACCCAGATGAACTCAGCCGAAATTACCTTCATATTCTACATCAGGCAATGTTCGCAAGAGTTGTTGATAAGGAATATATAGGAAATTGGTATAATTTGATCGGGAATATTCCCCACTTTCTTAGTATTTGCAAAGCAGATGTAGATTGGAGAATACTGTTTGAAATCTTTAAGTGTTTTTTGGATGTTTCACTCATATATTATCCAGATTCTTTAAAAAGATGATTTTCTGTAAGAGCGTCGTACAGGTTACAAAACAGAAAATCCAAGCTAATGTGGCTATTGGTAGTTTGGAATAATGCCTGATAAGATATATACTTCCCACTACCACGACCATTCTGGCAAACGGAGCAGCATATGCTGACATGATTTGAAAGCCGAGACTAAGAGGCGCTCCTTGCATTACCGAGTTTGCGGTCAAGGGGTGTCGCGAAACGCGACACCCTTCTTACATCGGATCATCATACCACCGCCTATTCGGATCTACACAATCATAATAATCCTCATAATTATCATAATCATCGAAATAATTTGGGTTGCCTTCAGCGGACACGAACGAATTGCCAATAACCCCTTTGGGGATTGCTTCAGTAAACAACCAGACAAGATTGAGCGCAAAGTCAGCCCTCGCTGTACGCTGGTGCTCATTATTGAATTCATAAAAGGCAATACTGGCGAGGTCATCAATTAGTTCGCTTACATCTTGTAAGGAGGGGAGTTTCAGCTTGGTCTTTGTAATTCCCAACTCCCTGTTGAGAAAGTGATACTGTTCTGCTGTGATTTTCAAAATGATAGAATTCCAAACTGTAGGGTCAATCATGATATACACCTCCTGGTGTGTTCTGGTGATTTAAGTGGGCGTTTTGGGGATATGAAAAAGGGTGTCGCGTTTCGCGACACCCTTTCGAGAAAAGCATATTGATTTCAGTTATGGTATTTGAGCCTTGAGGATTTGTCGGTACTTTGCATAGTGGGTGCTCAGTACATAGTCGATGACGCATTGCTTCGGAATGTGGTACTCGCCGCGAATTTTGAAACTCTTCACAGTTTTGTTTTGAAGCAGCCGTCTGGCCTGAACCTCTCCCAAACCGCCGAGCATTTTGCGAAACTCATTCAGGCTTACGACATCGTCGTACTGGCTCCAATAGGCTTCGTAGTATTTTCTGCTCTGCATGAAATCTCCTCCTTGTCTGGTAAACCTTGGCGTGCATATCCGCTCAAATATCCCCTCAACTCATCAAAATCCGCATCAAATCTTTTCAAATGGCTATTCGCGTTTTCAAGACTTGTTTCCGAAGAAATCCGAACATTACTATTAAAAATGCGAATTAAATACCATGAATACGGGGAAAAACTGTCATAAACACTGGCAGCTTAAGGATGCTAACTTTCGCTACTGTAGGGATAAGGGATAGCACTTAAAATCCCCCGGTAGCGATACTGTACGGGTTCGAGTCCCGTCAACGGCACCACCAGACAGTGCCTGGAGCCAATGCGCTCCGGGCCTGTTCCTTTATCTCAGATCTCCGCCCGGTAACGAAGGCGGCGTCTTTCCCGCTTCCGTCCATGCCTGTTTGCGCGCCGCGCCAAAGCCTCCGTTCCTATGAGCGCTCCGGGCGTTGGAGTGTCTGTCAATTCAAGTGTTCTCCGGTGATCGAAAGAAGGGCTCCGGAGCGTTTTTTCGCCTGAGCCTCTTTTTTTCTCCGGACGCCGGTGAATAATCGGCTAGGATTTGAAGAAAAGTGGTTTCTTTATTGCTTTTTTTAGGAAAAGCTGGTACAATATGGAGTAACTTGTCTGGATTCGCTGGAGGATGAATATGGTTTTTTCTAGCTTGGTTTTCCTGTACGGCTTCTTCTCCCTGTCTCTGGTGGCCTACGCCTTTTGCAAGACACAGAAGGCCCAGAATGTGGTGCTGCTGGTGTTTTCCCTGGTGTTCTACGCTTGGGGTGAGCCGAAGTACGTACTGCTGCTGATGTTTATGGCCTTTGTCTCCTGGGCCTGCGCCCTGGGGGTGGAGCGGTCGCCCGACACCCGGAGGAAAAAGCTTTGGGTCGGTGTAGCTACGGTGGTGGATCTGGGGCTTATTGGCTACTTTAAGTACGCCGGGCTGATTTGCGGCGTGTTCGGCACGGTGCCGGAGTTTATCAAAAGCATCGCCCTGCCCATCGGCATTTCCTTCTATACCTTCCAGCTGCTCACCTATGTAATCGACGTGTACCGGAAGGACGCCCAGGCCCAGAAAAGCTACTGGAACGTGCTGCTGTACGCGGCGCTGTTCCACCAGTGCGTGGCCGGACCCATTGTCCGGTTCAAGACCATTGACCGGGAGCTGTTCAGCGGTCAGCCCCGGCAGCCGGAGTGGCATGTGGGCGTGTCCCGGTTCTGCGGCGGCCTTGCCAAGAAGGTGCTGCTGGCAAACCCCTGCGGCGCTTTGGCGGAAAGCCTGATCCTGCCTGACACCGCCCTGTCCGACGCCTCTCTGTTCGCGGAAAATCTGGCCTATTTCAACTCCCTGACTGTGCTGGGGGCCTGGATCGGCATCATCGCCTATGCCCTGCATATCTACCTGGATTTTTCCGCCTACTCGGATATGGCCATCGGCATGGGCCGGATGATCGGACTGCACTATCTGGAAAACTTCAACTATCCCTACATTTCCCGCTCCGTTACCGAGTTCTGGCGGCGCTGGCATATGAGCCTGAGCACCTTCTTCCGGGACTATGTGTACATCCCTCTGGGGGGCAGCCGGTGCTCCAAGCCCAGGATGGTATTTAACACCTTTGTGGTCTGGGCCCTGACCGGTATCTGGCACGGGGCCAGCTGGAACTTCGCCCTGTGGGGCCTTTGGTTCTTCGCCTTTTTGATGCTGGAGCGGTTCTTCCTGAAGAAGTTCCTGGATAAGATTCCGGTGCTCAGCAATGTGTATCTGCTGCTGGTGGTGCTGCTGGGATGGGTCATTTTCCGGTTTACGGACATCCGTCTGGGCTGGGCCATGGCCCGGTGCCTGTTCGGCTTGAACGGAAACCCCCTCACAGACTTTACCACCCAGATCCAGCTGGACAGCCATCTGTACCTGCTGATTGTATCCTGCGTTGCCAGCACCCCGCTGATGAAGCTCCTGGGGCAGCGTCTGGCGGAGAGGGCCCACCGGCTGCCTGCCGGGGGACGGGCCTGGGACGTGGCCTTTTACAGCGTGATGCCGGTGATTTTGCTGCTGCTGAGCACTGCCTGCCTGGTGGGCGACAGTTACAATCCCTTTATTTATTTCCAGTTCTGAGAGGTAGGGCAACATGAGTATCCAAGAAACAGACCGTTTTTCCCGGGAAGGCTCCCGGCTTTCCCCCGGGGAGGAAGAAGATCGTTCCGTTATGGAGGACGCGGCGGCGCGTCCCGTGGACGAAGAAGGCGAAGAAGAGACGCCCGCCGGACAGCCTGAACGTGACACCGGCGTGCGGCTGGTGATCCCCTTCTTCGCGGTTATGGCGGTGCTGACGGTGGCGGCCTTTTTGCTGCCCCTGCGGCCCACCCAGTCCCAGATGGAGAAGCGGAACCTGGCCCAGTTTCCGGAATTCTCCTGGGAGTCAGTGACAGACGGGGCCTACTTTGACGCCATTACCCTGTGGTTTTCCGATACCTTCCCCGGCCGGGAAAGCTGGATCACCCTCTCCCAGCGGATCAGCGGCTTCCACGGCAGCTCGGAGATATCCTTCTCCGGTGACCTGAATACAGAGCAGATCCCCCAGGAGCAGATCCGGGCCGCTGAGGAAACAGCGCCCGCCACAGACCCTGGGGAAGAGACGCTGCCTGACCGGCAGACGGAAGCCGCCGCCTCTGCGACGGAGGAAACGATAGCAGAGGAAACGATAGCAGAGGAAACGGAATGGGGCGGCGTGGACGCGGCCAACAGGGAGGATACGGACATCGCGGGCCAAGCCGGGGTGATCCAAATCGGCGACAGCGCCTTTAACGCCATTGGCTTCTCCCAGATGTGCAGCGACAAGTACGCCGGGGCTTTGAACAAGCTGGCGAAGAATGTGGCCGACAGCGGGGTACAGGTGGTCAGCGCCCCCGCGCCTACGGCGGTGGGCATTATGATCGAGCCGGAATTCCTGGAGCAGCTGAAATGCGCCAACCAGGACGACACCATCGGGTATATGCACGATCAGATGGACGATGGAATCGTGAAGGTGGATACCTACGACGCCCTGGTGTCCCACAACGACGAATACATCTACTTCCGCACCGACCACCACTGGACCGCCCGGGGGGCCTACTATGCCTATGTGGGTATCTGCGAGGCGCTGGGCTATGAGCCGGTGCCCTTGGAGGACTGCGAAGAGTGGGATCAAGGGGAATTTAAGGGCAGCCTGTGCCACAAAGCTCCCCAGCCCTGGAAGCTGAAGGCGGATACCCTGATCGCCTATGTGCCCCAGATGAACATTGAGCTGAAGGTCCGCTCCATGAACTATGAGGGCACCGTTCGGCCTCTGATCCAGGATATGACCCAGCGCAAGCCCAACGCCAAGTACAGCGCCTTCCTGTTCGGTGACAACGCCATGGTGGAGGTCACCAACTACGATCTGCCCGACGGCCCTACCTGCGTGGTCATCAAGGATTCCTTCGGCAACTGCCTGGTTCCCTTCCTGGCACAGAACTACTATAAGGTCTATGCCCTGGATTACCGGAAGTTCCACGATACCTCTCTGCAGGGCTTCCTGAAGAAGTTCCCTGTGGATCAGGTGATCTTTACCCCCTACGTCATCGCTACCCAGTCTCAGGATGGCGCCAAGATGTTCCAGAACCTGTGCCGGTGAGAACACCCCTTCCTTTCTTCAGAAAGGGAGGGGTTTGTAGGTAATAGATCATGGGGAATAAGTGTGGAGTTCCCTTCGGGAATGATTTCAATTTTATTTTTAGAAGAAAAAACCTCATTCCTTCACCCTTTACGTTGACCGCGGGGAAAAATCTGCCATCTCGAGAGTGCGAAGGGAGTGGAGACGACGTGTCATTTTCTACGTACCCTTTAAGGGATCTTTCTCTGTGCGTGGGAGCGGCAAGGGGAAGGGTGAATAGGCCAGAAGGAGAGGGGGCTTTCCCTGCCCAACCTTAAGCTTTTTTTAATTTCCCACCGTCCCTGATGCAAACCCCATGGAACTGTGCTATAGTATTTGGTAAAACAGAGTTGAAAATTCGGGAGGTTAAGGGAATGATACGGATCCTGGCTGTGGATGATGAGCTGCCCATTGCCCAGCTGTTGAGGGTGAGCCTGGAACGGGCGGGGTACGAGTGTGTCTGCGCCTATGACGGGCTGGAAGCTGCCAATCTTATTGAGAAGGAAACCTTTGATTTGATCCTGCTGGATATCATGCTGCCCGGTGTGGATGGCTTTCAGCTGATGGACTACATCCGCTCCACCGGTATTCCGGTGATCTTTCTCACCGCGAAAAACGCGGTCAGCGATCGGGTGCGGGGACTGCGGATGGGGGCGGAGGATTACATCGTCAAGCCCTTTGACATTCTGGAGCTGCTGGCCCGGGTGGAGGGGGTGCTTCGCCGCCATGGAAAATTGCAGACCATGCTTACCCTGGGAGATCTGGAAATCAACACCGTGTCCATGCAGGTGACCCGGGCGGGGGAGGATGTACCCCTGACCCGGAAGGAATACGAGATCCTGCTGCTTTTTGTCCAGAACGTAGGGATGGTGCTGTCCAAAACCACCATTTACGAGCGGGTCTGGGGCGGGGAATACCCGGACAATACCCGCACGGTGGAGCTGCATGTGCAGCGGATGAAAAAGAAGGTGGGTTGGGACGACCGGCTGAAGCCGGTGTATGGCATGGGCTACCGTTTGGAGGGGTGATGCAATGAGCTACCGACTGCGGCTGATCATCACCATATCCCTGCTGATCGCGGTCACATTCAGCGCCGGATGCAGCATACTCATCTGCACCTCTTTTGAAACCGCCCTGGAAACCGAAATCGCCGGGGCCCTGGAGTCCTTTGAATCGGTGCAGAACACCCTGTATTTGCTCACCAGCGTGGACGCCAATGCCAGCTATAAAAGCCTGGCCTCGGCGCTGGAGCAGATGGAGGAGGAAAACATGGGCCGCTGGCAGGCGCTGATCCTGACCAGAGAAAGCCAGAGCGTTTACCGGAGCAATCCCCAGGCCCTGGAGGGCTACGCCCTGCCGCATATGGGGGGCGGCCAGTGCGGCTATCTCCGGGTGGAGGATGGGTACGGCCGGGGGATGGTGGTTCAGGGCAGTCTCACCGCCGGAGGGGAGCGGCTGACGCTGCGCATCCGCTTCGACCTGTCCCGGGCTTACGGGGTTCGCCAGACCCAGCTGGGGCTGTACCAGCAGGTGTATCTGGTGGTGATGCTCTTTGGCGTGGCGACGGCGGTGATTCTCTCCTTTGCCCTGACCCGGCGGCTTCACCGGCTGACCACCGCCGTCCGGAAGATCTCCGGAGGAGACTTAAGCACCCGCTCCCGGATCCGCACCCAGGATGAATTCGGCCAGCTGTCCCGGGACTTTGACGCCATGGCGGACAAGCTTCAGGAGAACATCAGCCGCCTGGAAACGGACATTGAGCGGCAGGAAAACTTCATGGGGGCCTTTGCCCATGAGCTGAAAACCCCCATGACCTCCATCATCGGCTTTGCCGATCTGCTGCGCCAGGGCAACCTGGATGAAAATACCCGGATGATGGCGTCGGAGTACATTTACTCCGAGGGCCACCGCCTGGAGCGGCTTTCCTTCAAGCTGCTGGAGCTGCTGCTTCTGAAAAAGGACGCCATTGTGATGAAGCGGGTGAATCTGAACGCCTTTGTGGCGGAAGTGGAGCGGGCCCTGGGCCCCAATTTGCGCAATAAGAATATCAAGCTGGTTTGCCGGAGCCAGACCAGGCGGGTCAGCTTTGAGCCGGATCTGGTGAAATCCCTGCTGTATAACCTGATCGACAACGCCGGGAAAGCCATGGACGGCGGGGGGCTCATCGCCCTGGTGGCCACCGCCGTCCCCGGGGGCTGTCAGTTTCAGGTGGTGGACAACGGCCGGGGCATGGAGGAGAGCGAGCTGACCCGGATTACCGAGGCCTTCTACCGGGTGGACAAATCCCGCTCCCGGAAGCAGGGCGGCGCGGGCCTGGGTTTGGCTCTGTGCAAGCAAATTGTGGAATTGCACAACGGCGACATCCACTTTGAAAGCCACCTGGGGAAGGGCACCAGAATTACCGTGACCCTGTACGGAAGAGGGGGGAAGCCGGAATGAAGATCAAGACCATGCTTTCTCTGCTTCTGGCCGTCCTGGTCATCCTGGCGGGGGCCTGGCTGCCCCAATGGGCAGGTAAGCGGCAGGACGCCTCCGGAACCGGCCAGATCAACTACACTGCCATGAAAGAGGTGCGGCTGGAATTTGCCGGGGAGTACGCCCTGTCTATGGAAGAAAAAGTGGCCACCCTGGCGGTGGGCGCCCAGATTGTGGAGGTATCGGAGAATCTGACCACCCGCTCCCAGGGGGAGATTCTGATTGCCGTGAAGCAGATCCTCCAGAGCTATGCCCAGGCGGGGCTGATCCAATCCGTTGACGAGCTGATGACGGCGGGAAACTACACCTGCAGCCCCCGGCTGTTTTACCGGGAACAGGGGAAGGTGCGCAGCAACATCTTTTGGGAGTACTACGCCTATGACCAGAGAACGGGAAGCAGCGTCCGGCTGTGCGTTGACGACCAGACCGGGGCCCTGTGCTTTCTGGAATACGCCCGGGATCGGAAGAACGGAATCGCCCAGACGGAGATGACCACCCAGATGGAAAGCCTGTGCCGCCTGTTCCTGGAAGGACTGGGAGAGGACTTCCAGGATCGGGACATTGACGCCATTGTGGAAAGCCGGGAAACCAAGCGGATCTGGTACTACGACAACGCCGAAACTCAGCTGGTTGCCCAGACAGCCTGGACGGACGCCCTGTACGGGCAGATCCGGCTGAACTTTGTGGTATCCCCCTGGGGGTTTTACACCAACATCTACTAGGGAATCTCTGAATATGCTTATGGACTTGATACAGCAAAGGCTTAACCAGTGCCAGTAAGGGAGGAATGTTCGATGGTTCCTCCGGGCTTCCCTGAAAAATGGCGGGCTTAAGGCTGGGCAGTGATTCGGATGCTGTGTACCGATTCGGGCAGCGCACCCATTCGGCGGCGAAAGGGTATACCGGCACTTACCAAGAGCGCGCCGGGAGGGGGCCGGGGAGGGCGGCTCTGGCGCGGGAGCTGGCCAGCGTTCAGCGCCTCCCCGGTCGGCTTCTTTGCTTCCTTTCTTGCCGAAACAAGAAAGGAAGGCCCCCGGCAGGGTAGGGGAGCACCCGGACGATGGAAGGGCCAAACCTTTCCCGGGTTTGCAGCATACTTTCTGACAAAAACCTGGTTTTTACGGAAGCTGAGTTAACCAGATAAGCATCTCTCTGAATAAATCGCCTGCGGCTGAGCCAAAATCTCTCGGCATCAGCGCTTGCCGATTTACTATGAAAGCACCGCAATCATAGTAAAATCATTCATAAATGCCAGCATCTCGCCCCTTACGGGGCAACCGATGCTGATGCATATCAATGCCCATGCGCCGAAGCCTTTCATGAATGGTGGTGCACATCGAAAGCGCATGGGTATTTAATCAGAGCTTCCCTGGTTTTCCCAGCATCCGGCCCGGCGGATTTGGTCAGAGCTTCCCCAAACCCGCCGGGAGGAAAAGAAACTTAAGAAAATTTTAGACTTTTCAAGGAAACAGGATGCATTTATGATGCAACCTTCTTTTATACTGAGGACAGATGGGACAAGCGGCGGCAGCCGCTCCGCTGTCCTCAGTTTTTTTGGGGAAGGGTGAAAGCTATGGAAGGCAAATACAGACGAGGGAGTACCGGCGGATCCCGGCGTGAGAAGAAAAGAAAAGCCCGCCCTGTCCGGTGGGGCGCCGTCGGGCTGCTGGCCGCGGCCGCTCTGCTCTTTGCTTTCAAGCTTCCGGTGGCGGACTGGCTGGCGGTGTCCTCCTCTGCCACAACCGTCCCGGCGGATGAAACGGCCCCGGAGATTCTGGGGGTGAAGGATTTAATCGTCTACGCAGGAGACACGGTTTCCTACCGGAAGGATGTGGACGTAATCGACAACCGGGATCAGGGACTTGAGCTGCAAGTGGACAGCACCGGAGTGGATCTGTCCACCCCCGGGGAATATTCCGTGATCTATACCGCCGTTGACAGCGCGGGAAACAAAACGGAAATCCAGGCCACGGTCACGGTGCTGCAGACCCAGGAGGCGAGAGAGCCCGTGGACGCTGCTGACGAGAAGGCGGATCAGATCCTCCAAACCCTGATCCAGCCGGGAATGTCCGTGGAAGATCAGGTGGAGGCCATTTATGACTGGATGCAGGACAACTGCCGCTACAGCAACGCCTCGGAGCATACCGACTGGCGTCAGGCGGGATATGAAATGCTCATTGAACGCCGGGGAGACTGCTTCGGCTACTTCGGCGCTTCCAAGCTGATGTTTGAGCGGCTGGGGATCCCCAACATCGACGTGACCAAGGTTCCCCAATTCCAGGAGGACAGCCAGCATTTTTGGAGCCTGGTCAGCGTGGACGGCGGGAATACCTACTACCACTTTGACTGCACCCCCCGGCTGAATCAGGCCGACTTATGCCTGATTACCGACCAGGCCCTGGACGCCTACTCCCGGGAAAACGGGGGCAGCCACAACCGGGATACCTCCCTGTATCCCACTACCCCGGAGGAATGAGGATGGAACACCCGGTTTTAGGCGTGATCGGCGGCATGGGCCCGGGAGCCACCGCCTGTTTTATGGAGCGGGTGCTGGAAATGACCCGGGCGGAGCGGGAGCAGGAGCACCTGGATATGATCGTATACAACTGCCCTTCCATCCCAGATCGAACCGCCGCCATTCTGGATCCCAAGGCCCCCTCGCCCCTGCCCAAGCTGCTGGCCGCGGCCGGGGCTCTGGAAGCGCAGGGCGTAGATCAGATCGCCATTCCCTGCGTCACCGCCCACCACTACTATGACCAGCTGGCACAGGCGGTGTCCACCCCTGTGATCCACGGAGTGCGGGAGACGGCGGCGTACTTAAAGGAGCTGGGGGTAGTCCGGGCGGGGGTGCTGGCCACCGACGGCACGCTGGCGGCTGGGCTGTTTGACCGGGCATTGGAAGCGCGGGGGATCGAACCGGTGTACCCCTCCCGGTTCCGGCAGCAGGACGTGATGGAGCTGATCTACCGCTGTGTCAAGGCGGGGAGAAGGGTGGATCCGGCCCTGTTTGACCAGGTGGGGGAGAGCCTGCGCCGTCAGGGGGCGGAGGTGATTGTGCTGGGCTGCACCGAGCTTTCCCTGATGAAAAGCGGCGCTTCCCTGGGGCCGGGATATTTGGACGTTCTGGATGTGCTGGCACGGCAGGCGGTACTCCGGTGCGGCAAGCCCCTGAAGGCCCGGCTTTTGGTGACATAGAAAGAAGAGACAGGAGGAATCTCCATTGAAAAACATTCTGGAATACTTAGAGCGCACGGCACGGCGATTACCCTACAGCGAGGCGTTTACCGACGGAAGCTTCTCCATGAATTTTCAGGAGGTTTACAACCAGGCCCGGGGCGTTGGCTCCGCCCTGTACCGGGCGGGGATCTACAGACGGCCGGTGGTGGTGCTTATGGACAAGCACCCCCGGGCCATAACCGCCTTCCTGGGGGTCATATACGGGGGCAATTACTATGTGAGCCTGGACGCCCGGATGCCCCGGCAGCGGCTCCAGCGGATCCTGGGCACCCTGGAGCCGGGGGCTATGATCTACGACGAAACCAACGCCTCTTTGGCCCGGGAGCTGGAATTCCGGGGAGAGCGGTTTGCCTATGAAAAGCTGGCTTTTGGCTCCATCCACGAGGAGGAGCTTCGGCGGATCCGGGAAAAGCAGCTGGATACAGATCCCATTTACATCGTGTTTACCTCCGGCTCCACGGGAGATCCCAAGGGGGTCGTCGGCTGTCATCGGGGGGTGATCGACTACATCCAGCAGCTGTGCCCGGTGCTCGGGGTGGATGAAACCACGGTCTTTGGCAATCAGGCGCCCCTGCATGTGGACGCCTGCCTGAAGGAGATCCTCCCCACGCTGAAATGCGGGGCAAAAACCGTTCTGATCCCCAAGGAAAATTTCCTCTTCCCGGTGAAGCTGGTGGAGTTTCTCAATGAACATAAGATCAATACCCTGTGCTGGGTAGTGTCGGCCCTTACCTTCCTTTCCTCCCTGGGAACCTTTGACAAGGTCAGGCCCAAATATCTGCGAACCGTGGCCTTTGCCAGCGAGGTGTTTCCCATCCGCCAGTTTCAGATCTGGCGGAAGGCCCTGTCGGAGACCCGCTTTTTCAACCTCTACGGCCCTACGGAGACCACGGGGATCTGCTGTTACTACCAGGTAGATCGGGATTTTTCCGAAGGGGAGACCATTCCCGTGGGGCGGCCCTTTCCCAATACGGAAATATTGCTGCTCACCCAGGCGGATACCCTGGCGGGCCCCGGGGAACCGGGGGAGATCTGCATCCGGGGCTCCCGGCTGACCTTGGGCTACTACGGCGATCCGGAACGCACCGCCGCCGCCTTTCCCCAGAACCCCTTAAACCGGCTCTACCCGGAGCGGATCTACCGCACGGGAGACCTGGGGAAATACAACGAACGGGAGGAACTGGTGTTTCTGGGCCGGAAGGATAACCAGATCAAGCACATGGGACACCGGATCGAGCTGGGAGAGATCGAGGCGGCGGCTGCCTGGCACCGGAACGTGCAAAGCGCCTGCTGCCTGTATGACAAAGAGCAGTGCCGGCTGACCCTGTACTACGTGGGCGGGGCGGAGCAGCGGGACGTGGCGGTATGGCTGAAGGAAAAGCTGCCCCGGTATATGATGCCCCACACCATCGTGAAAATCGCCGCCATGCCACTGACCCCCAACGGAAAGATCGACCGCCGGGGCCTGGGGGCGTTGGGGTAACAGGTAAGCGTGAATCGTGAAGCGGTGTTTTTCTTCGGAAAATGATTGGAAAGGGAGGGCGGAGGCGGAACGCGGTTCGTAGTACTTGCTGCACCAAACTCCTGTCATCTCGAGCGAGCAAAGCGAGTCGAGAGATCCACGCACTTACCACCTGTAATCATGCAGGTGGTTGCCGGGGCGGAAAAATAAGGAAGGGGGAGTGCGTGCCATTCATCGGCGTGCATTCCATGCGTAAGTGCGTGGATCTCTCGACTTCGCTCGAGATGACATGATTTTAACTGCCCGCCATTCAACGGCCGCTTCTGTTTGTTCTACACGCTCTCTCAGCCACGGAGAAAGCCGTGACAAGGGGCTCTCAGCCGTTTTTTACAGTCTTTCAGAAAGAGAGGAAACGGAATATGGAAACGTTGGCAAGCATCTTATCGGAGCTTCACCCGGAGGTGGACTTTTCTTTGGATCACCGGTTGATTGAGGAGGGGATCCTGGATTCCTTTGACATCGTTACCCTGGTTTCGGAGATCGACGACCGGTTCGGGGTGGTGATCCCGGCCCAGGAGCTGACGCCGGAGAATTTCGCTTCGGTGAGGACGCTGTATAATCTGATTGTGAAGCTAAAGGAAAACTGATATGGGCTTTACCACTGTGAAATTCGCCCTGTTCTTTCTGGCCCTGCTGATTGTATACTACCGTCTGCCGGGGAAGGGACAACGGGCGGTGCTGTTGGCGGGAAGCTGGTGCTTCGCCCTGGCGGATGGGTGGAGGAGCCTTTTGATGCTGCTGACCACCACAGTCACCGCCTGGGCCGCCGGGTATGTGATGGGGGAAAATCAATCCTGCCTGGGCGGCAAGAAGGCCAGGGCGGCCAACCGGCCCTGGATGGCGGGATGGACGATCCTGAACCTGACCGTCCTCGTGCTTTGGAAGCTGTGCCAGAGCGAGACGGCCTCCCGGGCCCTGGCGGGCGGGGACATGGCGTTTCTGACCCGGGGGCTGCCCCTGGGAATCTCCTTTTACACCTTGCAGGCTATGAGCTATGTGCTGGATGTGTACCAGGGCAAGGTGGAGCCGGAGAAGAATTTTCTGAAGCTGGCCCTGTTTACCGGTTTCTTTCCCCAGCTGGTTCAGGGACCCATCAGCCGGTATGGGCAGCTTGGCAATCAGTTCGGGGAGCGCCGGGACTACGAGAAGAAACAGGTGTCCTTCGGCATGCAGCGGATGCTCTGGGGCAGCTTCAAAAAGCTGGTGATCGCCGACCGGATGGCGGTGGCGGTGACGGCCCTGAAGGATCCTCAGTACACCGGCGGGGCCTTCTTCCTGCTCACCCTGTTTTACGCGGTGCAGATCTACGCCGATTTTACGGGGGGCATCGACATGGCCCTGGGCGCGGCCCAGGCCTTCGGCGTCACCCTGCCGGAGAACTTTATCCACCCCTTCTTTTCCAAAAACATCGCCGAATACTGGCGGCGCTGGCACGCCACATTAGGCGGCTGGATGAAGGAGTATGTGTTTTACCCCGTTTCCGTGAGCGCGCCGGTGCGGCGTCTGAGCAAAGCCGCCCGGAAAAAGTGGCCGGGATTCGGCAAACGGCTTCCCGTATACGGAGCGACCCTGGTCACCTGGCTGGCTACCGGCCTTTGGCACGGGGTCACCCCCAACTTTGTTGTGTGGGGCATGCTCAACTGCCTGGTGATCGTGATCTCCCAGGAGCTGACCCCTCTGTACCGGAAATTCCACAGCCGTTTCCGCTGGAAGGAGAAGGGCTGGTACGGCGGCTTTGAGATGGTGCGGATGTTCCTGCTCATGAACCTGATCCGCGCCTGCGATCTGTTCCCCAACGTGGGGGAATACTTCCGGCGGCTGGGTTCTTTGTTCACCGGCTTTTCCCTCTCCGACTTCGCCTGTCTGGATCAGCTGGGCCTTACCGCCCTGGACTACGGGATCCTGCTGGCGGGGGTGGCGGTGATGGCTGCCGTCAGCCTGGTGCAGGTGAAGCAGGGCAGTATCCGGGAGAAGCTGTGGCGGCGGCCGGTACTCCGGTTGGCGCTGGGCTTCGGGCTGTTTTTGACCGTGCTGCTCATGGGCTGGTACGGCGTGGGCTATGAGGCCGGCGACTTTATCTATAATCAGTTTTAGGAGGGCGGAGGATGAAAAAACTTGCCGCCGGGGCCCTGTGTCTGGCCCTGCTTTGGCTGCTTCAGGCCCTGCTGATGCCAAAATATATGACCTCCACCCCGGAAGGGGCCATGATCCGGGAGTACTACGACAGCGCCGGGGATCACAATGTGATCTTTACCGGCGACTGCGAGGTGTATGAGAATTTCTCCCCGGTCACATTGTGGGAGGAGCACGGGATCAACGCCTGGATCCGGGGCAGCCCCCAGCAGACCATCTGGCAGTCCTACTATCTCATGGAGGAAACATTGGAATATGAGACGCCGGACGTTATGGTGTACAACGTGTTCGCCATGTGTTACGACACCCCGGAAAGTACCGGCAGCCAAAGCCGCCGGGAGGCCTACAACCGGATCACCCTGGACGGTATGAAATGGTCTTTCTCCAAGTGGAAGGCCGTTCAGGCGTCTCTGACGGAAGAGGAAAAGCAGTGGGAAGGGATTCTCACCTACCTGTTTCCCATTCTGCGCTTCCATGACCGGTGGGCTCAGCTGACCAAGGAGGATGTTACCTATCTGTTTCATCGGGATACGGTGACCTACAACGGCTATCTGATGCAGACCGGGGTAAAGCCTATGACCGAGGCCCATGTGACGGCCCCCAGGGCGGATTATACCTTCGGGGAGAACAGTTGGTACTATTTGGAGAAGATGGCGGCGCTTTGCCGGGATCATGGGGTTCAGCTGGTGCTGATCAAATCCCCCACCCTGTATCCCGCCTGGTGGCCGGAGTGGGAAAGCCAGATTGAGGACTTTGCCCGGGAACAGAATCTATTGTACGTGAACATGCTGGAATACCAGCAGGAGCTGGGGATCGACTGGAACCAGGATACCTACGATACCGGGCTGCATTTGAACGTATACGGGGCGGAGAAGGCCAGCCGCTGGTTCGGACGGATCCTGGCGGAGGAATGCGGCGTCCCGGATCGCCGGGGAGAGAAGGAGTTGTCTGCCCAATGGGAACAGACCATCCAGCAATACCAGCGGCAAAAAGCGGAAGCAAAGGAGGAAACCCAATGAAATGCTTGCTTTGTTTAATTTTGTGTGTAATCCTGTCCGGGTGCGCCGGAGAACAGCCGGACACCGTCCAGGGCATGGGACTGACCTACCAAGGAACCAGAATCACCATTCAGGCCCCCGCGGCCCCGGTGCTGGAGGCCCTGGGAGAGGCGAAAACCTGCACCCAGGAGCCCAGCTGCGCCTTTGAGGGTATGGACAAAACCTACTTTTACGGAAGCTTTTATCTCACCACCTATCCGGCCCAGGACGGCGAGCGGATCCTGGGGCTGTGGTTTGCCGACGATGGGATCGCCACCGACGAGGGCATCACCATCGGATCCCGGCGGGAGGAAGTGGAGCAGGCCTACGGCGCCTTTACCGGAGACAGCTGCCAGATTTCCGGTGAGGAGGCCGCTTTAACGGTGATGCTGGAAGGGGACGCGGTCACCGGCGTCCGGTATGACGCCTGCCTGGAATGATGGAGAAAAACAGGATGTTCTGTCGGTTCTCTTGACACTGGCGGAAGATCCGATATAATAAACATAGAATGCTGGCAAAAGATACCGGGCAAGATCTGCCCATTGCATGAATGATAAGGAGGACGGATCCAATGAAAAAGATGATGGCTAAGGCGGCCGCGCTGCTGATGGTTCTGAGCGTGGTGTTGAGCCTGACGCCTTTCCCGGCTCTGGCGGAGGCCAGCGCATCCGGAAGCGTCACCACCATCCCGGCGGCGGACAACATGCCGGACAATGAGGAACTGTTTGCCGGATACTTAGGCCGACAGATGACCAGAAGCCTCGACGGGGAAGTCAGTACCTTCGCCGCGGCGGCAGGAAGCCAGCTGGATGAGGTGAACGGGGCGATCTACAATCAGCTGAAAACCTTCGTAAAGACGGTGGCCGACGGCACGGTAAGCTCCACGGTTTGCATCCTGGACATAACGCCCTTTGAAAAAAGCCTAAAGTGGAGTACCACCGACTGGGGCGCCGTGACGGATGAACAGGGCAAGCTGACCCAGGAAGTCCAGGAAAAGGTCAAAGGCAAATTCCTGGATACGGTGGATATGAACAAGATCATGAGCTGCCTGATGGCGGACTGCCCCTACGAGCTGTACTGGTTTAACAGGATCGACGGCGTTCGCACGGACTACGGCATCCGCTATGTAAGCGACACCATTTCCATTTCCTATATTAATGTTTCCCTGGCGGTGGCGGACAGCTTCCGGGCAGGGGGCACGGAGTATTATACGGTGTATCAATCCAAAACCACCGCCGCGGCCCAGGTGGTGCAGAAGGCGGAGACCATTGTGAAGGAGCAGGAAGAAAAGACCGACGAGGAAAAGCTGGGGGCTTACCGCCAGGCCATCTGTGATCGGGTGTCCTATGATTCGTTGGCGGCGGAGGAGGAAAAGCCGGAATCCGGCGACGCCTGGCAGATTGTCTATGTGTTTGACGATGACTACACCACCAACGTGGTCTGCGAGGGCTATTCCAAAGCCTTCCAGTATCTGTGCGATCTGACGGACTTTGAACAGGAGATCACCTGTGTCAGCGTCAGCGGTACCCTGGCTGTGAGCGGGCAGGAGCCTGAGGCGCATATGTGGAATGTGGTGACCATTGACGGGGTCAACTACCTGGCGGACGTGACCAATTCCGACAAAGGTACCCTGGGGGCCGGAGGAGGGCTGTTCCTGGTCCAGGGGGAAAGCAGCGATGGCGGCAAAACCCACACCCTGACCCTGGGGGAAACGACCCTTACATACACCTATGACGAAAGCCAGAAGGACCTGTATTGTGAGGGCTATCTGCTGCTGGGAAGCCAGAGCCAGCCCCACACCCACACCATGACCAAGGTGGAGGCGCAGCCGTCCACCTGCCAGACCCAGGGCAATCAGGCCTACTATTACTGTTCCGGCTGCAAAGAAAACTTCCTGGACGAGCAGGGAACCCAGAAGGCGGAAAATGTGCTGCTCCCTCTGGCGGCCCATACCCCGCAGCACCATCCGGCGGTGGCGGCCACGCAGGAGAAGGCCGGGAACATCGAATATTGGAACTGCTCTGTTTGCGGGAAATACTTCAGCGACCAGGCCTGCACCCAGGAGATCACCCAGGAGCAGACTGTGATCTCTCCGATCCACAAACACAGCTACGGCCAGGAGTGGAAGCATAACGACACTCAGCACTGGCACGCGTGCGACGGCTGCCAGGAGAAGGGGAATCTGGCGGATCACACCTGGGACGAAGGCGTGGTGACCAAGGAGCCTGTGGACGGTCAGAACGGTGAGAAAACCTATATCTGTACCATCTGCAAAGCCACAAAGATCGAAACCTTTACCCACAGCCACAGCTACGGCGACGAGTGGGAGTATGACGATACCCGGCACTGGCACGAATGCCAATGCGGAGAAAAGCAGGATTCGGCGGATCACACCTGGGATCAGGGCGCCGTGACGGTGAAAGCCACTTGCGAAAAACAAGGGGAGAGAACCTACCGCTGCACCGTCTGCGGCCAAACCAAAACCGAAGCCATTCCCAGAACGGATCATGACTATGGCGACGATTGGGAGTACGACGGGGAGGGTCACTGGCTCGAATGCGACTGCGGCGACATCCATGAACCGGGCGTTCACACCGCTGGCAGCTGGATCGTGGATACCAAGGCCACCGAGACCAAGGCGGGCTCCAAGCATAAAGAATGCACCGTCTGCGGCTATGTGATGGAGAAGCAGTCCATCCCCGCCACCGGCAGTCACAGCCACACCGCCGGTACCCAGCTGTATTCCAACGGCACCTACCACTGGCACAAGTGTACCTCCTGCGGGGCGGAAATGCAGAAGGTGAAGCACACCTATTCCAGCGACACCGACGACAAGTGCAACATCTGTAACTATGTCCGAATCATTGTCACCGCGCCCACCGAGGAAACCACCGTGCCCACCACGGAAGCCACGGAGGCTACCCAGGAGACCACGGAAGCCACTTTGGAGACGACGGAACCCACCACGGAAGCCACCGAGGGCGACATCCTCTTTGGCGACGACGAGACGGTGGAGACCGTGCCCCAGGAGGAGGAATCTTCCGGCGGCCGGGGGGCGCTGTTTACCCTGCTGGTGATTGTCATGATCCTGTCCTTGGCGGGCCTGATAGGACTGGGAGCGCTGCTGATCATCCGGAAAATGAAAGACGGCGGCTTCCACGGCTTCGGGGAATAAGCCCTTAGTCAAGGGGAACAGGAAGGGCCATATGCCGAATACAGAGCTGCTCCATGGGAAACCATGGGGCGGCTTTTGTGAGCTGCTGGGCAGAAGCCTGGGCGGATGGCTGGCGGTAACCCTGCTGGGCTTCCCCGGGGTATGCCTGGCCAACCCCATGGCCTGGCTGTTTGCCCTGATCTACTGTGCCGTGATGACCATGGTTTTCCTGAAAAAGCGGGAAAAAGCCCTGGATGGGGCATAGAAGAACGCTGGTTTTTGCACAAAAAGACATGTCACGAGGGATCCACGCACTTACCGCCGGTAGGAACGCAAACGGTTCCGTCCCACCCCCGCTGTCATCTCGAGCGAAGCGAAGCGAAGTCGAGAGATCCACGCACTTACCAACAGTAGGCACCGAACTGGTTCCACCGGCGGAACCAACGGACATTGTAGCGCCCGTAAGTGCCAAGATCTCTCGACTTCACTCGAGATCACAGGTGGGAGGTGCGGAGGAACCAACTTACCGCCCGTTTTTTCCGGCGGTGAAAGAAAGCAGTGGAAATTGGTCTTTCCCTGTGCTATAATGTCCCCTGTTTCATGTGTAGAAAGGAAGGGATCCCTTTGGCTTTTGATGTGACCGGGCATCCCGGTAAGGCGGATTTTGTCCGGGTGCGGGACTATCTGCCCCGGATCGATCAGCAGCTGCCCTACGCCACTGCAGAGAATTTTACCGGACGGCGGATCTATGGATTTACCGAAGCCTATCTGCGCTACGGCACGGTGGAAAAGCTTGCCCGGGTGTGCGGGGAATTGGAGAAACGGGGCCTTCGGCTAAAGCTGTGGGACGGCTTCCGGCCGGTGCGCGCCCAGTTCCGGCTGTGGGAGGTGCTTCCGGATCCGGACTATGTGGCCAATCCCAACAAGGGCTTCAGCGCCCACAGCCGGGGCAACACCGTGGATGTGACCTTGGTGGACGAGCAGGGCCGGGAAATCCCCATGCCCTCGGCCTTTGACGATTTTACCGGCAAGGCAAGCCGGGATTACAGGGACGCGGATCCCACCGCCGCCGCCAACGCGCTGCTTTTGCAGAACGCCATGGAGAAGCAGGGCTTTGTGGGGCTGTTTGAGGAATGGTGGCACTTCCGGGACGAGGATACCTACCCGGTGGAGGAACTGTTTCAGCCTGTGGAGGAACGTCCCTGCCGCCTCCGGGAGGAAACAGCCCTGCTTGCCGCCCCGGCTCCCGACGCCCCGGAGGTGGGCCGGATCCCCCAAGGCGGGGAAGGGGCCCGGTTTGGGGTGTGCGGAGACTTTGCCCTGGTGGAATATCGGGGCCGCCGGGGCTATGTGCCGGAAAAAGCCATCGATTTCCACAGCTGAAGGACAAAATCGGATATCCGCCGGGAGCGTGTTCCCGGCGGTTTTTTATGAGCCTGAAAAAATAATAAAATATCGAGAAAAGTTGAAAAAAATTTTCAAAAGACCGGGAAAAGCCTGATTATTTGGAAAAAATAGCCTTTTATTTCCTGTTTTTCTTCCAGTTACCTCGTGCTATTTGCACAAAAGATGTTGACAAAATATGAATTAACTGGTAAACTTACAGAAATGGAACCCCTTCGACAGGGGTCCTATGAGAAATCAAGCTCGAAAGACGGACATGCCTTGTGAGCTTGGTTTTTGACTGTGTAACAATCCCGGAAGTATTTGAAGAAAGGATGATTGAACATGGGTTTCTTTTCCTCGTTATTCGGAAAATCCGGCGATGTGATCTGCGCGCCGGTGGCGGGACAGGCAGTGCCCATTTCCCAGGTCAGCGATCCCACCTTCGGTGAGGAAATCCTGGGCAAGGGCGTGGCCATTGTCCCTTCCGACGGCAAAATCGTGGCCCCCTGTGACGCCACGGTGGACATGATGTTCGACACCGGGCACGCGGTGAGCCTGGTGGCGGACTTTGGCGCGGAGATCCTGGTCCACATCGGTCTGGACACGGTGAACCTGAAGGGCAAGCACTTTACCGTCCACGCCAAAAGCGGGGATAAGGTGACCAAGGGCCAGCTCCTGATGGAAGTGGATCTGGAGGCGGTAAAGGCCGAGGGCTACGATGTGATCACCCCGGTGGTGATCTGCAACAGCGGCGACTACGGCACCTTCAAGACCCAGGTGGACAAGACCGTAGCGGTCGGTGACGAGATCATCCGGCTGGCGAAGTAAGGGGAAGGGCTATGAAACAAGGAACTGGTCTTTCCGTCTATTCCGGCGTGGCCATCGGTCCGGCGGTGGTATACCGCAAGACCCGGCACACTGCCCAGGCGGTGCGGGGCACCCCGGAAGAGGAGCAGAAGAAATTTGAGCAGGCCTGCGGCACTGCCAAGGAGCAGCTTTCCCGGCTGTATGAGCAGGCCAAGCAGACCGTAGGCGAGGAACACGCCGCCATCATCGAGGTGCAGATGCTCATGCTGGAGGATCTGGACTATCTGGAAGGGGTGGCGGAGGAAATCGCCGCCGGGGAAGCCGCCGCTGAGGCCGCCCTGAACTGCGGGGAAATGATGGCCCAGATGTTCGCCTCTTTGGACGACGAATATATGAAGGCCCGTTCCGCGGACATCCGGGACGCCTCCCGGCGGGTATCGGACATTCTCAGCGGCGCGGAGGAATTTCAATTGCCCGAGGGCAGCTTCCTGCTGGCGGCGGAAGATCTGTCTCCCAGCGAGACCATCCAGCTGCCCAGAGAGCGGATTTTGGCCTTTGTCACCCGCCAGGGCTCTTCCAGCAGCCATACCGCCATTTTGGCCCGCACCCTGAACATTCCCTCCCTGGTTCAGGCGGACATTGACCTGGACGAAGTGGAAGCCTGCCAGATTCTGGCGGTGGACGGCTTTACCGGTCAATGGTTTACAGATCCCGACACGGAGACATTGGAGGCCCTGCTGGAGAAGCAGGCCCAGGCCGCCGCGAGCCGGGAAGCCCTGGAAGCCTACCGGGGCAAAGCAAGCGTCACCCCCTTGGGCAAAAAGGTGCTTTTGTGCGGCAACATCGGCTCTCCTGAGGACGCGGTGTTTGCCATGAAGGGGGACGCCGAGGGCATCGGCCTGATGCGCAGTGAATTCCTTTACCTGGGCAGAGACAGTCTGCCTACGGAGGAGGAGCTGTTCAACGCCTACCGCCAGGTAGCCCAAACCATGGAGGGCCGTCCGGTGGTGGTGCGCACTCTGGACATCGGCGCGGATAAGCAGGCGGATTATTTGAATCTGGAAAAAGAGGAGAACCCGGCCCTGGGCCTGCGGGGCCTGCGGCTGTGCCTGGAGCGGGAGGATATTTTCCGTCCCCAGATCCGGGCCATTTACCGGGCTTCCGCCTACGGCAAGCTTCACATCATGTTCCCCATGGTGGCCTCCGTGTGGGAGCTGAGTAAGGCCAAGCAGATGTGCAACCAGATCCGCCGGGAGCTGATCCGGGATGGGTATGCGGTTGGAGATGTGCCCATCGGCGTCATGGTGGAAACCCCCGCCGCCGCGGTCATCGCCGACGAGCTGGCCAAGGAAGCGGACTTTTTCAGCGTGGGCACCAACGATCTGACCCAGTACACCCTGGCGGTGGACCGGCAGAACGCCCACATCGGGGACTTCTACGACCCCTACCACCCGGCCCTCATGCGCCTGCTTGCCTGGATCGCCAAGTGCGCCAAGGAGGCGGGGATCTGGGCGGGCATCTGCGGGGAGCTGGGGGCGGATCCCAAGCTGACCGAGAAGTTTATTGAAATGGGCTATACGGAGCTTTCCATGGCTCCCGGCAAGATCCTGGAAACCAGGAAACTGATTTGTGAAAGCAAGGTGTAAGCATTATGAAAACATTTACTTACGTGATCACCGACCCCCTTGGCCTCCATGCCCGTCCCGCGGGACTGCTGGTAAAGGCCGCCGCCGGGTACAGCAGCGCCGTCACCGTCTCTACCGACGCGGGGAAAGCCGACGCCAAGCGGATCATGGCCGTGATGCGCCTGGCCGCCAAGCAGGGCATGACCCTGACCGTCACCTGCGAGGGCGCGGACGAGGAAGCCGCCGCCGCCGGACTGCTGGAATTCATGGAGAAGAATCTGTAAAAATCCGTTCCTAACAGAATACAGCCCAAAAGAAGGTACCTTCTTTTTCCTTTCGGAATTCTTCCGAAAGGATGATCCGTTGTTTTCTTGGGAATCCCGTAAATCTGTCGATAAGCCCCTTACTCCGGCATTTTCCCGGGGCTTTGAGAACATATTATCCCACTTTGCTGTTGTGAGCCGGCAGTATTGGTAAGAACGAGTAGAACCATCCAAAGTTTCTAAGGAGGAAAAGAAATTATGATGAAGTCTTTGCAGAAGCTGGGCAAAGCCTTGATGCTGCCCGTAGCTGCGCTTCCCATCTGCGGTATTCTGATGGGTCTGGGCTACGCCATCGCCCCCGGCGTTATGGATGTCCCCGGCGCCGCTACCGAAGGCGTTGCCTACGCCATCGGCTTTTTCCTGGTAAAAGCCGGCGGCGCTCTGATCGACAATATGGCCATCCTGTTCGCCATCGGCGTGGCGGTTGGTCTGGCTGAGGAGAACGACGGTACCGCCGGTCTGGCCGGTCTGGTCTCCTGGCTGATGATTACCACATTGCTGAGCGTGGGCTCCGTGTCCGTCATCGCTCCCGGCATGATCGCCGACAAGACCAACGAGGTTGCCTTCTCCAAGATCGCCAACCCCTTCACCGGCATCCTGGCCGGCGTCATCGGCGCGATGTGCTACAACAAGTTCAAGGGCACCAAGCTGCCTGACGTGCTGGCCTTCTTCTCCGGCAAGAGAAGCGTCGCCATCGTCACCGGCGTTGTGTCCATCGTAGTCTCCGTGGTCCTGCTGTTCGCATGGCCTGTGATCTTCGGCATTCTGGTTGCCGTCGGCAACGGCATCAAGGGCCTGGGCGCTGTGGGCGCGGGCATCTACGCCTTCCTGAACCGTCTGCTGATCCCCTTCGGCCTGCACCACGCTCTGAACAACGTGTTCTGGTTCGATACCATCGGCCTGGGCGACCTGACCGCTTACTGGGGCGCTCTGGTTGAGGGCGACACCATGGCCAACGGCACCGTCATCGACTGGTCTGTTGGTATGTACATGGCCGGCTTCTTCCCCTGCATGATGTTCGGTATCCCCGGCGCCGCTGTGGCCATGATCCAGACCGCCAAGCCCGCCAAGAAGAAGGCTGCCATCGGCATCGTGGGCGCCGCCGCCGTCTGTGCTTTCATCTGCGGCGTTACCGAGCCCTTCGAGTTCGCGTTCATGTTCCTGGCCTTCCCCCTGTACGTGGTTTACGCTGTTCTGTACGGCATCTTCACCACCATCACCGTGGCCCTGGGCTTCCGTGCCGGCTTCTGCTTCTCCGCCGGCGCAACGGACCTGCTGTTCGGCGCGTCCCTGCCCGCTGCCAATAACTACTTGGTCATCATCCCCATGGGCATCGCCGCCTTTGTGGTGTTCTACCTGGTGTTCCTGTTCGCCATCAAGAAGTTCGACCTGAAGACCCCCGGCCGTGAGGACGACCAGGAGGGCGAACTGACCATCGAGCTGGCCAACGACGACTACACCGCCATGGCCCAGATTATCCTGGAAGGCCTGGGCGGCAAGGAGAACATCGTCTCCATTGACCACTGCATCACCCGTCTGCGTCTGGAAGTGAAGGACCGCCTGCTGGTGGACGAGAAGAAGATCAAGTCCTCCGGCGCTGCCGGCGTCATCCGTCCGGGCAAGACCTCCGTGCAGGTCATCATCGGACCCAAGGTTCAGTTTGTCCACGACGAGTTTAAGAAGCTGGCGAAATAAACCAGTCTGATATCTCTGTGGCTCACGCAGCGTTATCACCCCGCCCGGCTTCCTGAGGCCGCCCGGGTAAGAAAAAATTCAGGACCGCCGCCGTGCAAATTCACGGCGGCGGTTTTTTTGTGGTTCTATGTCAATAGTTGGGGCAGAGACCGGATTTTTGTATGGCTTCTCATCCGTAAGGAGCGGTCTTTGCAGGCGGCTGAAAGAGCTTGCGGTTCCCCCGCGGGCGGAACCGTCCGCTGGTTTTGCCGCAAAAAAGATATGTCATCTCGAGCGAAGCGAAGCGCAGTCGAGAGATCCACGCACTCGCGGTCAGCAGGCACCGAAATGGTTCCACCGGAGGAACCAACGTACACTTCTCCACCTGTAAGCGCCGGGATTTCCCGACTCCACACGGGGCGGCAATCCATTTTTCCCGCGGCATGTTCTGAAGGATACCCCCCGTGGAAGAATAGGTGTTTTTACAGTACGTACAAAAATCCGCCAGGGCTGGAATCTTTGATTTGGAGAACCTGTGAAAAAAGGGGTTTTTCCAGGGAAAGACATTGTGGAAATTCACCAAAGAAAACCGGACGAAATTTCCTGAAAAAAAGAATTACCCCTTGAAAAATTGCGATTTTGCACAAAAATGCATATCTGGAGGCTTTATGTTTTGAGAAAAGTGCAATTTTTTCTCTTGCCAAATTGTGAATAAACCGTTATAATTATGTTAATGTTTGGATGGTTTCCAAATCAAGCGAGGAGGTAATGTTATGAAAATGAAAAAAATTCTTTCCGTTTTGCTGTGCGCGGCCTTGGTGCTGGCGCTGGCTGCCTGCTCCAGCGGCTCCGCTGCCAAGATGACCATGGGCACCGGCGGCACCCAGGGCACCTACTTCGGCTACGGCGGCGTTCTGGGTCAGTACATCAAAAACAAAGCGGGCATTGAGGTGGTCGTCGTCTCTACCGACGGCTCCAAGGCCAACATCCAGGGCATCGACGCCGGGGACTACCAGCTGGGCACCGTCCAGTCCGACGTGATGGCCTACGCCTGGGAGGGCACCCGCTCCTTCGAATCCGACGGCAAGGTGGATTCCTTCCGGGTGGTTGCCGGTCTGTACGCGGAAGCGGTGCAGCTGATTACCATGGATCCGGAGATTAAGTCCGTTGCGGACCTGAAGGGCAAGGCCGTATCCATCGGCGCGCCCGGCTCCGGCGTGTACTTTAACGCCATTGACGTGCTGAACGCCGCCGGTCTGACGGAGAACGACATCCAGGCTCAGTACCAGTCCTTCGGCGACTCCACCGACGCCCTGAAGGACGGCAAGATTGACGCCGCCTTCATCGTGGCCGGCGCGCCCACCCCCGCCATTACCGAGCTGTGCACCACCAACGACGCGTACCTGGTGCCCATCGACGGCGATGTGGCGGAGAACCTGATGGCCGCCTGCCCCTTCTACACCGTTGTGAACATCCCCGCCGACACCTACAACGGCCAGACCGAGGATGTGCAGACCGTTACCGTCAAGGCCACATTGATTGTCTCCGCCGACGCTTCTGAGGATGACGTGTACAAGCTCACCGCCGCCATCTTTGACAACATGGAGGCCATCGCCGTTGAGAACGCCAAGGGCGAGGAGCTGAGCATTGAAAACGCCACCAGCGGCATGACCGTTCCCTTCCACGCCGGCGCGGCAAAATACTTCGCCGAGAAAGGCGTTACGGTAGACGCCGGTTAAGACCCGTTCAAACATCCACGGCTGCGGCGATCATTTCGCCGCAGCCGTATACCTAGTTTTCAGGAGGCAGCCAATGGCATTTTTTAAGAAGAAGGAAGCCGCCCCGATCCAGGAGCCTATGGATCTGGACGCGGTGATGAAAAAATACGACAGGGAGTCCAACACCCGTGTCTGGGAGGGCAAGCCCAAAATTGTGGTGAATACCATCCTGGCCTGCTTCTCCCTGTTCTGCATTTACGTGACGTTATTCACCAGCTGGCTGGAGGAGATCCGGCTGACCACCTTTGTGGCATTTATCCTCTTTGTCGGCTATCTGGTGTTCCCCGCCCGGAAGGGAAATCAGAAGGTCAATCACATACCCTGGTATGACATTGTGCTGATGCTCTGCGGCACCGGCGCATTCCTGTACTACACGGTGAACGCCTTCGATATTATCCAGCAGGGCAGCAAGTTTGAGACTTACCAGATTATCATCGGCATTGCGGGCATTCTGTCGGTGATGGAGTTGTGCCGCCGGAGCGTGGGCCTGCCCATTTTGATTGTGGCCATTGGCTTTATCGTCTACGCCCTGCTCTGGGGACTGGCCAATCCCACCTTCTGGGGGCGGGTGAACTACCTGGTGCGCACCCTGTTTTACAGCAAGGAGGGCATTCTTGCCACCCCCATCAACGTGTGCTCCAAGTTCATTGTGGTGTTTATCATCTTCGGCGCGTTCCTGGAGCGCACCGGTATTGCGGACTTCTTTATCAACATCTCCAACGCTCTGGTAGGCGGCTTCTCCGGCGGCCCGGCCAAGGTGGCGGTGGTAGCCAGCGCCCTGGAGGGCATGGTCTCCGGCTCCTCCGTGGCCAATACCGTGGGTTCCGGCTCCGTCACCATCCCCCTGATGAAGAAAACCGGCTATAAGCCGGAGTTTGCCGGCGCTGCGGAAGCCGCCGCCTCCACCGGCGGTCAGATTATGCCCCCCATCATGGGCGCGGCCGCGTTCCTGATGGCGGACTATGTGGGCGTGGCCTACGGCGAGATCGCCCTGCGGGCCATTCTGCCGGCGGTATTGTACTTTGCGGGTATTTTCATCGCCGTCCACCTGGAAGCCAAGAAGGAGGGCCTGCGGGGCCTGACCAAGGAGGAACTGCCCAAGCTGAAGCCCCTGCTGAAGAAGGTCTATCTGCTCACCCCCCTGGTTCTGCTGATCTACCTGGTGGGCACCAGCCAGAAGTCCATCCAGTACGCCGCCGCTCTGGCCATCATCGCCGCCATTGTGGTAAGCCTGTTCAACAAGGAAAACCGGATTACCCCCAAGAAGGTCTGGGAGGCCCTGGCCGCCGGCGGTCAGGGGATGATTACCGTGGCCGCCGCCTGCGGCGTGGCGGGCATTGTGGCCGGTACCATCACCATGACCGGCCTTGCCAATATGCTCATTAACGGCGTGGTGGCCCTGGCAGGCGATAAGCTGATCGTCGCCCTGTTCTTGACCATGATTTGCTGCATCGTACTGGGCATGGGCGTGCCCACCACCGCCAACTACTGCATCATGGCGGCTACCTGCGCCCCCATCCTCATCCGCATGGGCGTGCCCACCATTGCCGCCCACTTCTTCGTGTTCTACTTCGGCATTGTGGCGGACCTGACCCCGCCCGTGGCCCTGGCGGCCTACGCGGGAGCGGCCATTGCCCAGGCCAACCCCATGAAGACTGCCTTGACGGCCACCAAGCTGGCCATCGGCGCTTTCATCGTGCCCTATGTGTTCGCTCTGAACCCGGCCATGCTGTTCCTGGAGACCACGCCTGTTGAAGTGGTCACCATCTGCATCACCTCCCTGTGCGGCATTTTCGCCGTGTCCGCCTCTCTGGAAGGGTACTTCCTCCACCACATGCGCTGGTATGAGCGGATCGTCAGCGCGGTGGGCGGCCTGCTGCTCATCGACCCCGGCCTGGCCACCGACATGATCGGCCTGTTGCTGGTGGCCTCGGTGGTGGTGGTTCAGATCATCACCAAAAAGAACGCCGCCGTCCCGGCGACCTGACAGCAAAGGCGCTGAAGCCGTCCAGCAAATCGCAAAAAAACGGCTGGGTTACCAAAAACAAGGTAATCCAGCCGGTTCTTTTGGGAACGTTTTGCGTTCCGCTCTTTTCCTGTTCAGGGCAGCACCCTTTTCAGCCGCTTGCCATGGTGATGTTTGAGTCTTGCTGTCCCTGGGCAGGAAACACAAAAACACCTCCAAAAGACTTTTTTCTGAAAAAGGTGTTGACGAATGATCTTCCATGGGTTACAATGGGTTCAGTATTTCGGAAAAGGCTGTGAAAGGAAGAGTAGGCGCATTGGATGCCGTTCAGAGAGCCCCGGGTGGTGGAAAGGGGTACGGAGGATGGCGCTGAACATGGTCCCGGAGCCGTGGGGGCGATCATGTAGTCTCCAACGGGGGCGCCCGTTATTGCGCAGGAGTATGCTGGTACTCCCCGAGGCGGCTGTCGTGAGGCATGCTGCGAAACAAGGTGGTAACACGGTCTTGGATCGTCCTTGTGCCTGAGGCACAAGGATTTTTTTGTTTCTATGAGGTGAAGAAATGGAACCAATTATTGAAATCAAAAGCCTTTCCAAAACCTTTGGGGAAGGGCAGAACCAGGTGGAGGCCCTGCGGGATGTGTCCCTGGGAATAAACCCGGGGGAGATTTTCGGCATCATCGGCCTGTCCGGCGCGGGAAAAAGCACCCTGGTTCGGTGCATCAACCTGCTGGAAAAGCCCACCCAGGGGGCGGTGCTGTTTCACGGCCGGGATCTCATGGGCCTGAAGGAAAAGCATCTCCGTCTGGAGCGGCGGAAGATCTCCATGATCTTCCAGAGCTTTAACCTTCTGGAGCAGCGCAATTGCCTGGATAACATCTGCTTCCCCATGGAGCTGGCGGGGATTCCCCGGAAGCAGGCCAGAGAAAAGGCCATGGAGCTGCTCCACACCGTGGGCCTGCCGGATAAGGCGAAGGCCTACCCGGTGCAGCTGTCCGGCGGCCAGAAGCAGCGGATTGCCATTGCCCGGGCCCTGGCTTCCGACCCGGAGGTGCTGCTGTGCGACGAGGCCACCTCCGCCCTGGATCCCAAGACCACCGACTCCATTTTGAAGCTGTTAAAGACCATCAACCGGGAACGGGGCATTACCATCATCATCATCACCCACCAAATGTCCGTCATTGAGCAGATCTGCAATCGGGTGGCCATCCTGGACGCGGGGGCCGTGGCGGAAATCGGGGCGGTGGAGGATGTGTTCCGGAACCCCCAGTCCCGGGCCGGACGGCGGCTGGTCAGCCCGGCCATGCCCCTGCCGGTGGATGAAAGCATTCCCATGGCCCGGATCGCCTTCAACGGTAACGCTTCCTCGGATCCCATCATCGCCTCCCTGACCCTGGATTTGGGGGTGAAGGTGAGCATTATGGGCGCGGACACCCGGAACGTGGACGGCAAGGCCTTCGGCACCATGCTCATCAGCCTGCCGGAGGCGGAAGAGAAAAAGACGGAGATTTTACGCTACCTGAACGCCTTTGACGGCGTGACGGCGGAGGAGGTATAAGCCATGACAGAAACCATCACCGCCCTGCTGGAAAGCTGGGGCGTGAATAAAGCCGCGGAACAGGTATCCTTCCTGTTTGACCCGGTGAACATCCCCTTTGCCATTTGGGAGACATTGTACGCCCCTCTGTGCGCCACGTTGTTTGCCTACCTGATCGGACTGCCTCTGGGGATTCTGCTGGTCACCGGGGAGGAGGGGGGCATCCGGCCCCTGCCCAAAAGCCTGATGGGCCTGATCAATACGATCATCAACCTTCTGCGGTCCGTGCCTTTCTTGATTTTGATGGTGCTGGTGTTCCCTCTGAGCCGTCTGATCCTGGGGACCTCCATCGGCACCACCGCCACCATCATCCCTCTGACCGTGGCTGCGGCCCCCTATGTGGCCCGGCTGGTGGAGGGGAGCCTGCGGGAGATCGACCGGGGTGTGGTGGAAGCCGCCCAGTCCATGGGCTGCTCCACCTTGCAGATCGTCACCAAGGTGATGCTGCCGGAGTGCAAGCCAAGCCTGATCAGCGGCGCTACCAACGCCACCATTACCATCCTGGGCTATGGGGCCATGGCCGGCTCCATCGGCGGCGGGGGCCTGGGTTCCATCGCCCTGATGCGAGGCCACGGCCGGGGCCAGACGGTGGTCATGTACGTGGCGGTGATCCTGCTGGTGATCCTGGTGCAGATCATTCAATCCATCGGTACGCGCCTGTGCGTGAAAACGGACAAGCGCATTACCCATAAATAAGCAAAGGAGCGTATGAACAATGAAAAAGATCGTTGCCATTGTATTGGCCCTGACCCTGGCCCTGAGCCTGGCCGCCTGCGGCGGCTCTGACGACAAGATCATCAAGGTAGGCGCCACCCCCGCCCCCCATGCGGAGATCCTGGAGATTGCCAAGGAGATTCTGGCGGAAGAGGGCTACACCCTGGAGATTGTGGAGTTTGACGACTACGTGCTGCCCAATCAGTCTCTGGACGAGGGAGAGCTGGACGCCAACTACTTCCAGCACATTACCTATATGAACGAGTTCAACGACTCCCGGGGCACCAACATGGTCAGCGCCGCGGGCATCCACTACGAGCCCTTCGGCATCTACGCCGGCAAGACCGCCTCTCTGGACGCTCTGGCGGACGGGGCCCAAATCGCCATCCCCAACGACGCCACCAACGGGGCCCGGGCGCTGCTGCTGCTGGAGCAGGAGGGCTTGCTCACCCTGGAAGAGGGAGTGGGCATCACCGCCACCACGGACGCCATTGTGGACAATCCCCACAACTATGAGATCGTGGAAGTGAACGCGGAGCTGCTGACCACCACCTTGCAGGACGTGGACATCGCGGTTATCAACGGCAACTACGCCATTGACGCGGGGCTGAAGGTGTCCGAAGCCCTGGCGGTGGAGGCCGCCGACGGCGACGCCGCAGAAGCCTATGCCAACGTCATTGCCGTGAATTCCGGAGAGGAAAACAGCGAAAAGATCCAGGCCCTGGTAACGGCTCTGAAGAGCGAGCAGGTCAAGACCTTCATCCAGGAGACATACGAAGGCGCGGTGGTGCCCCTGTTCTGATACAGGAATGAATTCAGCGCCGCCCCGAAGCGCAAAAACGGCGTTGCCTCAAAGTGCTTGCTTTGAGACAACGCCGTTTTCTGCATCCACACAGCGCTATGATTCTTCGAAACACACAACCTTGAAAATCAGGGCCGTTGCGCATGTATATAATGGGTACGGAATAACGCAAAACAGCTTAAAAGCCAAGGCTTTCCGCTTGCTTTTGCGTTATTCGGGTGCAAGTATTTTGCTTGTTTTAGAGCAAAATACTTGCACCTGCTTCTCCGGCACTGCGCCATGCCGGACCAGATACCCATTGATTGCTGTCTGAATTCCATAAAAGCGGTTAAAAAGAGCCGCTTTTATGGAATTACACACCTTCCGTGTGTGAATAAGTCGTTATCGCGACTTATTCAGCAGACATTATATAATGGCCTTTTTTCGCAGTTCTTCCGTAGAGAATCCTAGAGGCTTCAAAAAAATTATGGAAGAAACTGTTCGTCCTTCCGCAAACAACCAAGCATAGGCTTTGCTTCTTGGGAAAAGCTATGGTTGCGGAAAGAAAAAGTCGTTTTCCCCGGGAAAGCGTCTGGATCTTTCCCGGAAACGATGAAAAGGAGAGAGTACTATGAAGAGCAACAACCAGATCAACATCCCCCAGGCTCGGGAAGCTATGGACAAGTTCAAGATGCAGGCCGCGTCTGAGGTGGGCGTGAACCTGACCAACGGCTACAACGGTCACCTGACCTCTCGTGAAGCCGGCTCCGTGGGCGGCCAGATGGTCAAGAAGATGAGTACCGTACGACACGCGAACTTTACTCGCAAAGACAGGACCGCCATAGGGCATGAAATTGAGGTAAGGTACATAGCGGCTATCACTGTTTGAGTGGCCCCTCAGAAAATTTTGTGTAAGCGATTTTCGACAAAAGCAAGAATATCACATGTATGCTGTGCATGATGAGGCTTGTTCCCCTTGTCTGCCACTCTCCCGGGAGGACGGGACGGTATGCGCGCCGCTGGCGGCGTGAATGCCGTCGCGTACCTCCGGGAATCCTAACACAAG
>CALWXR010000002.1 GCA_944385535.1 uncultured Oscillospiraceae bacterium
AATGCCCGGCAGTATCGTATTGCCAATAACCTTCCGCTTCAATTTCGGAGACGAGATTGGCATGATCTGGTTGTAGAGGTATTTGTCTGAAAGTAAAAACAGACGCACCGTTTTTTAGGCGGTGCGTCTGTGCTTGTTATTTACCCGTTAAGACTTCCGTGCGATTACATCGCGGGGGTTTCTTTTATAGCAGCCTGGGCGGCGGCCAGACGGGCGATGGGGACGCGGAAGGGGGAGCAGGAGACGTAGTCCAGGCCGATCTTGTGGCAGAACTCTACGCTCACCGGGTCGCCGCCGTGCTCGCCGCAGATACCGGCGTGGAGATCGGGACGGACCTTTCTGCCCTTTTCCACAGCCATTTCCATCAGCGCGCCTACGCCGGTCTGATCCAGCTTGGCGAAGGGATCGTTCTCAAAAATCTTGGCGTCGTAGTAGGCGTTCAGGAACTTGCCCGCGTCGTCACGGCTGAAGCCGTAGGTCATCTGGGTCAAATCGTTGGTGCCGAAGCAGAAGAACTCCGCTTCCTTGGCGATCTCATCGGCGGTGAGGCAGGCTCTGGGAATCTCCATCATGGTGCCCACTTCGTAGTGCAGCTCCATGCCGGAGGCGGCAATCTCCTCGTCGGCGGCCTTCACCACCACGTCCTTGACGTACTTCAGCTCCTTCACGTCGCCGGTCAGGGGGATCATGGTTTCGGGAACCAGGTTCCACTGGGGATGACGGCCCTTCACCGCCAGGGCGGCCCGGATCACAGCCTTGGTCTGCATGGCGGCGATTTCCGGATAGGTGACCGCCAGACGGCAGCCCCGGTGGCCCATCATGGGGTTGAACTCGTGGAGAGAGGCGATGATGTCCTTGATCTGCTGAACGGTCTTGCCGTGGGTTTTGGCAAGAGCGGCGATGTCCTCTTCCGTAGTGGGGACGAACTCGTGGAGCGGGGGATCCAGGAACCGGATGGTCACAGGATCGCTCTCCATGACCTCATACAGGGCCTCAAAGTCCGCCTGCTGCATGGGCAGGATCTTCGCCAGGGCGGCTTCCCGCTCTTCCGCGGTATCCGAGCAGATCATTTCCCGGAAGGGCGCGATCCGCCCGTCCTCAAAGAACATGTGCTCGGTGCGGCACAGGCCGATGCCTTCCGCGCCCAGCTCCCGGGCCTTTTTGGCGTCCCGGGGGGTGTCGGCGTTGGTGCGAACCTTCAGCACCCGGTACTTGTCCGCCCAGGCCATAATCCGGCCGAATTCCCCGGCGATTTCCGCGTCCACAGTGGGAATCTGGCCGTCGTAAATGCAGCCGGTGGAGCCGTCCAGGCTCAGCCAGTCGCCTTCGTGGTATGTCTTGCCCGCCAGAGTGAACCGCTTGTTCTCCTCGTCCATGGCAATCTCGGTGCAGCCGGAGACACAGCAGGTGCCCATGCCCCGGGCCACAACGGCAGCGTGGGAGGTCATGCCGCCCCGGACGGTCAGGATGCCCTGGGCAGCCATCATGCCTTCGATATCCTCAGGAGAGGTTTCCAGGCGAACCAGAACCACCTTTTCGCCCCGGTCAGCCCAGGCTTTGGCGTCCTCGGCGGTGAACACGATCTTACCGCAGGCGGCGCCGGGAGAAGCGGCCAGAGCACGGCCCACAGGCTGGGCGGCCTTCAGAGCCTTGGCGTCAAACTGGGGATGGAGCAGGGTATCCAGAGTTCTGGGATCGATCATGGCAACCGCCTGCTTCTCGTCGATCATCTCTTCGTCCACCAAGTCGCAGGCGATCTTCAGGGCGGCGGGAGCGGTACGCTTGCCGTTGCGGGTCTGGAGCATATACAGCTTGCCCGCTTCCACGGTGAACTCCATGTCCTGCATGTCGTGGTAATGGTTCTCCAGAATCTGGCAGACGCTGGTAAACTGAGCAAAGGCTTCGGGGAATTTCTCCGCCATTTCGGAGATGGGCATGGGGGTCCGGACACCGGCCACCACGTCCTCGCCCTGGGCGTTGGTCAGGAACTCGCCGAACAGCTTCTTCTCGCCGGTGGCGGGGTTCCGGGTAAAGGCAACGCCGGTGCCGCAGTCGTCGCCCATGTTGCCGAAGGCCATGGACTGGACGTTGACGGCGGTGCCCCAGGAGTAGGGAATGTCGTTTTCCCGGCGGTAGACGTTGGCACGGGGGTTATCCCAGGAGCGGAACACCGCCTGAATGGCGCCCATGAGCTGCTCTTTGGGATCGGTGGGGAAGTCGGCGCCCAGCTTGGCCTTGTATTCGGCCTTGAACTGTCCGGCCAGGGTCTTCAGATCCTCGGCGGTCAGCTCCACGTCCTGGGTGACGCCCTTGGCTTCCTTCATCTTGTCGATCAGGGCTTCAAAGTACTTCTTGCCCACTTCCATGACCACGTCGGAGTACATCTGGATAAACCGGCGGTAGCAGTCCCAGGCCCAGCGGGGGTTGCCGGACTTCTTGGCCATGACCTCCACCACGTCCTCGTTCAGGCCCAGGTTCAAAATGGTGTCCATCATGCCGGGCATGGAGGCCCGGGCGCCGGAGCGGACGGAGACCAGCAGGGGGTTCTCGTGGTCGCCGAACTTCTTGCCGGTGATGGCTTCCAGCTTGTCCACGTACTCCATGATTTCAGCCTGAATCTCTTCGCTGATTTTCCGGCCGTCGTCGTAGTATTTGGTGCAAGCCTCTGTAGTAATGGTAAAGCCCTGGGGGACAGGCAGACCGATGTTGGTCATTTCCGCCAGATTGGCGCCCTTGCCACCCAGGAGCTCACGCATTTTGCCGTTGCCTTCGGTAAACAGGTAAACGTACTTGTGAGACATTCTTTTGCTCCCCTTTCTATACTTGCAGGTGTTCCTTTTCCACCTAAATGATTGCACTTTTGAATTCTTCTTCCAATGCCCAAATAGTATACCATGCACTGTCAGAAATTGCAAATCCTTTTCAAAAAAATTAAACTTTTTTTGCATTTGAACAAAAATTTGCAGGAATTTTATCAAAGTTGCTATCATATCCTTAATTGGAGGATATTTTGGAGATTTTGAAAAGATTTCTTTCGGAAGCGCAGGAATGCTGTGCCCCATAAATAGGGAAATGCCCCGCGCTGATGGGCGCGGGGCATATGGTTACGGCTCTTCGGCGGTGCACTGGAAGGACAAAACCTCTCCGGTCTTTTCGTTTTTCACCACCTGGGCGGTAGCTACCTTAATCAGGGACTGGTACTCGTCCTTGCCGGGGCCGCTTTTGCTGTAGCCCCACAGGGTGTCCATGGTATAGCTTGGATCCGCGGCCTGGCCGGCGGCGAAGGCTTCCGCATCCAGCACATACACCGCCACGGTGTAGTCGGTTTCCTCCTCCAACAGCCCCCGGTAGGCGCTGTCCACCACGCACACCACCGTTTCGTCGTCCCACTGGGTGGTGTTTTCCTGAACCAGCTGGGCCATGGCCTGGTTGGCCGCCATCCGCTCTTCCTTGGAATAATCGGCGGAGCGGGAGGAATTTTCGTACCGGTAGTACATGTAGCCGGTGGCGCTCACACAGCCCACCAGCACCAGGGATACCAGGGTGGTCAGCTGCTTTTTATCAAAGCGCATCTCTGCCTTGCCGCAGTAGGTCAGCCCCGCCCGCTGGGTCACCGGCAGCAGGAACCGCAAAAACAGGGTCAGAACCACGGATTCAATGGGGAACATGGCCAGATTCTTGAAGATCCGGGCCACGGTCATGATGCCTAAGATCTGGTTTTTCGCCTGCTCCGGGCTGCCGATGTAGATATACCACCATGCAAAGACCACCTGCTGCAAGATCACGTTGACGAAGAAGCAGATGCAGAACCGGCTGAGCATCACCCGGGTGGGGGTCACCTTGGCCCGGTAGAGAAACAGGGCGTAAAACAAGGTGCTGGCGATCTCCGTCAGGACGAAGGGCAGGAAATAATCCCCGGTGGGGTAGATCATAAAGCCGATGGTATCGGAAATAATGGCGGCGGGAATGGCCATCACGGGGCCGTAGATCATAGCGCCCAAGGCGGTTGCCAGCATGGCGGTTTGGATGCTCAGCTGGGGTCCCAGGGGAATGGCCAGGGGCTTCAGGGCCACCCGCAGGGCAATCAGCAGGGCGGTGACCACCAGCATGTTCACGTCTTTCAGCTCGGCGGCGGCGTCACGCCAGTAGGCCTTGGAAAAGGGATGGGGGTAAAGGGCCGTGGATTTCTGGGTTTTTGTCATAGAAAATTCCTCCTTAGTATACAGGCAGCGGCGGCATGCTGCCCCGACGGCTCAGCCATAAAAAAATCCCCGACGGATTTGCCGTCAGGGAGCTTTCTTTACAGCATGGTTACCCCGTGGGGGGAAGGCAGCAACTTGGGGAAATGACCCCTAGCCAGACCTGTCGCCCGACCGAGTATCGTTGCTACATAAAGGAGGTGTTCCTTATATGCAACAGCGGGTGCGGTGACCCCATCGTGGAACGTTCCTTCGTCCTCCGGGCAACTCCCCGTCCCGGTGGCACTTAACGCGAGGTCTCCTACTCTGTTCGCATGCTACTATACACCTTTTTCTGGGAAAAGTAAAGAGGAATTGGGAGAAAATGGAAATTAATTTCGGGCGTTTTTTGCCATCGCCGCCTGACCCAGAACCATGGCGAAAATCTCCCCGTAGGTCAGCCGGGGGATCTCCTCCCCGGCGACCAGAGGCACCTGGGAAAGAAGCTGCTCTCCCGCCATGATCCGCACCGTTCCCAGCTGCTGCCCGGGGCTCACCGGGGCGGTTACCCCTTCTTCCATTTCCACTTCCGTGGAAATAGCGCTTTTCTGGGATTTGTCAACCAGCAGGCCCGGATCCTCCTGGGGCTGGAGGGAGACAAAGGCGCTTTTTCCCAGGGTCACCGGCACCTTCAGGTCATAGTCGCAGAGATCCGGGATGACCAGGGCGAAATTGGCGAAGCCGTAGTCCAGCAGCTGCTTGCAGGCGGCGTTCCGGTTCTGGCTGGTGTCCGCCCCCATGACCACGGCAATCAGCTCCATCCCATCCCGGTGGGCGGTGGCGGACAGGCAGTACCCGGCGGAGGCGGTAAACCCGGTTTTCAGTCCTGTAGCGCCGGGATAAAAGCGGATCAGCTTATTGGTGTTGGACAGGCCGAAGGTTCCGTTTCTCACCGTGTCCATCCAGATGGTGGTGTATTGCTTGACCTGGGGATGGTTTCGCAGCAGCTCCCGGGACATGAGGGCAATGTCATAAGCGGAGGTCTTATGCTGGGCGGCGTCCTCCCCGTCGTCCAGGCCGGTGCAGTTGACAAAATGGGTATCCTCCATGCCCAGCTCCTTGGCCCGCCGGTTCATCAGCTCCACAAAGGCGCTTTCGCTTCCGGCGATGTGCTCCGCCATGGCGCAGGCGCAGTCGTTGGCGGAGGAGACGGCAATGGCCTTCAGCATGTCGGATACCGGCATGGTCTCCCCCGCTTTTAAGTAGATCTGACTGCCTCCCTTTGCGGCGGCGGCTTCCGAGGCGGTCACCGTATCCGTCAGGGCGATTTTTCCGGAATCCACCGCCTCCATGATCAGAAGCAATGTCATGATTTTTGTAACGCTGGCCGGGGCCAGGGGCTCGTGGGAATTGCGTTCGTACAGCACCTTCCCGGTGGACGCCTCCATCAGGCAGGCGCTTTTTCCCGTCTCGTTCAGTTCCACCGCCGCCGCCTCCACAGGCAGCCACAGCATTGCCGCCAACGCCAGGGCCAGGCAAATCCGCTTCATAGTTCATCCCTCCCATGGATTCGTGGTACAACCTATGCGCCGCCGGAGAAAATATGCCTGCCGCCGTTTCCTGCCAATACAGCCATAAAATTTTCCCAAAAATAAAGTGGAAAAAAACAGGGTACTATGTTAGAATATACACGGCAATACCCGGCGGAAAGTTTGTATGGCTTCCCGCCTTCTTTTCCCGTCAGCCTGCGGCTTGCCGGCGGCGTGGAGCCACATTCTTTTTACGGAGGAAACGTATTATGAGAGGTATCCCGTCCCTGATCACGGACATCCGCAAAAATGTATTTACCGAAGTGGCCCGGATGGCCTATGCCGGCGGCGACTACACCCAGGCGGAGGATCTCCCCTACAAGATCGTACCCGGCGACCAGCCCCTGCACCGGGAGTCTATTTTCCTGGAGCGGGCCATTGCCGGTGAGCGGGTCCGGCTGGCTATGGGCCTGTCCATCCGCCCCATCCAGACCCGGAGCCTGATTACCGAGGGCATGGATCACGCCGCCATTGCCGAGCAGTACTATGAGCCTCCCCTGGTCAATATCATCCCCTACGCCTGCCACGCCTGTCCCACCAATCAGTACCGGGTCACGGAGCACTGCCAGAACTGTCTGGCCGCCTCCTGCCAGAAGGTCTGCCCCAAGGGGGCCATCTCCTTTGTCAACGGCAAGAGCTTCATTGACCAGAGTAAGTGCATCAAGTGCGGCAAGTGCGCCAAGGCCTGCTCTTATAACGCCATCATCCACCTGGAGCGGCCCTGCCAGGCATCCTGCGGCATGGACGCCATCGTCTCCGATGAGCACGGAAAAGCCACCATCAACCAGGATAAGTGCGTGGCTTGCGGCCAGTGCCTGGTGTCCTGCCCCTTCGGCGCCATTGTGGACAAGGGCCAGATCTTCCAGGTGATCCAGTCCATTCTCAAGGGGGATCAGGTCATCGCCATTGTGGCCCCCGCCTTTGTGGGCCAGTTCGGCAAGGACTCCACCCCCGGCAAGATCATCTCCGCCATGAAGGTACTGGGCTTTGACAAGGTGGTGGAAGTGGCCGTGGGCGCGGATATGTGTACCATCGAGGAAGCCAAGGACTTCCTGGAGAAGGTGCCTAAGGAGCAGGACTATATGGCAACCTCCTGCTGCCCCGCCTGGCATTCCATGATTTATAAGCTGTTCCCCAGCGAAAAGAATAAGATCTCCATGACCCTGACCCCCATGGTATTCACCGCCCGGCTGATGAAGAAGCAGTATCCCGGCTGCAAGGTGGTCTTTGTAGGCCCCTGCGCCGCCAAGAAGCTGGAAGCCATTCGGGAGGACATCCGTTCCGACGTGGACTTTGTGCTGACCTTCGAGGAGCTCCAGGGCATGTTTGAGGCCAAGGAGATCGACTTTGCCAGCTTGCCCGAAGAAGAGGGCCTGAACGAAGGCACCGCCGCGGGCCGCGGCTTCGCGGTGTCCGGCGGCGTGGCCGGGGCCGTGGCGGATCTGGTGAAAAAGGAGCAGCCGGACATGGAGCTGCGCACCGCCCGGGCGGAGGGCCTGCGGGAGTGCCGCAAGCTGATGCAGCTGGCCAAGGCCGGGAAATACAAGGGCTATCTGCTGGAGGGCATGGCCTGCCCCGGCGGCTGTGTGGCCGGCGCGGGCACGCTGCTTCCGGTGGATCTGGCCGCCAAGGTGGTAAGCCGGTATCAGAACGAAGCGGAAACCGCCTCTCCCCTGGATTCCCCCTACCGGGATGTGGGCGAGAATTTGGATTAATAGATACCCCCCTGACGCTTTCACGTCAGGGGGGCTTCTTTGCTTCCCTCCTTGTCTATATGGAGTGGAACGATGCCGGAAGCATAAACATAATGAATTGAGGGCGCAAGCGGTCTATCGTTTGCGCCCGCTTGATTGCTGCTTGTCATCTGCCAAAGCGGAACGTTGGCAGGGATACTATCAAAAAACGCTGGGAGGAAATCTTGAAAATCACCGTTGATGCGCCCCTGAAAACAGGACAGATGCTTGATGCGGCCAATATAGGTTTGAATGGCCGCGCTTACCGCTTCCGGCGGCTGCTTTTACAACCGGCGGAAAATAAGGTGAATGCCAGACATAAGGAACCATTCCGCTGGCTTAAATTATTTTCCCACAAATAAAGTACCTGATCTGCCCCCTTTCACGATCTCATAGATTGCTTCCGGCGCTTTTCCGTTTGCGATTATGGTGTCGATTCCTTGCGCAGCCGCCAATGCGGCCGCTTGGAGCTTTGTTTTCATGCCGCCCGTCCCGCGCCGTGAACCCGCGCCGCCGGCAAGGGCATATACGGTTTCGTCGATTTTCTCAATCCGGCTTATGAGCCTTGCGTTTGGATACAGCCGCGGGTCCGCGTCATACAGACCGTTGATATCAGACAAAATGACCAGCTGCTTCGCCCTGCATAAAACCGCGACCACAGCCGAAAGCATATCATTATCCCCGAACAGCCTGTCCTCCGATTCTATTTCCGTGTAGCTCACGGAGTCGTTTTCATTGACTACGGGAATAATCCCCATTTCCAGCAGAGCGTTGAATGTGTTAATCAGATTTTCTTTCTTTTCTTCCTGCTCCATATCCTCCGCGTTCAGCAGGATTTGGGCGATGGTCTTATCGTAATCATTGAAAAACTTGTCATAGAGAAATATCATGCTGCATTGCCCCACCGCGGCCGCCGCCTGTTTCATCCGCATACCGGAAGGACGCTCTTTCATGTTCACTCTAAATGAGCAGATTTGAAAAATGCACAATTTCGGATTTGCACTGGAGCGGGAGCTCCCAAGGCTCCAAAAGTGTAAAGGGAGCTGGCCCGTAGGGCCTGAGGGATTGTGCAGTGAAATGTTGCGAATTCGCCCGCACTTCGGCAAAAAGGGAAGCGCCCTGCCGCGTCAATCCCCCAGTCACGGCTTCGCCGTGACAGCTCGCTGCGGCGAGCCCGGTCGCGGCTCTGACTGCCCACTTACGCTGTCATTCACTACCGCGACTGCGCTTGGCTTACCCTTTACACAAGGGGGCCTTTGGCTGCTTCCTTTATCTGCAATTTGCGTACAATTTGAATTTGCTCATTTAGAGAATTTTATGCTGTTTTATAAAGCCGCCTCCTGCGCTGGCCGGTTTTCGATCAGGCCGCGCAGAAACCCCTCCATCCGGTCCAGGCCGGTTTTTAAGGTTTCCTCGCCGCAGCAGTAGGACAGGCGGATAAAGCCTTCCGTGCCGAAGCAGCTGCCCGGCACCGCCGCCACCTTCCCCTCCCGGATCATCCGGGTGCAAAATTGGGCCGAGTCCATGCCGAACTGGGAGATGGCGGGGAACACATAAAAGGCGCCCTCCGGCTCCGGGAAGGTCAGGCCCATGGCCCGCAGCCGCTGGCAGACATATTCCCGCCGCTGGGCATAGATCGTTCTCATAGGCGCCGGGTCCGTATCCAGGGCCGCCAGGCAGGCGTCCTGCAAGAAGGTGGGCACGGCGGCGATCTGGGCGGCGGACAGCAGGAGCAGCCGCTCCATTACATATTGGGGGGCGGTGAGATACCCCACCCGCCAGCCGGTCATGGCGTAGGGCTTGGAAAAGCTCTGGCACAGAATCAGCTGGTCCGAAAGCTGGGAATCCAGGCTCAGATCTGGACAGGAACCGGCGTACACCAGCTGGCTGTACACATTGTCGCAGAGGATAAAGATGGGCTTTCCCAGCACCGCCTGCTTGACGTTCTCCAGGCTTTCCCTGGTAAGGATCACCCCGGTGGGGTTGCAGGGGGAGTTTAGCACGATGGCCTTGGTTTTGGGAGTGACGGCCTGCTCCAAAGCCTCCCGGGTGATCTGGAACCCGGTTTTTGACACATCCAGGGGGACGGTTGTTCCCCCGGCGATGGTGACAATGGTTTCATACAGCCCGAAGCCGGGGGTGGGGACGATGACCTCTTCCCCCGGGTTCAGGATCCCAAGCAGGGCGGTGAACAGGGCCTGGCTGGCCCCGATGGTCACCAGCACCTGCTCCGGCGTGATGATATGGCCCCGGCGGGATTCATACCGGGCAATGGCCCGGCGCAGTTCCTGGGTGCCCTGGTTGGGAGCGTAGTGGGTGCGGTTATGCTTCAGGGCTTCCATGGCCGCCTGCTTGACCGGTTTCGGGGTGTCCAAGTCCGGCTCGCCGATGGTAAGCTTGACGCAGCCTTCCGTCTCATTGGCCAGGTTGGTATAGACCCGGATGGCGCTGCGCTTTAGGGGGGCAAGATGTTCATTCAGTGGGATCATACCAGTGTTTCCGCCAATTTCTCAAAGAAATCCGCGCCTTTCGTCAGAATGGTTTCGTCAAAATCGAAGGTATCCGTATGGAGGGCCGGGGTATCCCCCAGTCCCAGGAAGAAGAATATCCCGGGAAGATACCGCTGATACCAGGAGAAGTCCTCGGCGGTCATGGACGGGGCTTCCAGCTCCTGAAGGGGCATCACCCGGGCCACCCGGTCATACAGCTCCGGCGGATTCATGACTGCCGGGTATCCGTCGCTGAAGGACAGCTTCACCTGAACGCCCCGTTCCGCTTCCAAAGCCCTGCCTATGGAGATCATTTCCTCTTGCAGTCCCAAGAAGGTATCCTCCTGGAATGCCCGCAGGGATCCTTCCAGATGGGTATGGGCGGCCAGGGCGTTTCGGACGGTGCCGCTTTCCATTTTTCCGAATTTCAGCAGCCGGAACACCCCATCAGGCAGAGCCTGTTCCATGGCCGCGGCCCGGCGGTAAAATTCCACCCCCGCCGCCAAAGCGTCCACGCCCTCCCCTGCTTTGGCGATATGGGCGGATTTGCCGTAGATGTCCACATCCACCTCGCTGGAGCGGGCCATCAGCTCCTGTTTCCGGCTGAATATTTCCCCGGCGGGAAGGCCCGGCCACAGGTGCAGCCCGAAAATGGCGTCCACCTGGTAGCTTTGGAACAGGCCGGTATCGCAGATGTCTTTGGCGCCGCCGGTGGTCTCCTCCGCCGGCTGAAAGATCAGCAGCGCATTTTTTTTCATGGTCCTTTTTCCGTTTAGCCGCCGGGCCAGTTCCAGCAAAATCGCCATATGGCCGTCGTGGCCGCAGGCGTGCATTTGGCCCGGGTGGCAGGAGGCGTAGTCAGCCCCGGTGCGCTCCAGAATGGGCAGGGCGTCCGCGTCCGCCCGGAAGGCGATGGAACTTTTTCTGCCGAAGTCGAACCAGGCGCACAGGGAGCCGGGCACGGGGGAAAACAGGATGCATTGCAGCGGCGACAGGGATTGCTCCAGGTACGCCATGGTTTTGGGCAGCGCCCGGTCCAGCTCCGGGATCCGGTGCAATTCCCGCCGGTCGGTGATGATCTGCATAGAAGCCGCCTCCTGAAAAAGAATGGTTTTATTATACGCCGGAAGGAATTCCCTGTCAATTTCCCATTTGCCCGGGCCGGGGGCGATCTGTGGAAGAAGCGGGCCGCGGCTCAATTTCCCGCTTGTAATTCGGGAAAAAAGATGATACCATACACCTATCATTCATCCTGACGGAAAAGGAGAGACAGATATGAACGCCCAGGAAATCATTGAGTACATCCGCACTTCGGAGAAGAAAACGCCCGTAAAGGTCTACGTTTGGGAAAGAGAGCCGGTATCCTTCCCGAACTGCCGGGAATTTCCCGCGGGGGAAGGCTGCAAGATTGTCTTTGGCGACTGGAAGGACGTGGCCCCGGTACTGGGAGCGAACGAATTTGACCATGTGGAGATTGAGAGCACCTGCCGCAACTCCGCCATTCCCCTGCTGGACATGAAGGATCTGCCCGCCCGGATCGAGCCCGGCGCGGTGATCCGGGAGCAGGTGGAGATCGGGAAGAACGCGGTAATCATGATGGGCGCGGTACTGAACATCGGCGCGGTGGTAGGCGAGAACACCATGATCGACATGAACGCGGTGTTGGGCGGCCGGGCCACGGTGGGCAGCAACTGCCATGTAGGCGCCGGGGCGGTATTGGCCGGTGTGATCGAGCCTGCTTCCGCCACGCCGGTGATCGTGGAGGACGACGTGATGATCGGGGCCAACGCGGTGGTGCTGGAGGGCTGCCGGATCGGCCGGGGCGCGGTGGTGGCTGCCGGGGCGGTGGTCATTTCCCACGTGGCGCCCAACACGGTGGTGGCCGGCTGTCCCGCCAGGGTCATCAAGGTCAAGGACGAAAAGACCGCGGACAAGACCGCCTTGGTGGAGGCGCTTAGGACCCTGTAAAGAAGAAGCGACAGCCTCTGCACATTTTTCTGCCTTCGGAATACCATGGAATGAGCGGCAAAGCTCAAGAAAATTTTTCGGAGGTAATCTTTATGTGTAACAACAATGGTCTGTGCGGCTGCCTGAACAACAACTGGTGGTGGATCATCATCCTGATCCTGCTGTTCTGCAACTGCGGCAACAACGGAAGCAACTGGGGCGGCTGCGGCTGCGACAACGACCGCTGCGGCTGCGGCTGCTAAGCGGGCAGCGCCCGCGGGCAATTGCGTTCTTAGGCTGCGGAGGTAGTTTTTCCCCCTTTGGGGGTCACTCGGTAACGGAGTGCTCAATAGTCTGAGGATTCAAAGGGCAGCGCCCGCGGGCAATTGCGTTCTTAGGCTGCGGAGGTAGTTTTTCCTCCTTTGGGGGTCACTCGGTAACGGAGTGCTCAATAGTCTGAGGATTCAAAGGGCAGCGCCCGCGGGCAATTGCGTTCTTAGGCTGCGGAGGTAGTTTTTCCTCCTTTGGGGGTCACTCGGTAACGGGGAGCTCAGTAGTCTGAGGATTCAAAGGGCAGCGCTCGGGGGCGAGTACGTTTTATGAAAGGGGCAGGGACGCTGTCTCCCATAGGGGGCGGCGGGATCCGTTGCCTTGCTGTTAGAGAAAAGGTTAGATAACAAGGAAAACCCACCGTGGGAGATTCTCCCCGGTGGGTCATTTTTTTGTGTCAAAGCTTCAGAAGCATCTGGGCGAACAGGAAGTACACCAGCAGGGACACCGCGTCCACAATGGTGGTGATGAAGGGGCTTGCCATCACCGCCGGGTCGGTTCCCAGGGCTTTTGCGATCATAGGCAGGCAGCAGCCCACCGCTTTGGCGATGATGACCGTCACCAGCAGGGCCAGGCATACCACCAGATCCACCATGAGGGTGATGTCCTCGTTGCCCATCAGAAGATGGTCAATGAGCCAGATCTTGGCAAAGCACACCGCCGCCAGGGCCGTACCGCATAGGATGGCGGTACGCAGTTCCTTCCACAGAACGGTGAACAGATCCCGCAGCTTCAGTTCTCCCAGGCTCAGGGAGCGGATCACCGTAACGCTGGCCTGGGAGCCGGAGTTACCGCCGGTGCCCATAAGCATGGGAATAAAGGCGGTCAGGGCCACCTGGGCGGCCAAAGCGTCCTCGAAAGCGGTGATGATCAGTCCGGTAAAGGTGGACGACACCATCAGCAGGGTCAGCCAGGGGAACCGGTTTTTAAACAGGTCTGCCGGGGTGCTTTTCAGGTAGGGCTTTTCCGAGGGGGTCATAGCGCCCATCAGTTCCATATCCTCGGTGGCCTCTTCTTCCATAACGTCCATGGCGTCGTCGAAGGTGACGATGCCCACCATCCGGTATTCCCCGTCCACCACTGGCAGGGCCAGGAAGTTATATTTGCTGAACATCCGGGCCACTTCTTCCTGATCGGTCTGGGTGGTGACGCAGATCAGGTTGGAAGAGAGCATAATATCCTCAATGATCGTCTCGTCATCCTCCGCCAGCAGCAGATCCTTCACGGTGACGATGCCCAGCAGCCGACGGTCCTGGGCGGTGACGTAACAGGTATAGATGGTCTCCTTGTCAATGCCCTGGCGGCGGATCCGCAAAATGGCCTCTTCCACCGTCATGGTGGGCCGCAATGACACATACTCCGTAGTCATAATAGATCCGGCGGAGTACTCCGGGTAGCGCAGAATCTGATTGATGGAGGAGCGCATTTCCGGATCCGCGTGCTTTAGGATCCGCTTGACCACGTTGGCGGGCATTTCTTCCACAATGTCCGCCGCGTCGTCCACGTACAGCTCGTCCAGCACTTCCTTCAGTTCGTTATCGGAAAAGCCCCGGATCAGCAGCTCCTGGGCGTCCGGTTCCATTTCCACGAAGGTCTGTGCCGCCAGTTCTTTGGGCAGCAGCCGGAACATCAGGGGGATCTGCTTTTCCTCCAGCCCCAGAAAAAGCCCAGCGATGTCGCTGGGATTCATAGTGGCCAGGATGTCCCGGAGGGTGGCGTATTTTTTCTCCTCCAGCATGGCAAGGAGGGCTTTTTCCACCAGTTCAAATCGTTCAGTCATGATTTACCTCCTTTGTTTTCTTAAGAACAACGCAGAGGCAATCATACCGGGCTTTCTGCTTACGGGCGCACCACAGCGCGGGGCCCTCTACTTCGGCCGGGTATATTGCCGGTACCGCCAGCGTCCATGGTGTTCCCTCCTTGATAAGTCTATTTTGGCCATAGCCGAATTTATTTTACCCACAATTTTTTGAAATGTCAATCCTTGACGGGGAGAACTTCCCGGCGTAAAATAAGGTAAGAGATTTTCGCCTTCCCCCAAATGAAACTGAAAGGAGGCCGCTCCCATGGTTCGTTTTGCATTGGAATCTGACGTGCCTCAGATCCTTTCTATTTACGCCCCCTACGTTGTCCATACCACCGTCACCTTTGAATATCAGGTTCCCACCCAGGAGGAATTTCTGCACCGGTTCCGGGAGATCACCCGGCAGTTCCCCTGGCTGGTTTGGGAGGAGGACGGACGGATCATTGGCTATGCCTATGCCTCCGCGCCCTTTACCCGGGCGGCCTACGCCTGGTGCGCCGAGCCCACGGTTTATCTCAGGCCGGAGGCCCGGGGCAAGGGAATCGCCCGAAAGCTCTACGCTGCTGTGGAGTATATTCTGGAAAAGCAAGGCTACCAGGTGCTCTACGCCCTGGTCTGCGGGGAAAACCAGCCCTCTTTGCGCTTTCACCAGAAAGCCGGATACCATATTCAGGCGGCGTTTCCAGCCCAGGGCTTCAAATTTGACCGGTGGCTGGACATGATCTGGATGGAAAAAAGGTTGAAAACTGTCGAAATTCCCAGCAATGCTCCAACTTCCTGGCGCTGCGTTGTGCAAGATGTAGAAAACTTCGCCGATATTTTAGATACTTTGTCCCTTTTCTAACGAACAAAAATATGATATGTTATTCCTGTGGGAAAATGTGCCTCCAATGGCCGTTTTTTTCTTTATACAGAGCATCCATCAATTTGACATAAGGAGCTGTGACCATGTATTTTCAGAAGAAACGCGTAATTGCCATGCTGCTGGCCGGTGGCCAGGGCAGCCGCCTGAAGGTTCTGACGGAAAAGACCGCCAAGCCTGCCGTCCCCTTTGGCGGAAAATACCGCATCATCGACTTCCCCCTGTCTAACTGTGTCAATTCCGGTATTGACACAGTGGGTATTTTGACCCAGTATCAGCCTCTGGAGCTGAACGAGTACATCGGCAACGGCCAGCCCTGGGGCCTGAACAAGACCCACAGCTGCGCCCAGGTTCTGCCCCCCTACGAACGCCACGACAAGAAGTCCGGCTGGTATAAGGGCACCGCCAACGCCATCTACCAGAACCTTGACTTTGTGGATCGCTTCAATCCTGACTACGTGGTGATCCTCTCCGGCGACCACATCTATAAGATGGACTACGCCGCCATGGTGGCCTATCACGAGCAGCACAACGCCTCCTGCACCATCGCCGTGCGGAATGTCCCTATAGAGGAAGCCTCCCGGTTCGGCATTCTGAACACCAATCCCGACAACTCCATCTATGAGTTTGAGGAAAAGCCCGCCAAGCCCAAGTCCACCAACGCCTCCATGGGCATCTACTGCTTCAACTGGAGCGTCCTGCGGGAAGCCCTCATCACCGACGAGGAGGACAGCAGCTCCTCCAACGACTTCGGCAAGAACATCATCCCCATGCTCCTGAACGCCGGACACAAGATGATGGCCTATCCCTTCGACGGCTACTGGAAGGACGTGGGCACCATCGATTCTCTGTGGGAAGCTAACATGGAGCTGCTGGGCAAGGACCCTGCCTTCCAGCTTCGCGGGGACAAGAATTCCACCATCTACGCCCGGAACTCCGCCCTGCCCTCTTCTTACATCGATGAGGACGCCAAGATCGTCAACGCCTTCGTGGCCGAGGGCAGCGAGGTCTACGGCACCGTCAAGCACTCTGTGATTTCCATCGGCTGCACCATCGGCAAGGATGCGCTGGTGGAGGATTCCGTAGTCATGCCCGGCGTGGTCATCGAGTCCGGCGCCATCGTCCGCCATGCCATTCTGGGCGAAAACTCCAAGGTCTGCAAGAACGCCGTTGTGGGCGGCGCCTTCTCTGCGAAGGATAAGAAGAAGATCAGCGTCACGTCCAAGAACGCTGTGGTTGAAGCCAACACCGTGCTCAAGCCCGGCGACATGCTGTAACAGGAGGATTCCGCAATGAACGTAATGGGTATTATCTTTACCAATGACGCCACTGTTGGCGAACTGACCAACAAGCGTACCATGGCTTCCATCCCCTTCGGCGGCCGTTACCGCCACGTGGACTTTGCCCTGAGCAATCTCTGCTACGCGGGCGTCCGCCACGTGGGCATCATCTCCCGGCACAACTACCAGTCCCTGATGAACCACATCGGCGACGGCGAGGAGTGGGGCCTGGAGCTGGAAGAGGGCGGCCTGGAATTTCTGACCCCCTTCGCCCAGTCTGCCAAGCACACCTACCGGGGCAAGCTGGAATCCCTGAGCACCGCCATGGACTTTTTGACCTACGGCGATGAGGACGAGCTGGTGGTGATGATCGACTCCGCCGTGCTGTCCAACATTGACCTGACCAAGGTTCTGGCCGCCCACAAGGAAAGCGGCAAGGACATCACCGTGGTCACCAAGGCGGGCATCTGCAACGGCGAGAAGCTCATCGACCTGGCCATCAAGCTGGACGATCAGGGTGAAGTGACGGACATGCTGGTGGACTACGCCGCCGCCCAGGATTACCTGGCTTCCATGGACATTTTCGTCCTGAACAAAAAATGGCTGGTGGAAAGCACCAAGGAAATGATCGCCCGGGACAAGTTCCATATGGATCGGGATCTGGTGATGGGCGGCTGGCAGCGGGGCAAGGTCTCCGTCAATGTCTACCAGTTTGACGGCGTGGCCATGTACAACGAATCTGTGGAAGAGTACTTTGACAACTCCCTGTCCCTGATCAAGCGGGATGTGCGGGAGAACCTGTTCCACGGCAGCCATCCCGTATACACCAAGGTTCGTGACCGGGTTCCCACCTACTACGGCGAGGAGTGCGACATTGAAAACTGCCTGGTTGCCGACGGCTGCATGCTGGAAGGCGAGGCGGAGGATTCTGTGCTGTTCCGCCAGGTCACCATCGCCAAGGGAGCCGAAGTGGAAAAGTGCGTAATCATGAATGATTCCATGATTGGGGAAGGCGCTCAGCTGAAGTACGTGATTCTGGATAAGAACGTCACCGTCACCCCCGGCGCCAAGCTCATCGGCACCAAGAAGAACCCCATCATTGTCAAGCGGGGGGAAACCGTATGAGAATTGCCGTATGCGCCTCCGAAGGCGCGCCCTATGCCAAGTCCGGCGGTCTGGGCGACGTAATGGAAGCCCTGCCTGCCGCGCTGGCACGGATCCAGGGCAATGAAGTGGCTCTGTTCCTGCCCTATTACAATAAGATCAAGACCAACGAGGCCTATGAGGTGGAGGAGGTGGCCCAGCTGCGGGTGCAGCTGGGATGGCGGCAGCAGTACTGCGGCGTCATGAAGCTGACGAACCGCGCCGATGGGGTCGCCGTCTACTTCCTGGACAACGAATACTATTTCGGCGGCCGGATGGGGGCCATTTACGGCCATATGGACGACGGCGAACGCTTTGCCTATTTCTCCCGGGCCTGTCTGGACGCTATGAAAGCGCTGGAATTTATCCCCGATGTGATCCAGTGCAACGACTGGCAGACCGCCCCCATTCCCATTTACCTGAAGGCCGTGTACCACGAGGCCTTCCCCAACACCCGGTGCATGTACACCATCCACAACATCGAGTATCAGGGCTGGGCCAATTCCGGCTTCTTCGATGATGTGCTGGGTCTGCCCTGGGAGTATCGTCCCACCCTGGACATGAACAACTCCGTCAACGTGATGAAGGGCGCCATTGAGACCGCGGACCTGGTGACCACTGTTTCCGAGACCTATGCCCGGGAGCTGATGTATCCTTACTATGCCCACGGCCTGGACGGGATCCTGGCAAACAACGCCTGGAAGCTCACCGGCATCACCAACGGCATCGATGTGAACACCTTCAATCCGGAGACCGATCCGGCGCTGCCTGCCCACTATAACAGCGAAACCTTTGTAGAGGGCAAGGCCAAGGTAAAAGCCGCCCTCCAGGAAGAGGTGGGCCTGCCTGTAAAGCCGGACGTACCCCTGGCGGTCATGGTCACCCGGCTGGCCGGCCACAAGGGATTGGATCTGCTGTGCTACATCGCCCGGCGGCTCATGTGGGAAGAGAATGTGCAGCTGCTGATCCTGGGTACGGGCGAGGCCCAGTATGAAAGCTTCTTTAAGGATCTGGCGGCTCAGTTCCCGGAGCAGGTAGCCGCCAAGATCACCTTCAACTTAGGTTTGGCCTCCCGGATTTACGCCGGCGGCGATGTTTATCTCATGCCCTCCAAGAGCGAGCCCTGCGGTCTGAGCCAGATGAACGCCATGCGCTACGGCACCGTGCCTGTGGTTCACGCCACCGGCGGCCTGAAGGACACCGTGCCTCCCGTCGACGAGAACGGCGAGGGCGGCCTGGGCTTTACCTTCCAGAGCTACAACGCCGACGACTTCTACGCTTCCCTGAAGCGCTGCCTGGATCTGTACAACAACAACCGGGAAGCCTTCCGGGCGCTGCAAAAGCGGGGCATGGAGACAGACTTCAGCTGGGATGTTCCCGCCCAGCGGTATATGGAGCTGTTTGAAAACATGCTGTCCTGGTAATAACCAATTCAGAAATCCGCCCGGAGGGTTTCCGGGCGGATTTTTTCCTGAGGGCAAAAACGGACCGTGGGCCTGTTCTCCCCCAAAGCCCCGGGTTTTCATTATCGTGTAAGGAGTAAGTCCCACTCATGAGAATTTTATACGACAGCAAGCAGCTTTCCTACAAGAGCCCCTTCGGCGTTCTGCGCCCGGAGGAGCCGTGCACGCTGCATATCCACATCCCCGCCACCGTCCAGACCACCGGCGTCAGCTGCGTGTTCCAGTATGAAAACGGCAGCCAGGCTTGGCAGGTGGAGCTGGAATATAAGATGAAAAAAGGGCCCTATGAGATCTTCCGGGGCAAATTCTCCATTTCCCATCCGGGCCTGTATTTCTACTATTTTCAGATCCGCACGCGAAACGGAGACTTCCGCCTGTTCAAGCAGGGGGACGACACCAATATGGAAGCGGGAGATCTGTGGCAGCTGAGCTGCGTCCCCTGGGACTTTATCACCCCGGACTGGGCGAAGGGAGCTACCATTTATCAGATCTTTCCGGACCGGTTCTACAGCAGCGGCCGGGTGAATCTGGAAGGCAAGCTGGAGCCCTATACCCTTCACAAAAGCTGGGATGAAGAGGTGCAGTGGCGGCCGGACGCGGATGAGAAGGTGCTGAACAACGACTTCTATGGGGGTAATTTTAAGGGTATCACAGAAAAAATGGACTATATCGCCGGGCTTGGCGTTACGATTCTGTATCTGAACCCCATTTGCAAAAGCTTCTCCAACCATCGCTATGATACCGGCGATTATATGACGCCGGATCCCATGCTGGGCACCCTGGACGACTTCGCGGCCATGTGCCGCGCCGCCCACGCCCGGGGGATTCACGTGATTTTGGACGGCGTGTTCTCCCACACGGGCGACAACAGCCTGTATTTTAACCGCAAAGGCGCGTTCCCGGGCAAGGGGGCGTATAACTCCCCGGACTCCCCATACGCCAAGTGGTATACCTTCTACAACTGGCCGGACAACTATCACAGCTGGTGGAATTTTGAAACCCTTCCGACCGTAAATAAAATGGAGCCATCCTTCCTGGAGTACGTGATCACCGGGAAGAACAGCGTGGTGGCCCACTGGATGAACCTGGGGGCCGACGGTTTCCGGCTGGATGTGGCGGATGAGCTTCCCGACGAATTTATTCGCCTGCTTCGCCAGCGGATCCGGCAGATCAAGCCCGACGCCCTGTTGATCGGCGAAGTATGGGAGGACGCTTCCAATAAATCCGCCTACGGGGTCCGTCGCAGCTACTTTACCGGCGGGGAGCTGGACAGCATTATGAACTACCCCTTCCGCACGGCCATTTTGAACTTTATCCGAAATGTGGACAGCGGCTGCGCTCTGAAGGAAACGGTCATGTCCATTGTGGAGAATTATCCTGCCCAGGTGGTCTGCTGCAATATGAATCTGCTGGGCACCCACGACACCCCCCGAATTCTCACCGCCCTGGTGGACGACTTTGACGGAAGCCGGGAGGAAAAGGCCAAGCGGCGCCTGTCCCGAAATCAGATCGGCGTGGCGGTGGACCGGCTGCTCATGGCCTCCTTCCTGCAGTATACCCTTCCTGGCAGCCCCTGCCTGTATTACGGCGATGAGGCGGGCATGGAAGGCTACCGGGATCCCTTCAACCGCCGTCCCTACCCCTGGGGCCGGGAGGATGAGGAGCTGCTGACCCATTACCGCCGCCTGGGCCAGCTTCGCCGGGACAGTGAAGTGCTGCGGCTGGGAGATATCCAGTTCTTCCAGGCGGAGGATCGCCGGATCGGCTTTACCCGGACTTACCGGGGCAAGCAGCTGCGGGTTTACTGTAACCGAAGCGGCGACCCCTGGGACATCCCCGCCGCCCGGGTGCTCCTGGGCCAGAACCTTCGCACCGTGGCCCCGGACAGGCTGACCCTGTCCCCCAAGGGCTTCTGCGTCGCGGAGGACTGACCATGGAAAAAGAACTGTTTTTCTCCGGCTACTGCCGCCAGCTGGACAATGCCCGCATGGTGGAGGTCATTGTGAAAGACGGAGAAGTAACAGAGGCAGACTGCGGCTATGGCAGCTGCGTCCACAAACAGACCTGCCCCATTGCCATGCAGATCGAAGAAGCAAAGCGGACTTAAGGAACCTCTGAATAAATCGCCTTCGGCGGAATACCGGCTCTTTTGTCCCATCCGTGCAGTTCCAAAAGCGGGAAATACATACAGTATTCCTCCGCTTTTGGAACTTTCGGCTGAGCCAAAATATCTCGGTATCCGCTCTTGCCGATTTAATCAGAGATTCCTTAAAACAATTCGGAAGCTGTCATCCCGCGTCACGGCCGGGATGACAGTTTTTTCTGCGGAGGAACCACCGCACCCCACTGGTTCCCCTGCACTTCCCCCTCCTGTCATCTCGAGCGAAGCCGAGAGATCCACGCACTTCCGGGCGGAGAAGCGTCCGTTGGTTGATACGTAGGAACCAATTCCGTGCCTACGTGTGGCAAGTGCGTGGATCCCTCGACTGCGCTGCGCTTCGCTCGGGATGACAAATGTTTGATGCGTGGGAACCGGCAAACCACTGGGAACCAACCCCCTGCCCCAGACGGCCATAGGAGCGGAAAAACCGGGTATCCCACCTAAAGGGGATACCCGGAAAATTTATGGGCTTTTGGCTCAAACCTTGGAGATCTTGGGATCGCCCAGAGTCTCTACCGCGGAGTCCTTAATCAGCTTCTTGGGACATACCGCGGCGCACTGGCCGCAGTTGTCGCATTTGCTGTAGTCGATCCGGGCCAGGTTGTTCTCGATGATGATGGCGTCGTGGGGGCAGATCTTTTTGCACAGTCCGCAGCCGATGCAGCCCACGGTGCAGGCTCGGGTGGTGGCGGCGCCTCGGGCCATGGAGTTGCAGGCGATGACCACGTTCCGGTTGGGCTCTACGGGCACAATCAGCTTCCGGGGACATACGGCGGCGCAGGCCATACAGCCAACGCACAGATCCTCGTCCACCACAGCCACGCCGTTTTTCACGGAGATGGCCCCGTACTTACAGGCCTTGACGCAGGTGCCGAAGCCCAGGCAGCCAAATTTGCAGGACAGAGGGCCGCTGCCGCCCACCTTGGAGGCAGCCAGGCAGTCCTTGAAGCCTTCATATTCGCCCTTGAGCTTGGCGCCCTTGATCTGGTTGCCGCCCTTGTCGTAGAGCTTTTCGCCGGAGCAGCGAACCAGGGCCACCCGACGGGTAACCTCCACGGCCTTAACCCCCATAATGGCGGACATGGCCTGGGCGCATTCGTTGCCGCCGGAGGCGCACAGACCGATTTTGGCTTCCCCGTTCAGCACTGCCTCGGCGTAAGCGCCGCAGCCGGCATAGCCGCAGCCGCCGCAGTTGGCGCCGGGGAGGCACTCGTTCAGCTGATCCAGCCGGGGATCGGTCTCCACATAGAATACCTTAGAGGCGGCTGACAGCACCAGTCCGAAGATCAGGCCCAGGCCGCCTAAAATACCAATCGCAATTAATATTTCCATACTCGCGCCCTCCTTAGAACATGCTCAGACCGGAGAAACCCATGAAAGCCAGAGCCAGCAGACCGGCGGAAATCAGCGTAATGGGGAAGCCTTTGAAGCATTTGGGGCAGTCGGTCTTGTCCACCCGCTCCCGGACGGAGGCGAACAGGACAATGGCCAGGGTGAAGCCCAGACCACCGGCGGCGCCGTTGACAACGCTGAGCAGGAAGTTGTAGCCCTCCTGCACATTTACCAGCACCACGCCCAGAACGGCGCAGTTGGTGGTGATCAGAGGCAGATATACGCCCAGGGCCTTATACAGGGCGGGAACTGCCTTTTTCAGGAACATCTCCACCACCTGTACGATGGAAGCGATGGTCAGGATGAACACCACCGTCTGCATATACTCCAGCTTCAGCAGCACAAGCAGCACATTGATGGCATAGCAGGCGGCAGAGGCCAGGGCCATAACGAAGGTGACCGCCATGCCCATGCCCAGGGCCGTATCAATCTTCTTGGAAACGCCCATAAAGGGGCAGATGCCGTAGAACTTCACCAGAATGAAATTCTCACTGAGAAGCGCGGCAAGCAGAATACCAAAAATCTCCTGGATCATCTTTTTGCAGCCTCCTTCTTCTTAGACTTCTTTTCCAGATGCTTCATCAGCCACTGGGAACCGGCGATCACGCAGCCCAGTACCAGGAAGCCGCCCACGGGCATAACCAGCAGCATGGCGGGGTACTGCTCGGGAATGATCCGGAAGCCCTGGCCGCCGTTAAGCAGGCCGCCGCCGAAGGTACCGGAGCCCAGCAGCTCCCGAATCACGCATACGATCACCAGCGCCAGGGTGTAGCCGATGCCCTGGGTGATGCCGTCCACAGCGGAGGCCAGAACCCCGTTTTTGGAGGCGAAGGCTTCCGCCCGGCCCAGGATGATGCAGTTTACCACGATCAGCGGGATGAACACGCCCAGGCTCTCGGACAGGGCCGGAATGAAGGCCTGGAGCAGCAGATCCACGATGGTAACGAAGCCGGCGATGATGGTGATGTAGGCGGCAATCCGGATCTCCGAGGGAATGACCTTGCGCAGCGCGGAAATCAGAATGTTGGAGCAGGTGAGAATAATGGTCACCGCCAGGCCCATGCCCAGACCGTTGAACAGGCTGGTGGTAATGGCCATGGTGGAGCACATGCCCAGAAGCTGCACGGTAACCGGGTTTTTCGTCAGAACGCCTTCGTAAAGCTGTTTCTTAAAATTCACGAATAGCACCTCCTTAACCCAAATCGGCCACGCAGGCCAGCGCGGCGGTCACGCCCTGGCTCACAGCCCGGGAGGTAATGGTAGCGCCGGTGATGGCTTCCACCGTTCCCCCGTCCTTGGTGACCAAGACCTGGCCGGTCAGCCCTGTGAACTGGCTGCGGAAGGCTTGGCCCTTTTCGCCGCTGTCCGCAGCCACCGCGCCCAGACCGGCGGTTTCCGTGTGGGAGATGATGGAAATGCCCAGCACAGAGCCGTCACTTCCCACGCCCACCATCATGTCGATCTCACCGTCAAAGCCCGCGGGGGCCACCTGGACGGCATAGCCGCTTTCACCCTGGTATACGGCGGTGACCAGGCCGGTTTCATCGGGGAAGCTTTCCAGGGCTTCGCCGCCGCCGGGGAGCACGGCCTCAATGGCCTTCTGGGTCTTTTCCGCGTTGATGCGGTCGATTTCCGGCTTGGTAATGGAGTTGACGCCCGCCAGAGATGCTGCCACCAGGGTGGTAATGATCAGCAGAGTCAGGGTCAGCCGGAGCACATATTTTGCAGTGGATTCGGTTTTCATTTCTTCGCCGCCTCCTTTGTAGGCGCTCCGAACTTCACGGAACGGCCGATTCTGTCCAGCAGAACAACGCAGCAGTTCATGCACAAGATGGCATAGGAAACCCCTTCGTTGTAGCTGCCGAAATAGCGGATCATTACGGTCAGCACGCCGCAGCCGATGCCGTAGACGATCTGCCCCAGTTTGGTCAAAGGAGAGGTGACGTAGTCGGTAGCCATGAAGATGGCGCCCAGCATCAAGCCGCCGCTGAGGACCTGAGCCAGCATCCAGGCGATGCGGTCGTTGCCCTGGGGGAACAGGAAGGTGATAACGGCAACGGTGCCGATGTACGTGACCGGGATCCGGGCAGAGATCACCTTGCGATACAGCAGGTAGATAAAGCCGATGATCAGAAGCAGCGCGGAGGTCTCTCCCAGACAGCCGCCCACATTGCCCAGGAACAGATCCATGATGGATTCTTCGCACATGATTCCCTGGTGCATATTGGCCAGGGGGGTGGCGGCGGTAACCGCGTCGGCGGTGGAAAGGATACCGGCGGAATTTTCAAAGCCCACCTTGACCCAGGTGCTCATAAGCGCGGGCCAGCTGAACATAAAGGCCCGGCCCGCCAGAGCGGGGTTGACAATGTTCCGGCCCAGTCCGCCGAAGAGCTGCTTGACCAGCACAATGGCAAAAAAGTCGCCGATGATGATGGTCCAGTAGGGGATGGTCACGGGACACACAAAGGCCAGCAGCACGCCGGTGACCACCGCGGACAGATCGTAGACCTTGCAGTGGGTTTTCATGATCTTGCAGTAGGCCCACTCAAAGAACACGCAGGCGGCGGCGGAAACCAGGGTCACCATCAGGGCCCGGAAGCCGAAGAAGTACACCGACCCGATCAGGGCGGGACATAGGGCGATGAGCACATCCCGCATAATCACTTGGGTGGTTACCGGGGAGTGAACATGGGGGGAGCTGGAAATGGACAGCTCGTAATAATATTTCATTTGTGACATAGACGGACGCCTCCTTACGCTTTCGCCTTTTCCTTGGCGGCGGCATCCCGGATCTGCTGCTTACCTGCCCGGAAGCCCAGCACCAGGGGAACGCTGGCAGGGCACACATAGGCGCAGCATCCGCACTCGATGCAGTCCATCAGGTTGACGGCTTTCATTTCTTCCACATTGTTGGTCTGCAGGGCCTTGTACATCAGCACCGGCATCAGCTTCATGGGACAGGCGTCAATACAGCGTCCGCACCGCAGGCACCGGGAGTCCTCCACGGAGTACCGGTTCTTCCGGCTCAATACGGTTACGGCGTTGACGCCCTTGGTGGTGGGAACGCCCAGGTCGTACTGAGCAACGCCCATCATGGGGCCGCCGGAGAGAACCTTGTAGGGGTTCTCCGAGTGGCCGCAGGCATCAATCAGATCGCTGAAGCTGGTGCCCACGGGAACCAGCAGATTCTTCGGCTCCATCAGAATATCCCCGGAAACCGTCACAATCCGGCGGATCAGAGGCATGCCTTCGTAGACCGCGTCATAAATTGCCTTGCAGGTGGCCACATTGAACACGGCGCAGCCCACTGCCGCGGGCAGACCGCCGCTGGGAACCTCCCGGCCGGTAATGGCGTAGATCAGCTGTTTTTCCGCGCCCTGGGGGTACTTGGCGGGCAGCACATCCACGGTGATCCCGTCCTCCTTGCCAAGGCAGGCCTGGAGCGCCTTGGCGGCTTCCGGCTTGTTGTCCTCAATGGCAATGTGGGCGGTATTCATGCCCAGGATCTTCATAACCAGCTTCAGCCCGGCGATCAGCTTCTCCGGCTCCTCCCGGCACAGCCGGTCGTCGGCGGTGATGAAGGGCTCGCATTCGCCCGCGTTGGCGATGATGGTGTCCACCTTGCCAATACCGGAAGCGAGCTTTACATGGGTGGGGAAGGTCGCGCCGCCCATACCCACGATGCCGGCTTCGTGGATGATGTCCATCAGCTGTTCCGGGGTCAGAGCGTCCACCTCCGCCTGGGAGCGGGGCTTGATATCCTCGCACAGGGTATCCAGATGGTCATTTTCGATCACCACGCTCATGACCGTGGTGCCGCTGACGTGGGCTTTGGGCTCTACGGCCTTGACCTTACCGGATACGGAAGCATGAACCGGAGCGGACAGCCCCTGGGCGTCGCCGATTTTCTGCCCCATCTTCACCAGATCTCCCTTTTTCACCAGTGGCTTACAGGGGGCGCCGATATGCTGCGCCATGGGGACCACCAGAATGTCCGGCTCCGGAAACACCTGGGTCTCCTTGTCGCAGGCGTACCACTTATTTTCTTTGGGATGAACCCCGCCGAAAAAAGAAAACGCCATAGTTCTTCACCTCTTTCGTTGTTTTACGGAGTAAACCGCATAATACACACTTATGATACCGCATTTTTTTCGGTTTGTCCACCCTGTTTTTGTCATTGTAGACAAAGTTGTTGTTAAAATTCCGTTCTTATCGATACGAAATAACCGAATCATAATGCATAAGGAAAGCCGCGGCAGGGAAAGACGCGCCTTTCCGTGCCGCGGCAGCAATTGGATATTTACACGCCAAAGACCAGCCAGATGTAGATGTAGGCGGGAATGGTGGCGGCCAGAGTGAAGGGAATGCCGATTTTGAAGAAGTCGCTGTTCTTGACCTCGTAACCGGCTCTGCGCAGGATGCCGATGCCGGTGATGTTGGCGGAAGCGCCGATGGGGGTGCAGTTTCCGCCCAGGGTGGCACCGGAGAGCAGGCCAAAGTACAGCGGGGTGGGATCGCAGCCCATCTGGGTAGCCAGGCCCGCGATCACCGGGATCATGGTGGCAACATAGGGGATGTTGTCGATGAAGGCGGAGATCAGCACGGAGGCCCACACGATGATGCTGTACATTAAGAACACATTGCCTCTGCCCAGGTCAGCCAGCAGCTTTGCCAGCGCGTCGATCACGCCCATGTGGGAAATGCCGCCGATCATCAAGAACAGACCTACCAGCAGTCCCAGGGTCTCAAAGTCGATGGCCTTCAGAGGACGGACAATGGCGTCCAGATTTTTGTTCTTCACGTAGTTGTAAATAAGACCCACCACCAGCATGCCGCAGCAGATGATGCCGTTGGTCTCCGCGGGCAGATTCCAGCTCTCGGGGGCGAAGGAGGCGCAGATCAGCAGACCGATGGCGCCGAACAGCAGAACGGTGGGCACATAGTCCTTCACCGGGGTCAGCTCACCGGTTTTGGGAATGGGCGCCTTCCCCTTGCGGAAGATAAAATACACGATACAGGCAGACAGCACCGCGCCCAGTTCCACGGCAAAGAACATGGAGGGCTTGCCGTGATACACGAAGAAGTCCATAAAGGTCATATCCAGAGCGGAGCCCAGCATGATGGCGGTGGTGTCGCCTACCAGGGTGGCCGCGCCCTGAAGGTTGGAGGACACGGCAATGGAGATGATGAAGGGCACGGGATTGGTTTTCAGCTTTTTGCAGATCTCCAGAGCCACGGGGGCCACCATGAGCACGGTAGCCACGTTGTCCACGAAGGCGGAGATAATGCCGGCAAACAGGCTCAGGGCCACGCCGGCCCACTGGATGGTGGGCACCCGGGCCATAATCATGTCCGCCATCCGCTCGGGCATGCGGCTGTCGATGAACAGCTGCACCAGACCCATGGTGCCGCCGATCATCAGCAGCACGTTAAAGTCCAGGGAGGGAATGATATCGGCCAGGGGCAGCATGCCGGTGACGATGAAGATCAAACCGGAAGTCAAGGCAAAGTAGGGGCGGTATTTGCTGAAGGTGAGCATCAGCACGTATGTGACGGCGAACAATAGAATGGCAGGCAGCATAATTTACATTATTCCTTTCCTCTAAAAAGATGACCACGGAAATTTTTCCAGAAAAAACCGGGCCGGTGGAACCCCAACGAGGGATCCACCGGCGGGGGTAATTACTTGTCTTTCTTCTCAGTCAGCCAGGTGGAGAACTTGTTCAGCAGGGTGACCGCCAGAATGATCACGCCGGTGACGATGAAGATCCCCAGGTATCCGGTGCCCATAATGGGAAGAGCTTCCATAAGCAGGTCTACACGCATAGTCTTAACCTCCGATCTGTGCTTTCACCAGAGCCAGAATCAGACCGCCGGCGATGACGGAAGCGATCTGGCCGGAAACGTTGACGCCGATGGAGTGCATCAGCAGGAAGTTGGAGTTGTCCTCCTCCAGGCCCATCTTGTGCACCACACGGGCGGACATGGGGAAGGCGGAGATACCGGCAGCGCCGATCATGGGGTTGATCTTGGTCTTGCTGAACAGGTTCATGATCTTGGCAACCATCACGCCGCCGAAGGTGTCAAAGACGAAGGCAACCAGGCCCAGACCGATGATAATCAGGGTGTCCACCCGCAGGAAGTCGGCGCCCTTCATCTGGGAGGCGATGGTGATGCCCAGGAAGATGGTGATCAGGTTGGCCAGGGCGTTCTGAGCGGTGTCGGAGATGGAGTTCATCACGCCGCACTCCCGGATCAGGTTACCGAACATCAGGAAGCCGATCAGGGCAACCGCGTCGGGAGCCACCAGGCCCACGATAATGGTGACCACAATGGGGAACAGGATCTTGGTCAGCTTGGGCACAGGCTTGCCCTTGTACTGCATCTTGATCTGACGCTCGGCCTTGGTGGTGCACAGCTTGATGATGGGGGGCTGGATCAGGGGCACCAGAGCCATGTAGGAGTAGGCGGCCACCATGATGGCGCCCAGGTAGTTGGAGCCCAGCTCCGTGGCAACGAAGATGGAGGTGGGGCCGTCGGCAGCGCCGATGATGGCGATGGAGGCGGCGTCCTTCAGCTCAAAGCCCAGCAGAGAAGCGGCGGCCAGAGTGAAGAAGATACCAAACTGAGCGGCGGCGCCGAAGATCATCAGCTTGGGGTTGGTCAGCAGGGGCTGGAAATCGATCATGGCGCCGATGCCGATGAACAGCATCAGGGGGAACAATTCCGCGCCTTCAATGCCGATGCTGAACAGAGTGTTCAGCACATGCTGAATACCAGTGCCTTCCACAGCCACAGGCAGGTTCACCAGGATGGCGCCAAAGCCCATGGGCAGCAGCAGGGTGGGTTCCATCTCTTTGGCAATGGCCAGGTAGATCAGCGCGCCGCCGATTACCCACATGACCAGGCTCTGCCAGGTGATGTACTGAAAGTTTTGCAGTAATACTTCCATATGGATCCTCCGTAATAAAATCTTAACAGATTCATTATAGGGGCTGGGCGGTAAAGATTGGGTAAAGAAAGGGGCGTTCTATGATGATAAATGAAAAAAGTGTGAAGCCGGTGTCGAATGGGGCGCCAGGAAAGGAAGAGATTATTCATCCAGCATCCGGTAGCCCACGCCCAGCTCGTTGGTCACGTACCGGTTGTCTCCCGGGCGGCAGCCCAGCTTTTTGCGGATATTGGCCATGTTCACCTGAAGCTTTTTCACGCTTCCGTCGTCCATGGTGCCCCAGATGGATCGGATGATGGCGGCATAGGTCATCACCTTGCCAGTGTGCTGGCTGAGAAACGAGAGGATGTTATACTCCGTCTGGGTCAGGTGGATCAGATTTCCGCCTACGCTGACCTGCCTCCGGTCGTAATCGATCACCAGATCATCCACGGTAAAGGTGCTGCCCGTGGGGGCCGCCTGCATGTTGAGCCGGCTGAAGCGGAGAGCGGCCCGAACCCGGGCCAGAAGCTCGGCGGTGCCGAAGGGCTTGGTTATGTAGTCGTTGGCGCCCAAGTCCAGGGCGGAGACCTTGTCCTGCTCCTCGGTTCGGGCGGAGAGGACGATGATGGGAACGGTGCTCTCCCTGCGAACCTGGCGAATGAATTCCTCCCCGTCCATGTCCGGCAGACCCAGATCCAGCACCACCAGATCCGGCATATGGGAGGCGTAAACCAGCAGGCCCTGGCCGCAGCGTTCCGCGCTCAATACCTGATAGCCGTTGCTTTCCAGAATCGCCTGAACAAACCGGGAGATGCTCCGGTCATCCTCCACAATCAGTACTTTATATTTATTGTTTCCCATGATGCGCTTCCTCCATTTCCAGGGTAAAACCAAAGATCGTACCGCCTCCCGGGCGGTGGGCGGCATGGATCTCGCCGCCGTGGGCCTTTATGATGGCGCTGCAGGCGCTCAGACCGATGCCCATATTGCTGCTGCGGCTGTCGGTGGGCGCGTCGCTGGGAAGATTTCCGGTAAACAGCTCCTTCATTCGCTCCGGCGGGATGCCGCAGCCGTCGTCCTCCACCTGAAACAGGGCCCGGCTGTCGCTGATTGTTACCCGCAGCCACAGATTCTTCATCCCTTTGGCGTGGAACAAGGCGTTTTCCAGCAGATTCATCAGTACCTGCTCAATGAGCATGGCGTCCATGGGGATGCTGACGAAGCGATCCGGAATCTCCACCTGAACCGGCTGGTCGGGATAATGCTTGTGAAATTTGACCAGCGCCGCGTCGATAAGCTCTTCCAGAACCGTGTCGTGCTTGGTCAGCCGCACCCGCTGAGCGTCGATTCGGGTGACGGAAAGCAGATTCTCCACCATACGAACCAGCCATTGGGCGTCTGACCGGATATCCGTGAGCAGGCGGATCTGGGTTTCCCGGGGCAGCTCGTCATAGTTTTCCAGCAGGGCGGAGCAGGCTCCGTAAATGGCGGTCAGGGGGGTGCGCAGATCGTGGGATACGGCCCGCAGAAGGTTACCCCGCATCCGCTCCCGTTCCGCCTCGGCCTTCATCTGCTCCTGCTTTTTCAGCTGGGTGGTCAGGGTGCTGGTCATGATGGAAACGATGAGCATCACCGCCGCCGAGGACAGACATTCCGGACTGATCAGGTCAAAGGCCCAGTAAGGGTAGGTGAAGGCATAATTCACCGCCAGCACGCTGATGAGGGATGCGGCGATCCCCCAGAAATATCCCCGGGTTCGCCAGGCCACCAGGAACACCCCCAGCACAAAGATCATGGGGATCATGATCCGGGTATCAAACAGCTCCTGCAGAGCCAGATTCACGCCGAAGGCCAGAGACAGGGTGGCGAAGGTAAAAGCAAAATCGAAAAGGATCTTTTGGGATTTTTTCATGTTCCTCACTCCAATAGTTCCATTATACCATTTTTCGTCAAAAAAGCATCCCCCAGTTTTTGGAGGACTTTGCCGCTTCGACAAAGAAATGGTAAAGAAATGGTAAAGAAATGGCGAAACCCTTGGGCCATAACCGGAGCGGCCGGGACTGCAGAGGAAGGGAAAACAAAAAAGCGGAAGAGCGATACAGAAAAGGCGGCCGAAACTTGAAGGATCACCGAAAATATTTCACAAAATCCGGGCGGATCTTTGAAAAAAGTTAAAAGACAGCCGCGCTTTTTGGAATGCTTTTGACAGCTGTGTAATTGCAATACATGGTCAACTGACAATAAAACACAATTAAATGGCCGTAAATACCGATCCGAAGGAGAAAAAATTGCCGCACTATGAAAAAAATAATTAGTAAATCCCACTTTTATATGATTTTCTGGATTTCTTAATGGAAAAAGTTGATTTTATCTTAATTTTTTGTGATTTCGTCAGTTGACCGGGAGCGGCATATCTGCTATCATATTCCTACAATCCAAACAGAAGGGAGGTTACAACATGAATGTTTGGGCTGATTATCTCTGGCTGGCGCTGATGATCCTGTTCCTTGTGATCGAGGCGGCCTGCCCCATCCATCTGGTGTCCCTTTGGTTTGCCGTGGGCGCGCTGGCGGCGATGGTGGCAGGGCTCCTGGGCGGCGCCATGTGGCTTCAGGTGACGGTATTTGTTGTGGTTTCCGCCGCGCTGCTGGCACTGCTGTGGCCCCTTGTCCGTAAGTACCTGAATCCAAAGGTCACACCTACCAATATTGATTCTGTCATCGGGGCTACCGGACTTGTCAATGTTGCGATCGATAATGTGGAGGCTCACGGCCAGGTGAAGCTCAACGGCATGGACTGGACAGCCAGGAGCACTTCCGGAGAGCCCATTCCCGAGGGAACCAAAGTAAAGGTGGACCGTGTGGAAGGCGTGAAATTATTTGTTTCGCCGGTTGCTCAGAAGGTAGAGTGCTGACAGTTAGCAAATCCCCAAATCCCTGAAAGCATTTTATTACAAAAATAATGAATAATCAGGAGGTTACATTATGGGCATCATCATTCTCATCATTGTGGTTGTGGCGTTCATCATCGCCATCAGCAGCATTTCCGTGGTTCAGCAGTCCCGGGCTTACGTGATCGAGCGGCTGGGCGCTTTCCACTGCGTGTGGGGCGTGGGCCTGCACTTTAGGATCCCCTTCCTGGATCGGATCGCCCGCCGGGTGAGCCTGAAGGAGCAGGTTCTGGACTATCCTCCCCAGCCGGTGATCACCAAGGATAACGTCACCATGCAGATCGACACCGTTGTGTATTTTCAGATCACCGACCCCAAGCTGTACTGCTACGGCGTGGAGCAGCCCATGATGGCTATGGAGACGCTGACCGCCACCACTCTGCGTAACATCATCGGCGACCTGGAGCTGGATCAGACCCTGACTTCCCGGGATGTGGTCAATACCAAAATGCGGGCCATTCTGGACGAAGCCACCGACCCCTGGGGCATCAAGGTCAACCGGGTGGAGCTGAAGAACATTCTGCCTCCCGCCGATATCCAGAGCTCCATGGAGAAGCAGATGAAAGCCGAGCGGGACCGCCGTCAGTCCATCCTTCAGGCCGAGGGTCAGAAGAAGTCCGCCATCCTCATCGCCGAAGGTGAAAAGGAATCCGCCATCCTGCGGGCCAGCGCCGAGAAGGAAGCGGCCATTCTGCGGGCCGAGGCTGAGCGCCAGTCCGCCATTTTGAAGGCGGAAGGCGAGGCGGAGGCCATCCGGCAGGTGCAGCAGGCCCTGGCGGACTCTCTGGAAATGCTGAACCAGAAGGCCCCCAACGAGCAGGTCATCAAGCTGAAGTCCATCGAGGCCATGCAGAAGGTTGCCGACGGAAAGGCTACCAAGATCATCATTCCCAGCGAAATGCAGGGCCTGGTGGGAATGGCCAACGGCATTGTCGAAGGCATCAAGAATTAACAATCCGCAAAGAAACATCCCCCGGCTTTCACCGGGGGATGCTTGATTATTGGGAAAGGCCCTTTTCTTTTTTCGGCTTCAGCTTTTCCAATGCGGCGTCCAGCGCGGCGTACAGGGCGATGGCCAGTCCGGCCACCGGTAGCCAGAGGAAGCAAAAGGCCGGGCAGATCTGACCCAGATAGTTTCCCGGCTGCTGCCGGTAGTCCCACACCTGATAGTCCCGATTGGCCAGCAGTCCGATTCCCAGCTCTACCATGGTGATGATGCCTGCCCCGGCAATCACCCGGATGGGCAGCGGGAGCTTGGGCTCCACCTCTCCCAGATGGCCGATGAGCAGCAGGCAGATCCCCCCTGCCGCGAACATGCTTCCGTGGCTGTATCCCCGCCACAGCAGCTCCAATCCCACATATCCCGCGCCGCCTGCCAAAAACTGGACGGCGCGCCTCCAAACCCGCATGCCAAATCACCTCGTATCCAGTATTTCCAAAAAAATTCCCGGAAATACAAAAAATTATCTTGACAAACGGTACTTCCTTGGATATAATAAGGAAGCTGATTTCGGCGATGCCGAAATTTATGACCATATGGCGGCATAACTCAGTTGGTAGAGTAGCCGGTTCATACCCGGTATGTCATCTGTTCAAATCAGATTGCCGCTACCAGGCCCGTTGGTCAAGCGGTTAAGACACCGCCCTTTCACGGCGGTAACATGGGTTCGATTCCCGTACGGGTCACCAAAAATCGGCAAGCACACTTGTGGGCTTGCCGATTTTTACGTGCGCCCGGTGAGCGCACGTTCTAACGGGTGAAAGACCCGAATCCGCCCGGCAGTGGGAAGGATACAGCCAAAGCCAAGGGTGTCTGTCGTGAGGCAGAATCTGAAGAAAGGCGGCGGCAAACCTCTGGCCTGACGAACAGAAATCGCATAGAAGGCCCCGGGCGAGGGTAAGGCTCCGTAACAAGTTGAAGCCCAATAACTGCACGGAATCGCTTCGGGGTAAATGCGGCAGGTAGATGGAGGGAAAGAACGTGTGAGTACCCGGGGAGGTCTCACAGACGGAAACGAGTAACAGAGCTGATTAAGAAGTATCTGAAAGCCGGAGTCATGGAAAACGGTCTGCTGGTCAAGACCAAAGAAGGCTCTCCCCAGGGAGGCCCACTGTCTCCGCTGCTTGCCAACATCTACCTGAATGAATATGACCAGGAGATGGCGAAGCGGGGCGTACCGGTGATCCGGTATGCGGATGATATTGTGGTACTGGCCAAGAGTCCGAGGGCGGCGCAGAGACTGCTGGAAACCACGCAAAAGTACCTTGAGGGGAAACTGAAACTCAAGATGAATGTGGAAAAGAGCAAGGTCGTGAGCGTGTACAGCATCCGAAATTTTAAGTTTCTGGGCTTTGCGTTAGGGAAGGGCAAGAATGGTGTCTACATTCGAGCGCACGCAAAGTCCTTGAAGAAAGCCAAGGCCAAGCTGAAAGAACTGACTTCCCGCAGTCAGGGCAGAAATGTCCGGGCCGTGATGCAGAAAGTAAAAGTCTACATCCGGGGCTGGCTGGGCTACTTCGGGATTGCGAGCATGAAAACGACGATGCAAAGATGGGACGAATGGCTGCGGCGAAGGGTGCGGATGTATATCTGGAAACAATGGAAACTGCCAAGAACACGGGTGAAGAACCTGATGAAGTTGGGAATGCCCCAGTGGCAAGCCTACCGAAACGGGAATACCCGGAAAGGATACTGGGCAGCTGCCGGAAGCGGGATACTGACCCACACGATTACAAACGAAAGACTCGCACAGGCCGGATACTACAGCATCCTGAACCGGTACGAGTCTTTGCACTCATGCGATTGAACCGCCGTGTACGAGATCCGTATGCACGGTGGTGTGAGAGGTCGGGGCTAATTAGACCCTCCTACTCGATTTATTCACTATTCACTCTTCACTAATACTTCGGGCCGATTTTTGGGAAGGAAAAGGTAATCTTGAAAAAGGCATTTCCGGCAGGCGTTTTGCGTCTGTCGGTTTTTCTTACCGGCTTCCCAAAATCTCCATGAGCAGGCAGCACGCCTCCTCCTCCCGGCGGGCAAGCTGCTGGAAGATGGGGCCGAATTCCGGATCCGCCGTTCGGGCTGTGTATTCCGTCCGCAGCTTCCGGATCCGGTAGTACTGCGTTTCCAGGGCGTTCCTGGGGGATTCTACGTCCACCTTTACCGGGCGGTTTTGGCCGCCGGACAGGCGCTGCATCCCTTTCAGGGCTTGCAGATTCCTCTGCTGCAATTCCAGGATCCGTTTCATCTGCTCCCTGGGCCTTCCGGCGAGGCTCCCCGCCAGTGACCGGCTGGCGGCCAGGGCCTCCGCCGCTGTGAGGATCAGCCCGCGAAGATCCTCCTGCTTCCCAGCGCTCTGGTTCAGCACCCGCTGCCAGACCCGCTGCTCCATGGTTTTATCCAACCCATCCATGTATTGTCCTCCTTTCCTGCTTTCTATCAGTATAGTCGGGAAGGGGAGCTTTTTTGCAAAAAAACTTTCGGAAAAGACCTTCCTTTTTTCGCTCATATGTGCTATAATGGCGAAAAGAGCGGATCGCTGCCCGTCCGGCATCCTGCTGCCAGGAGGAATCCCTATGCCCAGAACCAGCAACAAGGCAGAGTTGATAGTGAATTATGTCAACCAATTTATTCAGGAAAACGGATATTCCCCCTCTGTCCGGGAGATTGGCGCGGCGGTTGGTCTGCGTTCCACCGCTTCCGTCAGCTATCATCTTCAGGCTTTGCAGGAAAAGGGGCTGATCCAAGCCCCCGGGGCAAAGGGACGGAAGCGGGCCCTGGTCACCGGCGTTCGGCCCGGCCAGATCCCGGTGGTGGGCGTGGTCACCGCGGGCATGCCCATTCTGGCGGTGGAGAATCAGGAGGGAACCATGCCCTGGAGCGATCCCGGATGCTTTGCCCTGCGGGTGCGGGGGGACTCCATGATTAACGCCGGAATCTTAAGCGGGGACAAGGTGGTGGTCCGGCCCCAATCCACCGCCGATGACGGTCAGATCGTGGTTGCCCGGGTGGAGGATGAGGCCACGGTGAAGCGGCTGCGCCGTCGGAACGGGGAAGTCTGGCTCATGCCGGAAAACGACGCCTATTCCCCCATTGACGGCAGTCAGGCGGAGATCATCGGCATTGTAAAGGCCGTGGTTCGGGAATATTAAGGATGTATCTCCCCTGAGAAAAAAAGTTCTTGACAAACGGACACAAATCGGTTATAACAAGCATAACATAAGGTAAACCATGGAAGCGGGAGTAAAGCTGCAAGCGCATCCACAGAGAGTTCCCCATTGCTGAGAGGGGAGCGAAAAGCGGGGCAGCAAATGGGCCGCTGAGGGCGGGGAGAACAGGCGCGGCCTTAGTATCTTCCGACGCATTGCCAGCGTTAACGGGCAAGCGGTGTGTTGGCATCGCGTTGAGGCGGTCGGGCTTCCGGCAAACAAGGTGGTACCGCAGAATGTATTTTCTGTCCTTGTTCCCTTCGGGGAACAAGGATTTTTTGTTATCTTAGAAAGGTCAGGTGCATAGCATGATGAAGAAATTACCAGGGAAACGATGGTGAACCTCCTTTTTTAATCTGCCATCCGTTTATTTGACTCTAAATGAGCAGATTTGAAAAATTCACAATTTCGGAATTGCACTGGAGCGGGAACTCCCCCAAGGCTCCAAAAGTGTAAAGGGAGCTGGCCCGCAGGGCCTGAGGGATTGTGCAGTAAAATGCTGCGAATTCGCCCGCACTCCGGCGAAAAGGGAAGCACCCCGCTGCGTCAATCCCCCAGTCACGGCTCTGACTGCCCACTTACGCTGTCATTCACTACCGCGACTGCGCTTGGCTTACCCTTTACACAAGGGGGCCTTTGGCTGCTTCCTTTTTCTGCAATTTGTGTACAATTTAAATTTGCTCATTTAGAGTATTTGAATTATGAAAAGGAGTTATTGACTATGAAAAAGGTTATTTCTATTATCCTGTCCCTGGCGATGATCGCCGCCCTGCTGTGCGGCTGCGGTTCTTCCGGTTCTGACGACGGCGTTTACAAGGTCGCCGTTGTCCAGCAGCTGGACCATACCTCCCTGGATGAGATCCGGGCAGCCATTGAGAATCAGCTTCAGACCCTGGCCCAGGAGAAGGAGGTTACCATTGAGGTGGAGACCTTCAACGGCCAGAACGATTCCTCCGTACTGAACCAGATCGGCGCCCAGGTGGTTTCCGACGGCGTGGACGCCATTATCCCCATCGCCACCACCGCCGCCCAGTGCATGGTCACCGCCGCCGACGGTACGGACATTCCCATCATCTACGCCGCCATTTCCGACCCCGCCGCCGGGGGGCTCACCGGTATTTCCAATGTGACCGGCACCTCCGACGCTCTGAACACCGGCTTTATTCTGGATATGATGTTTGCCGTGGACCCGGATATCCGGACCGTGGGCCTGCTGTATTCCAACTCCGAGCCAAACTCCACCACCCCCATTGCCGAAGCCAAGGCCTATCTGGAGGAAAAGGGCATTGCCTACCTGGAAAAGACCGGCACCACCACCGATGAGGTCATCACCGCCGCCTCCAGCCTGGTAGGCCGGGTGGACGCGGTCTTTACCCCCACGGATAACGCGGTTATGGCGGCTGAGGGCGCTGTGGCGGAGATTTTGAATGAGGCCGGAATCCCCCACTATGCCGGCGCGGATTCCTTCGTAACCTCCGGGGCGTTCGCTACCTGCGGCGTCAACTACACCGAGCTGGGCGCCTACACCGCCGACATGACCTTTGACATTCTCATGGGCGGGGAAATCCCGGAATACCATGTGATGGACGGAGGCATTATCACCGTGAACACCGAGACCGCCGCGGCTTTGGGCCTGGACTACAGCGCCTTTTCCTCCATGGCGGGGACCGTAAAAGAAGTGGTCACCGGCGAATAAATATCGTTATCTATAAAAATCCCATCCTTCAGGGGCCGGTCACCATCGGCCCCTGGACGCACGCTTGATCAGTAAGGAGTCTTATCATGTTTTCATCCGCTGTGATTATGAGCGCCCTGGAGCTGGGGTGCATTTACGCCCTGGTGGCCCTGGCACTGTTTGTCAGCTTCCGGGTTTTGAACATTGCCGATATGACCACCGACGGAGCCTTTACCCTGGGCTGCGCCGTTTCCGCCACGGTGGCGGTGGCGGGACATCCCTGGCTGGCCCTGCTGGCCGCGGTGGCGGCGGGAGCCTGCGCCGGAAGCATTACCGCCTTCTTACAGACCAAGCTGAAAATTCCCTCCATTCTGGCGGGCATCATCACCAACACCGGCCTGTACACCGTGAATCTGGCGGTGATGGGCTTTTCCTCCAATGTGAACATGATGAAAACCGACACGGTGTTTACCATGCTGCGGCCCTGGCTGGGAACCTTCTACCGGCTGCTGCCCAGCGCGCTGCTGACGGTGACGGTGGCCGTGGCGCTGGTGCTGTTCCTGAAAACCCGGCTGGGCCTGTCCATTCGGGCCACGGGGGATAACCCGGACATGGTTCGGGCTTCCTCCATCAATACAGGCTTTACCATCACCATCGGCCTGTGCGTTTCCAATGCCCTCACCGCCCTGTCCGGCGCGGTGCTGGCCCAATACCAAAAGACCGCGGACATCAACCTGGGCACCGGCATGGTAATCATCGGCCTGGCCTCTCTGATCATCGGCGAAACCCTGATGCCCCGGGGCAAGCTGTGGAGAAAAGCCCTGGGAGCCATTCTGGGTTCCATCCTCTACCGGTTCATCATCGCGGTGGCCCTGCGGATGGATCTGCCCAGCGAATGCCTGAAGCTGATCTCCGCTACCATTGTGGCCCTGGCCATTGGCTTGCCCGCCATCAAAGCCGCGGTAAAGCCCGCCACTGCCCAAGGAGGGAAGAAGTCATGCTGAACATAAGCCATATTTCCAAAACCTTCAACCCGGGCACCGTCAACGAAAAGACCGCCCTTTCTGATCTGAGCCTTCACCTGGACAAGGGGGATTTCATCACCATCCTGGGCTCCAACGGCGCGGGTAAGTCCACCCTCTTCGGGGCCATTGCCGGATCCTTTGTGGTGGACAATGGCAGCATTCAGCTGGACGGGCAGAATATCACCAATCTGCCGGACTACAAGCGGAGCAAATACATCGGGCGGCTGTTTCAGGACCCCCTGAAGGGCACCGCCCCCAATATGACCATCGAGGAAAACCTGGCCCTGGCCTACATGCGGGCCTCTCAGCACACCTCCCCATTTTCCATGATCTCCCGGTCTGACCGGGCGGGATTCCGGGAAAAGCTGGCCCAGCTGGGTCTGGGGCTGGAGGACCGGATGGACCATCCGGTGGGACTGCTCTCCGGCGGCCAGCGGCAAGCGCTCACCCTGCTCATGGCGACGTTGGTCACCCCCAAGCTGCTGCTGCTGGATGAGCACACCGCCGCCCTGGATCCGGCTACCGCGGAAAAGGTGCTGGATTTGACAAAACAAATCGTGGCGGAGAATCAGATCACCTGCCTGATGATTACCCACAACATCCCCTCCGCCCTGAGCTTAGGGAATCGAACCGTTATGATGAAGGACGGAAAGATTGTTCTGGAGATTGCCGGAGAAGAGCGGGCGGCCATGACCACGGAAAAGCTTCTGCAGGCCTTCCACCAGCAGGGCATCAGCAACGACCGGATCCTGTTCAGCGCCGATTGACGCTACTAATTATTATAGGAAAAACATAGACCGCGCCTCCTTACGAGGCGCGGTTTGCTTATTCGTTTCCATCCTCCGGGGCGGCGTTCAAGGCGTCCACCACGATGTGGGCATAGGGATTGGCGATCACCGTTTTATAGGTGTGGTAGATCACCATGCCCGGCTTGCCGTTGGGGATCTTCTTCACCTGTTTTACCGGCGTTACATCCACGGCGATGTTCTGACCGCCGACGGATTCGGAGTAGTAGGCCGCCAGCTGGGCCGCCTGGGTGATGGTATTGTCCGGGGGCGTGGTTCCGCCGCAGGAGATGATTACGTGGGAACCGTGAACCTTGCTGGCATGGCACCAAAGGTCATCCTTTCGGGCTAGGCGGAAGGTCAGCTCCTCGTTCTGCCGGTTGTTCCGGCCTACGTAGATGGGATAGCCGTCGGTGCTCTCAAAGCGCATGGGGGGCAGCTTGCCCTGCTTCATCCGCTTTTTCCCGGACTCCGGCCGGAGATAGCCTTCCTCCTGAAGCTCCCGGCGGATCTCCTCCAGTTCCGCCTCGCTCTGGGCCCGGTTCAGTTCCTCCAGTACGCTTTTCAGGTAATCCAATTCGCTGGTTCCCAACGCAATCTGTTTTTTCAGTTCCTTTTCGGCATTTTTCATCCGGGCGTAGTCTTTGTAGTATTTCGCCGCGTTCTGCTGGGGAGACAGCACCGGGGAAATGGGGATCTCCACAGGCGTCATATTTTCATCGTAAAAGTCCTCGCAGGTGACCGAAGTCTGTCCCTTGACAATCCGGTGGAGGTTGGCGGTGAGAATATCTCCCAGCTGCCGAAGCCGCTCCCGGTCATAGGTAGCTTCCAGCTCCTTTTCCTGAATGGCCAGCTTTCTGGTCAGGCGGGTGCACAGGTTCTGCACCGTTTTTCGAAGGTGCTGCCCCTTTTGCCGCATAACGTCCCGCCGGTCCCGGAGGGTATAGTACATGTCCAGCAGGGCGGCAAAGGACTCCGCCTGCTGGCAGGAACTGTATTGCCGGATGGGGCAGAAGGCGAACTGCTTGGGACTTCCGTCCCCCAGGGCATAGTAGTATGGGGCCGGATGGGCCGTATGCTCCCGGAAAAACAGCTCCAGCTTTTCCGCCGCCCCGGAAATCTCCAGCCCGCTCACCCGGGCGTCGGTGTCTCCGGCGGCGAACAGCGACGCTTCCCGGCACACCAGGGGAGACAGTCCTCCCAGCGCGTCCATCAGCCGGTCCGCCAGCACATCCGCCCCCGGGGCGGTGAGCAGGGCCCTGTAGTCCACATGGCCGCTCTTGGGATCCTGCTTTTCCACCGGCCCGGGGGGCTGGTACAGAAGTCCCGGCAGGGCGGGCCGGCGGGCGCTTTCGTCCAGGCCGATCCGCCGCAGGCAGTCCAGGATCCGTCCCTCCGGGGATAATAAATAAACGTTGCAGGTTCTGCCCATCAGCTCCACCATCAGCGTCTTTTCCACAGGAAAGCCCATTTCGTCGGTGCCCTCAAAGGTGAAGGCGGCGGCCCGCTCCATGGGGGGCTGGGCAATCCGGGCCAGCCTGGCGCCCAGAAGATGCTTGCGCATCAGCATGCAGAACATAGGCGGCTCCGCCGGATTTTCCGGGGAGGCGGAAGTCAGATGCAGCCGGGGGCTGGTGGGATTGGCGGCAATGAGCAGCTTCTCCCGGCCTTCCCGACAGCGAAGATGAAGCAGGATCGTATCCCGGCTGGGCTGGTGAATTTTCTCCACCCGGGCGCCCATACAGCGCCGCTCCACCTCGCCGAGAACCGCGCCTAAGAATATCGCGTCAAATGCCATAATGCCTCCTAATCCTGTCCGTCAAGCTTCGGACTGTGTAAGTATATGAAACAGCTGATTCAGCCGCTGGGTATTCCCGGAAAGATACAGCGCCCCGAACAAAGCCTCCAGCCCTGTGGCCTTGGCGTATTCCGCGGGGGTGGCGGATTTGGGCACCGCGTGGACGTGGGCGTTTTTCCCCCGGCGGTAATAGGCCCGTTCCTCTTCCGTCAGCAGGGGCAGCAGCTTGTCGGCAAACCTGGCCTGGGTGGATGCCTTCACCATGGATATGGTGTCCCGGTGGAGCTGGGCCACGGTTTTCTCCCCCTGGGCGCACAGGTAGGCCCGGCAAAGGATCTCATAGACGCAGTCTCCCATATGGGCCAGGCCCAGATTGGAAATGGCGTCGATCTGGGCTTTGGTCATGTTCATTTCAAAATAGTTTTCCATAATTTCCCCCGATCAACCAGGAATTGGGCGCAAAGCCCGGTAAACAATCCGGTGAAGATGCTGATAACCCCCATCACCGGCAGATAAACGATCAGCTCCGGGGTGCCGGTGAGCAAAATCGCGACCACCATCTGCCCCACACTGTGGGCCAGGGCGCCGAACACGCCCGCCACCCAAAGCTGCCTTTTCTTTAATATCCTTTTCAAAGCGATGGTCACGGCAATGGCGCAGACACCGCCCCCGGCAGAGTAAAAAACAGTGCTGAAATTCCCGGCGAACACCGCCCCCAGAAAGATCCGTGCGAACAGCACCGCCGCCCCCTCCCGGCTTCCCAGGGTGAACACGGTGAACACGGTGACAATGTTGGCAAGCCCCAGCTTCACCCCGGGAATGGGCACCACCGCCGGGATCTGAGCCTCCACCATAAAAATCGTCAGGGCAATGGCGGTGAGCAATGCCAGAGACGTAAGCTTTTTGGTTTTCATGTTCCTCCCGCCTTTTTTGATATCATCCAATAGAATACCAGATTTTTAGCCGGTTGTAAAGGATTTGGGGCAACCGGAACCGGGGAAAACGGGGGGATCTTCCCGGCGATGCTTCCCGGATTCTTTTTCTTTTTCACTTCCGGTATGGTATGGTTACTGCGGGTGGGGACGGAGAACGTCTCCTGCCGGAAAAGTTTCCTCTTCCCATTTGCCCGGTTATCCGTTATGATAACGGGAAAGGAGGGAATCGCATGGACGATCGGTATTTTATGGAGCAGGCGCTGGCTCTGGCCCGGGAGGCGTTCGCGGACGGAGAGGTGCCGGTGGGGTGCGTCATTGTCCGAAACGGCGAGATCGTAGGCCGGGGCCGGAACCGGCGGGAAAAGGACAAGTCCGCTCTGGCCCACGCGGAGCTGGAGGCCATTGAGGAAAGCTGCCGCCGTCTTGGAGGCTGGCGGCTGTGGGAATGCACCCTGTACGTGACCTTAGAGCCCTGCCCCATGTGCGCGGGCGCCATTGTCAACGCCCGGATCCCCCGGGTGGTTTACGGGGCGTCTGATAAAAAATGCGGGGCGGTGGATTCGGTATGCAGCCTGTTTTCCATGAACTTCAACCATCACCCGGTGGTGGAACGGGGCCTGCTGGCGGAAGAATGCGGGGCCCTGCTGACAGAGTTTTTTCAAAAGCTGCGGCTGGAGCTGCGGGACAGGCCCAAGTGGAGGCCCAAGCAGAGACAAGCACCCCCGGATCCCGCCGGAGGGTGAAAGGAAGATCCTTTCGATTTTACCAAAGGGGGCGGCTTATGCAGGAACAATCCAGAGCCCGCCGGGTAGGCGCGGCGGCCATTCTCTGCGCCCTTGTGCTGCGGCTGTTCGCCTCCGGGCTGCCTGAAAAGCTGTGCGCCTGGCTGACAGAGCCGGAGACCTTCGCTTTTCTGACATATTTGGAAACCGGACGAACTGTCCGGTTTTCCCCATCTATAGAGGCCTATTCCCCGGATTTCATGGAATCTCCCCCGCCGGCGACGGAAACCCCGGCCCAAAGCGCCCTTCCCTGCTTTTCCGATGAAAGCCTGGTGGATGTGTACTATGCCTGCTCCAAGGAGCCGGACATTGGTTCCCTGCTGGAAAAAAATCTTTCCTGGGACTTGACGGAAGGGGGGCCTGCCGTGCTGATCCTCCACACCCACACTACGGAAAGCTATACAAAGCAGGATGAGGACTACCAGGAAACCTCCGACTACCGCACCCTGGATGAAGGGTACAACATGCTTTCCATCGGACGGCGGGTGCTGGAAAACCTGGCTCAGGCGGGGATCACCGCCATTCATGACACGGCTTTTCACGATTATCCGTCCTATAATGGTTCTTATGTAGACGCCCGAGAATCCATCCGGGCCTATTTGGAGGAATACCCCACCATCCGGCTGGTGCTGGATCTGCACCGGGACGCCTCGGAGGGGGCAAACGGCCAGCTTCGCACGGAGGCCATCGTGGACGGCAAAACCTCCGCCCAGCTGATGCTGGTGGTGGGCACCAATTACGAGGGCTATGAAGAAAATTTATCCCTGGCCCTGAAGCTTCACGCCCAGCTGGAAACCCAGGCCCCGGGCATCACCCGGCCCCTGCAGCTGCGAAGCCAGCGGTTTAACCATGACCTAAGCGCCGGAGGGCTGCTGGTGGAGGTGGGCGGCGCGGGAAACACCCACGCGGAAGCCCTGCTGGCGGCGGATCAGCTGGCCGGCGCCATCATCGCCCTGGCAAAGGGAACCGAAGCCCCGGCGGAAGAATCCTCTACAGAAAGTTCCACCACATAAGCCCGTGGGCCTGGCCCATGGCCTCCACCTTCCGGGACAGCTCCCGGCACCCGGCGGCAAATTCCCCGGACAGCCGAAGCTGCGCCCATACCTCCAATCTGGAAAACAAAGCGTCGATCTCTTCCATAGGGTTGTGGTCGGCAAAGCAGGCGGCAACCTGGCGGCAGCCGTCCCAGCCTTCCCAGGCCGCGTTCAAAGCCGCCGCCCCGCCTTCCCAATCCCCGGCCAGCGCCAGTTCCGCGGCATTGTCCAACTCCCGGGCAATGGGCCTTTGGCACCGGTCCATATACCATCCGGCGGCCAGGCTCAGGATCAGCAGGAGCAGAAGCAGGGCAAGCCCGATCCAGCTTCGTTTCATGACCGCCCCTCCTTTCCCAGCCAAACCACCTTCCCCGCCTGGTCCACGGTCAGCAGCAGGGTGTCGGGCAGCGTGGCGCTCTGGCTTTCCAGGGTCTTTTGAAGCCAACGCTCATCCTTCCCCGCTTTTTTCAGATTGTCCCGGGAAAGGTAGCCGTCCTCCACAATGGTCACTGGCAGCAGCTGATCCTTCACCTGGATCCCCGCCTCCCGGGCGCTGGCAGGCCGGTATTTGGGGAAGGGAAACACGGACAGGTTTCCGTCGGTCTCCAAAATGGCATATTGCACCGTGCGGATGTCCAGCACGTCCTTCTCCCGCAGATGGCCCGTCAGCTCGTCCAGAGTCACCCGGGTCCGGCGGAGATTCTCCTGGAGCAAACGGCCGTTTTCAATCAGGATCACCGGCTTGCCGCACAGGAACTTCCGCATCGGCACGCTGAACATAATCAGCCCGGACAGCACCAGCTCCGTACCCAGCACCGTGAGAATGGGCACCAGGCCGGAATATAGGGGAATGGCCCCGTCCTGCATGGGGATGGAGGCCAGGTTGGCCAGCAGCATGGTCACCACAAACTCCGTAGGCTCCATTTCCCCGATCTGCCGCTTGCCCATCAGCCGGACGCAGAAGATCAGCACCAGATACAGCACAATGGTACGCCCGTAAGACAAAATCAAAACCCGTCACCTCTTGGTTAGTGTTCCAAAAAGGCGGCGGGTTTATGCATGGGTATGGACGCTTACATCAGGCTCAGGGAAAAGCCCAGGATCTGGGCCAGAACGGCATAGCCGGTGAGGCAGACGCACTTTTCCCCGTCTCCCCCGACGAACCGGGCGGCAAGAAACCATATGGCTGTCAGACTCCAAAGACAGCCCGGCACCACCAACGATCCGGCGGAGAAGAGCCCATGTATGAGCAGCACTGCCCCAAACACGGCGCAGGAGAGAACAAAGGCCAAACTCACCCCGGCCTTCCTTTTGACCGCTTCCAACAGATTGTTCATATGGTGTTACCCCCTTTTGCAAGCATATGTCTTTCTTCTTTTATTATGCCCCAGGGGGGTCCCCCCCTCTACCCGGATTCTGTAACGAACAGGAAAAATTTCTGTAAAGGAGGATCCAGGCAAAGAAAAGCGCCCGGCAGGTCTGCCAGGCGCTTGCTTTGTCACATGGGTGCGGCTTCTTTTACAACGGCCACTCCGTCCACCAGGTTTGCCATTTCCAGAGTGCCCTCAATGGCCATCTGGCGCTCCATCAGGTCGGTGAGGATCACGCAGCCGTCCCGGCATTCGATCTTCATCACATTGCGCATCATCACCGTCTCCGGGGTCAGGGTGTTTTTATAAACGGTAGAAAGGCACATAACAATTCTCCTTACTTCACATCCAGGCTGCTGAGCACCACGCTCAGGCGCATATTGCCTTTTTCAAAATCGGACACGGCGGCCATGACCTGCTCGTAGGCGGTGTGGCTGCCGGCCTTGTCCAGCTGGGCCGCCAGATCCGCCAGCTCCTTGGCGTGGGCGGCGTTGTGGCCCACCATGTACTTCATCAGGGCCACCAGCTCCTCCATGGGGGTGTGCTCGCAGCCGCTTTCGCAGGAGCCGCAGTTATGGGCGCAGCCGTGGTCATGGGTATGGGCCTGGCCCTCTTCGTGAAGGTGGTCATGGTCGTGAGGATGGTTGTGGTCATGGCTGTGGGTGTGGCTGTGCTCGTGGGTGTGGGCAGCGCCGTTGTGTGTGTGTTCGTGGGTATGGGAATGGACGTGGGCGCCGCCGGAAACATGGTCGTGGTCGATATGCATAAATGCTCCTCCTTGGGATTTTTCTTCTATTATAGCCATGAAAACATGCCCTGTCAAAACATTTATTTTCGGGGAAATATCCCCCGGCGGGGCTTGCGGAACGGCTAAAAAGGCGGTATAATACCAAAATAAGATTTTTGACTGACAAAGAAAGCAGGTGAGCCAATGGAAGCCCATCACGACGATTCCCATCCCCATGAGCATGACGCCCAGCATGCCTATTACCACGCCCATGGGATCCCCCATTCCCATGGTCACGTCCATGAGAACCAAAAGGCGGTGATCAACCGGCTGTCCCGGGCCATTGGCCATTTGGAAAAGGTCAGACGCATGGTGGAGGAGGGCTGCGACTGTTCCGAAGTCCTGATCCAGCTGGCGGCGGTTCGTTCCGCTTTGGACAACACCGGCAAGGTGATTTTAAAAGACCACATGCGCCACTGCATGGTAGACGCGGTAGCCGCCGGAGACGAAGGGGCCATCGACGATCTGTGCCAGGCTATTGATAAGTTTATGAAGTAACCCCAATTGGAACGGCCGGGGCGGAAGCGGGCCGTAGCATCCCTTGGGAATAAAATAGGAAACGGAAGGAAACGAAGGTATGATGAAGGCTCGATCCATTGCGCAGGAAAGAAGCAGAGCGTGGTATATCATCTCCACGGCGTTTACGATAGCGTTGATCTCGTTGCTGTTTTATGTACTGAACTATCTTACCCCCATGTATGGCGACGACTATTCCTACGTCAACTCCTTTGCCACGGAGCAAAGAATCACCTCGGTGTGGCAGATCCCGGAGTCCCAGTTCGCCCACTACTTTTCTATGAACGGCAGAGTGGTTACCCACGCCCTTGCCCAGGTATTCCTGCTTCTGGGAGACGATTTGTTTAACCTTCTGAATGTGGCTGGTTTTCTGTTTCTGTTGTTTCTCATCCATTTTCACGCCTATGGCACGTGGAAGGTAACCCAGATCTGGAAACTGGCCCTGGCAGCCATGCTGCTGTTTCTGTGCGCCCCTGCCTTTGGACAGAGTTTTCTGTGGATTACCGGCTCGTCCAATTATCTGTATGGCCCCATAATTGTTCTATGTTTTCTCATTCCCTACAGGGTACAGGTACAAGCCGGCGTTACCGCCTATTCCCGAGGGAAGGAGATCCTGCTGGCCCTGGCGGCGCTGGCAGCGGGGCTGATCGCCGGCTGGACAAATGAGAATACCTCGGTAGCCCTGGTGGCCATGATCCTGGGCTTCCTGGTGGTATACCGCATCAACCATGTCCGGTATCATGCCTGGCACTTTGCCGGACTGGCCGGAAGCGCCATCGGCTGTTATATGCTGATCACCGGCCCGGGGATCCAAAACCGCTGGAATACCTTCGGCGGCTTTGACTCCTGGAAGGCATGTGTCTATCGGGGAATTCGTTATACCCGCACAATGGTGGATTATCTGGATCTGATCATCCTTCTGTTCCTGCTTTTGCTGGCCGCTTATTTGATCAAAAAAGGGGTGCGCATGACAAAGGTAAAGGGGAAGGAAAAGATCCTGCTGTTTCAGGACAGCCTTCCGACCTTGGTTTATTTGCTGGGCTTTTTTGGCTCGGTCTACTCCATGGTCGTGGCGCCCTGGTTCTCTGACAGAGTATGGAGCGGCTGTATCATACTGGCGCTGGTCACGTTGGGGAACCTGGACGCCTTGGTAGACGCTTCCAAGGTAAAAAAGGGCGTGACCCTGGTGGTTTTTCTCTGTATTCTGGTTCTGTTTTGCGGTCGCTTCCATGACGCGTATCTGGAGCTGGACGATCTGCATACCCAGTTTGAAGAGCGTGAAGAAACCATCCTGGCGGCGGTTGCGGCGGGGGAAAGCACTGTTTCGGTACCCCGGCTTTGCGGGATTACCGGATATTCCTGCATAACCCAAGAGGGCGACTTGGAAGCGGACAGCGACAGCTGGAGAAATATCACCATGGCCAGATACTATGGGATTGATGAGATCCAGTGCAATAACGCGGAATGATCCTATTGTAATGATAATAAATCCCAACCCGCTTACGGCAGGTTGGGATTTTTGCTTTTTGAAAAATGGGCACGGCGCACCTTGTCAGGGCCAGGGATCATACAGTTTCTGGTCCCGGTTTTGCTGCAGGTTGTGATATTCCAGATAAAAGTAGTTGTCCACCGCCCGGGCATAGGCCAGCCCCGCATCCTCGTCATAAGAATAGAGGTTTCCATCCCGGTCGTAGTAGCTTCCGTAGGCGGTCAGGATGGGTACCTGCTCTTTCAGCTGAAGCATATAGCTGTAGTAGGGGCTGAGCTTCATCCCGGCGATATCCAGCAGGGTTGGAACCACATAGTTCATGCTCATAGTACCCAGTTCCTGCTGCTCCAGAGGGAAATTGGCCCAGATATACAACGGCACCGAGCGAAGGAGCAGATTCTTTTCCTCGGCGGAAAGTTCCTTGTCTGCAATGGACGCGGCAAACGAGGGGGCGTGATCACCCATCATGCAGATGATTACCGGCCGGTCCACTTGGGAAAAGTAGTCCGTCAGATCCCGGAAGGCTTGATCGCTCTGGGAAATGCAGGTTAAAAATTCGTCCACAGCTCCGTCATATTCCCCAAAGTCTCCGCTTGCGTGGACCGTATCATACTGAGCATCGTTGTCGTCCCAGGCGCCGTGATTCTGGATCGTCAAAAGGTAGTGAAACCGGGGCTGATCCTCCGGATCCTCTTCATACCAGCGGATCAGATTCTGATATACGCTTTCGTCGGTAAAATGATCCCGATTATAATAGATCTCCATATCCTGAAAATCATCGAAAAAGTGGATATTCCCGAAGCCCAGCGCCGAATACGCGCTTGTCCTGGAGTAATTGGCTCCAGGTTCGCTGTGGCTGCCGGTGGTGACGTAACCCAGAGCGTTCATGTGAGAAACGACGCTGTTGGCATTGTTCAGATCCAGGGTGTTGAAGGGCGTAATCCCCGGCATGAGCTGCAAGGAGTTGCTGGTAAGCAGTTCGTACTCGGAGCTGTTGGTTCCTCCTCCGGCGCTGGGGATCACCGCGTATCCGCAAAGCAGATTGTCCATGCTATGAATATTGGTAAGATAATCCCCATCTGCTTCCAAATCCGTAATCAAAGATAGGTCATAGAAGCTTTCGTTTAAAATCAGGATGACGTCCGGAGCGGCGGAATCTTCCCCCTGTGGCGCGCCGATCTCAATGGCCTGTACCGCCTCTTGGGAGTACCCTTCCGGCTGGTTCGCCACTTGGAACAAATTGCAAAAGCTTTCCACCGTGCAGGCAGTATAGCCGTACCGAAAATACGCTTCACTCCACAGCCAGCCAATGGTTTTTTTCGGCTTTACCGGATGGTCGCTGAAATATCCGAAATACATGACCAGGCAGCAAAGCACTGCCAAAATCCCATCCCGCAGCAGAATTCTCTTCCAGGACAGCTTTTCCTGGGGCACAAACCGGCGTACCAGCAGGCAGGCCGCCGTCACCGTCAGGAACGCCAGGATCAACAGGATCACGGCCCGGTCAATGGACAGGTCATAGCTGGAGATTACATTCAGCGCGGTCAGGGCGTTGCGCAGCAGCTGAAAGGACAGGGGCATGCCGTGGTACATGAGCACAAAGTAGTTCGCCACAGAAATCACAAAGCACAGGATATTCAGCAGCAGGCAGGCCAGCCACAGCCGGTTACACAGGATCCACAGCGCTGCCAGCAAGGCGCCCAGGGTCAGGATATTCAGGAAAAGGTTATCCAAAGGAAAACTGAGAAAATGGGACACCGCACCCATTTCTCTTGTCACCGTAGCGAATTCCAGCATGATGAAGCAGATGAGCAGCGTGTACATCACCAGGGCGGCGAGAAAGATCCCCCGTGGGATTTTGGAAAAAGGAAGTTTACTTTGTTCTTTCATGGTCCATCCATTCTGTTCAAAAAAATATCTAAAACCGAACCGGCAAGGTGAAAACACCCCGCCCCTTGTTTGGGGCGGGAGTATCCGATCGGGGGCTTACTTGGCGAAAACCTTCTTCAGCTTGACGAAGCGGGGCAGGCCGTCTTCCTTGACCATGCCGGTCTCGCCCTGGATCAGGGGCAGGCAGTAGTCGATGAAGCCCTGGTTCACGCCGTTGCCTTCTTCGTTGATCCACTCCAGGGGCACCTTCTTCTCGGTGTTGGCCACCACGGACAGGTCGAACAGCTCCGGCTCGCACTTGTAGCCATTTTCATCCCGGGTGCACTTGAAGCCCACCATCTTGTCGGTGATGCCCGCCACGGCGGACTCCACGGCCACCTTGCCGGACATAAAGGACTCGGCGATGTCGGTGCCGGAGGCGCAGTGGGCGGCGCAGCGCTGCAGCAGGCTCAGCTCGATGGGACGAACCTTGCAGCCCAGCTCCGCCTTGATGATATCGGTCAGCCGGGAAGCCAGGCCGCCCAGCTGGGCATGGCCGAAGCCGTCGGTGCCGGAGGTCTTGGCCTCGGATACGAAGGTTCCGTCGGCGTAGTGGATGCCCTCGGAAACGGCAACCAGGCAGTTCTTCTTTTCATCGTAGATCCGCTTCACGTCGGCGATGAACTGCTCCATGTTAAAGTCCACCTCGGGCAGATAGATCAGGTCGGGGCCGTCGCCCTTCACGTTGGCCAGGGCGGCGGCGGCGGTCAGCCAGCCGGCGTGACGGCCCATGCACTCAATGACGGTGACCATGCCGGTGTCGTACACCTGGCTGTCCCGGGAGACTTCCATGAAGGAGGTGGCGATGTACTTGGCGGCGGAGGCGAAGCCGGGGCAGTGGTCGGTGCCGGCCAGGTCGTTGTCAATGGTCTTGGGCACGCCCATAACCCGGCACTCATAGCCCACCCGGCTCATATACTTGGAGATCTTGTTGCAGGTGTCCATGGAGTCGTTGCCGCCGTTGTAGAAGAAGTAGCGCACGTCGTACTTCTGGAAAATCTCCAGAATCCGCTTGTAGTCGGTGTCGTCCACATCGGGATCGGCAATCTTATAGCGGCAGGAGCCCAGGGCGGAGGAGGGGGTGTGGAGCATGTTCTCCAGTTCAGCGGTGTCTTCCTCGTCCATAATCATCAGCTGGTCGTTGAGAACGCCTTTGATGCCGTGGTAAGCGCCGTAGACCTTGGTGATGTTGGGGTTTTCCAGACCGGTTTTGATCACGCCGTAAGCGGAGCAGTTGATCACGGAAGAAGGGCCGCCGGACTGGCCGATGATCAGAGAACCTACGAGAGTCTTTTCGGACATTAGTATTACCTCCAATAAACATTGTATTACAAAATTCAGGTTTGATGGATACGCATCCTGTCCATCAAAAGAAATTATATCACGCAAGGGAGTAAATGGCAAATATTTTTATTGAAATAAAAGGAAAATGTGATATAATGGAAATCGAAAAATACGGACGCAAGTCCGTAATATGAGAAAGGATTGATTCCAATGGCTCTTGTTACTACTACCGAGATGTTCAAGAAGGCATATAACGGCGGCTACGCTGTGGGCGCTTTCAACGTGAACAATATGGAAATCGTTCAGGGCATCACCGAGGCCTGCCGGGAGGAGAAGGCTCCCGTGATTCTGCAGGTTTCCAAGGGCGCCCGTGCTTATGCCAATCACACCTACCTGGTGAAGCTGGTGGAGGCCGCTGTGATCGAGTGCCCCGAGATCCCCATCGCCCTGCACCTGGACCATGGCGACAGCTTCGAGACCTGCAAGTCCTGCATCGACGGCGGCTTCACCTCCGTCATGATCGACGCTTCCTCCAAGTCCTTTGAGGAGAACATTGCCATTACCAAGAAGGTCGTAGAGTATGCCCATGACCACGGCGTTGTGGTCGAGGCGGAGCTGGGCTCCCTGGCCGGCATTGAGGACGAGGTGAACGTGTCCGCCGAGGCCGCTTCCTACACCCGTCCTGAAGAGGTGGAGGAGTTCGTTACCCGCACCGGCTGTGACTCCCTGGCCATCGCCATCGGCACCAGCCACGGCGCTTACAAGTTCACCCCCGAGCAGTGCACCGTCAACGAGCAGGGCATTCTGGTGCCCCCCGCTCTGCGCTTCGATGTGCTGGAGGAAGTGACCCGCCGTCTGCCCGGTTTCCCCATCGTGCTCCACGGCTCCTCTTCCGTGCCCCAGGAGTATGTAAAGATGGTCAACGCCCACGGCGGCAAGATGCCCAACGCCATCGGCGTGCCCGAAGAGCAGCTGCGCAAGGCCGCCAGCCTGTCTGTGTGCAAGATCAACATCGACTCCGACCTGCGTCTGGCTATGACCGGTACCATCCGTCAGTTCTTCGACGAGCATCCTGAGAAGTTCGACCCCCGCGAGTACCTGAAGCCCGCCCGTGCCAACATCAAGGAACTGGTTCGCCACAAGCTGGTGAACGTCCTGGGCTGCGCCGGCAAGGCCTGATTCCAAGCGCTTCGCTGATTTCCCGACAACCCGCAAAAGACCTCCCGAGAGATCGGGAGGTCTTTTTTTGGAAACAGGATAGAAAAATTCTGTTTTTTTGAAGAAAGAGTTGCGCTTCCGGGTTTTTGTGTTAAAATATTCTTATTAATCAAGTCCCTGGAAAAGGGTGCCGGTTTTGTATGGAAGGAAAGGAAACGGGAGTTTATGAATGGAATGAACAGACGGCTGTCCGGGGTGCTGTGGCTGCTGGGCATCGGAATCGCGGCGGCGGGAATTGTCCTGGCTTTTTTGGGAATCGGGGCGGAGCCGGTGATGGGGGAGCCTCCCCGGCAGGCCCGGGAGCAGGCGGCGACGGTGCTGGACGCGGTGCTGGCCGGAGATTATGAGACTGCTGCCCGGGGGATGTACGGATGTCCGGATTTGGGCGTCGATCGGGCGCCGGAGACTCCCGCAGGGGCGCTGCTGTGGGACGCTTTCGTGGAGAGCCTGGATTATGAGCTGGCGGAATCCTGTCAGGCCGGCGAGAACGGCGTGACCCAGGAGGTTCGCCTGACCTGCCTGGATCTGTCCGCTGTGACCGGTCAATTGCAGCGGCGGCTGAACGAGGCACTGGAGGAACGCGAGGCCCGGGAAGATCCCGGGATCTACGATGAAAACGGCCGCTTCCTGCAGGAGGTGGTGGATCAGGCTATGTACCAGGCGGCTCAGGAATGCGTTGCCCTGGATGCCGTTACCAAGACACTGGAGCTGCAGCTGGAGCTGACCTATGCCGACGGCCGATGGTGGGTCATGCCGGAGGAGGATCTGCTGCAGGCCATTGTGCCGGCGCTGGAAGGATAAGGGGGCCGGAAGATGAAACGGAACAATAACCGGCTTTCCGCGCTGCTTACCGGGGCGGTCTGCCTGCTGTTGGTGGTGTGCCTGGGATATCTGCTGGGACTTCTGGTCCGCAATGTGGGCGTCCCCGGCCGGAGCGTCCGTCGGTCCGCCATGGAGCTGGCAGCAGTGGATCGGTTCGATATGCAGCTGAGCAACATGCTGGCGGATGTGTATGTGTCGGGGCAGACGGTTCAGGCGAAAAAGGTCTATTGGCTCAATGACAGCGATCCCGTCGCGCCGGAGCCGAATCCGGCAGGCTACGGTCAGAGCGATGATCCCGCCGCCCTTCAGGAGGTTCTGGACAGAGCCTGGGAGATGCTGGATATCCAAGACCCGATTTTCACCGCCGAAACCCCCATTATGCCCGGCTCCGCCGTGTACTACTATCTGGATGAAACAATCTTCGCCGTCACCTGGAAGCAGGTCATGGATAATTGCGTATATACCTTCTCCGAGGTGAAGGTAGCCCACCCCTCCCAGTTCCGCCGGTTTTTAGCGGGGGACAAGTTCGGCAACGACCAGCAGCTGCTCACCTCGGAAATGGCCTCTACCGTCAATGCGGTGGTGGCCTCCAGCGGCGATTTCTACGGCTTCCGGTTTTTCGGCGTGGTGGTCTACAACGGCGTGGTGGAGCGCAGCATCGACCGGTTTGCCCAGACCTGCTATGTGGATGAAAAGGGCGACCTGATCTTTATGGACGAAAGTCAGTTCGACGGCCAGCCGGAAAAGGCCCAGGCCTTTGTGGATGAACATCAGATCCGCTTCTCCCTGGCCTTCGGCCCGGTGCTGATCGACGAGGGGCAGTTAAAAACCGTGAACCATTACGACCTGGGCCAGATCCACGGCCGGTATTCCCGGGCGGCACTGTGTCAGCGGGGGGAACGGCATTATGTTCTGACGGCGGCCAACTATGAGGGAGACTACCGCTCGGTGCCCACCCTCCGCGAGTTTTCCCAGCGTCTGCATGAGATCGGCTTTGAAAAGGCCTACGCCCTGGACGGCGGCCAGACCGCAGCCATTGTGATGAACGATACTCTGATCAACAAGGTCAGCTACGGCGCGGAGCGGAAGATCAGTGACATTATCTATTTCGCCACGGCGATTCCGAAAGGAGGACAGAGCAATGGATAAAATCGCATGGATCTCGGGAGATACCTTTGTATACTGGTACAGCCTGATCCTGACACTGGGAGTGCTGGCAGGGATGTGCGTATTCATGGGGCTGTTCCTGCGCTCCGGGGGAAGCCTGCCGGCCGGGCTGGTGTTTCTCGCCGCGGCCGTTGTCCTGAGCCTTGTGCTGTCCAGGCTGGTACATTGGTACTGCCGCCCTACGGCTTACGAGAGCCTGGCGAAGGCCATGACCGATCTGTCCGGCGGCGGATATGCCTTGTGCGGCGTCTTTGCCGGGTGCGTTTTCACCGCCCTGGCCCTGCGGCTGATGGGGATAGTGAAGGATCTGCCCGGTGTGCTGGACTGCCTGGCTCTGGCCGGGTCGCTGGCCATTGCGGTGGGCCGTCTGGCCTGCCTGTACAGCGGCGCGGATCGGGGAGCGGAGATCTCCGGAGTTACCTCCCTGCCCCTGGTGTATCCGGTGGTGAATCCGGTCAGCGGCGCAGCGGAATACCGGTTTGCCACCTTCCTGTTCCAGGCCGTTGTCGCGGCGGCGTTGTTTGGGGTGCTGTCGGCCTACCGGCGGTGGGGGAGGAAGCGGCTGCCCGGAGATGTGGCCCTGCTGTTTATGGCATGGTACGGGGCATCTCAGATTTTGTGGGACAGTACCCGCTATGACTCGCTGTTTCTTCGCAGCAACGGCTTTGTCAGCGTGGCGCAGATCCTGAGCGCCCTGGCGCTGGTGACGGCGCTGGTGACCTTCAGCCTCCGGATGTGGAAAAGGCGGGGCTGGCAGCTGTGGTATGTGCCCATGTGGCTGAGCGTACTGGGAATGCTGGCTGGCGCGGGATATATGGAGTACTACGTCCAGCGCCACGGCAATCAGGCCCTGTTCGCCTATACGGTGATGGGCGCCTGCCTGCTGGGCCTGGTGGGAATGAGCTGGTGGATTCACGCCCTGGGCACAGCCGGAAGCCCCGAAGGCGGCGGATGCCTGGCCGGCAGCAAGATCGGTTCCGTTCCGGCGGAATACGAAAACCACCGGCTGTAAAGCCGGTGGTCCAGAGCGTCGAAAAGCTTTCTGGGCGTTCCGCAAAAAAGCGGCGTGACCGGATTGGTCACGCCGTTATAATTTGCGGATCAGTCAGCCACGTAGGGCAGCAGAGCGATCTGACGGGCCCGCTTGATGGCGGTGGTCAGGTCACGCTGATGGGCAGCGCAGGTGCCGGTGGTACGGCGGGGCAGGATCTTGCCGCGCTCGGACATGTAACGGCGGAGCTTGGCGGTATCCTTATAGTCGATGGCGGTCACCTTATCGACGCAAAACGCGCAAACCTTCTTACGCTTGCGCTGACGCATACGCTGTTCGTTAGCCATGGAATTTCCCTCCTTGTAAGTCTGGTAGAAAAGTTCAAAAAATGAATCAGAAGGGCAGCTGGGCGTCGTCATCCTCCAGCATGGCGAAATCCGAAGCCGGAGCGCTGGCGGGGGCAGAATAGCTGCCATAGTTAGGAGCAGGGGCGCTGTAGCTGCTTCCGGCATTTCCATAGGCGTTCCCCGGGTTCCCGTAGGAATTGCCGCCGTAGCTGGAATTGCCCTCGCTGCTGCGCTTGCTCTCGCCGAAGTATACGTTGTCAGCAACGACTTCGGCGCTGCGGCGCTTGTTGCCTTCTTTGTCGGTCCAGCCTCTGATCTGAAGCCGGCCGGAAACCACGATCATGCTGCCCTTGGTGAAATACTTGGACACAAACTCGCCGGTCTGACGCCAAGCCACGCAGTCAATGAAGTCGGTTTCTCTTTCGCCGCCGTCTCTGCCGCCGAAGTCACGGTCAACAGCCACGGTGAAGCTGGCAACGGCAATGCCGCTGGCAGTACGGCGAAGTTCGGGATCTCGGGTCAGACGACCCATGATGACGATGTGGTTGAGCATAATTTACGCCTCCACAGCGGTGGTCAGGCAGCGCATAACGCCTTCGGTGATCTTCATCACACGCTCCAGCTCCGCGGGGAACTCGGGCTTGCTTTCGAAGTTCATCAGAACGTAGTAGCCCTCGGTCAGGTCGTTGATCTCGTAAGCCAGCCGACGCTTGCCCCACTCGTCAACGCTGAGCAGAGTGCCCTCCGCCTCCACCATTGCCTTGAACTTTTCCACAAGTGCTGCGATGCCCTCCTCGCCCAGGGTGGGGTCGATGATGTAGAGCACCTCATACTTACCGGTAATCTTAGCCATGTTGATTGCACCTCCTTTTGGACTTTTGGCCCACGGTCGCGCCGTGAGCAAGGATTGTCCGCATTCGCAGACTGATTCATTTTATCGAATTATTTTCGAAAAGTCAAGAGTTTTCCGGAAAAAACTTTTCGATTTCCCGAACATTTACCACTTCTGTCGGGCCTTCCAGCAGGATTTTGTCAATTTCCTCCCCCTGGCCGCCGATGGTCACCTTCAGGGTGCCGCCGGGATTGTGGGCGGTGAGAACCCCCTGTGGCAGCTTCCCTTGCCGCCGCAGCACCGCCGCCACGCTGCCGGTGCCGGTGCCGCAGGCCAGGGTGAAGTCCTCCACCCCCCGCTCGAAGGTGAGAACCCTCACCTCCCCGGGGCCCATCACCTGGTAGAAATTCACATTGGCCCCTTTGGGGAAGGCGGGGTCAAAGCGCAGAGAGCGCATCCGCTCCCGAAGGCGGTCCTTGTCCCCCCACAGATCTCCGTCATACCGGACTACCCCGTGGGGAACGCCGGGACTGCCCAGCTCCACGTAGGCCACATCCTCTTTCCGGTTCAGATCCAGCACGCTGGGGTTGTTCAGCTGCACCCGATACTCGCTTTCGCTGAGCCGCCAGCCGGGAACCAGCCCCGCGTCGGTCTGCACCACCATGGTTTCCCCGGCAATGCCAAGATCGTAGGCGAACCGGCAGACGCACCGGGCGCCGTTGCCGCACATCTCCCCCCGGGTGCCGTCGGCGTTGTAAAAATGGAGCCGGAAGTCGGCCGCCTGGGAATTATCCACCGCCATGAAGCCGTCGGCCTGTTCCAGCTTGCACAGCTCCACCGCCAATTTGGGAAAGTCTAATTCCATCCCCCGGACGTCGATGACCATAAAATCATTGCCCGCCCCGTTCATATAATATACCTGCATAGAGTACCCCCTTGCGCTCATAAGACAGGCGGCCCCAGGGGCCGCCTCAGACTGTCGAGAAAGTAAGTTTCCCTGTAGAAGTTTAGAAACACACACCGCGGCAAAGCCTCCGAAGTGTAAAGAGAGGTGGGCAGGCGAAGCCTGCTCGGAGGGATTGAAGCGGCAGAATGTTCCCTCTTTGCCGGAGTGCGGGCGAATCCGTACATTGTACCGCACAATCCCTCAGTCACAAATCAAAGATTTGTGACAGCTCGCTGCGGCGAGCCCGGTCGCGGCTCTGACTGCCCACTTACGCAGTCATTCACTACCGCGACTGCGCGACCCTTACCCTTTACACAAGGGAGCCTTGGGCGCTGTAAGCGCCAGAAGCTTTTTCAACACTCTGAGGCGACCCCCAGGGGCCGCTTGAAGTTTCATCCCAGCATGCTCTCCATATTGTACAGCCCCGCTCCCTTGCCTTCCATGAACCGGGCGGCTTCCACCGCGCCGTCGGCCAGCATCCCCCGGGTCACCGCCTCGTGCTTCAGGGTCAGGATCTGGGTGCCGGTGTGGATGTGCACCTCATGGACGCCCACCACGGTTCCCATCCGCAATGAGGAAATGCCGATCTCGTTTTTCGTCCGCTTACATTCCCCGGCCCGGCCGCAGTTTGCCTGAGCCTCCGGGCGAACCTCCCGGATGGCGTTATAGAGCATCAGGGCGGTGCCGCTGGGGGCGTCCACCTTCCGGTTGTGGTGAACCTCCACAATTTCAATGTCCGCTTCCGGGAAATATCCGGCGGTTTCCTTGGCCAGGCGGCACAGCACCGCGATGCCTAAGCTCATATTCCCGGAGAAAAACACCGGGATCTCTTTGGCCGCTTCGGCGATCAGCGCCTTTTCTTCTTCCGTGTGGCCGGTGGTGCCGATCACCGCCGCCCCGCCGATGGCTTTGGCGTAGCGGAGCACATCCGCCGCGGCGCTGTGGTGGGAAAAGTCAATGACCACATCCGCCTCCACCGGGCCCAGGGCGTCGAAGGTTTTGCACACGCCGTTTTCTCCGTCCAGGCTGACCCGGCCAACCACTTCCGCTCCCAGCCGCGCGTCGATCAGCTTTCCCATGGCGCCGTTGGCGCCGCAAAGTACCGCTCTCATACCCGGATCCCCAGCTTTCTCATTTCCTCATACAGCTTTTCCCGGGGGCCCTCCTCCATGGGGGTCAGGGGCAGCCGCAGAATGTCCTGGCACAAGCCCATGGCGGACACCGCCGCCTTGGCGGGAATGGGGTTGACCTGGCTGAACAGGGCGTTGGTCAGACCAAGCAGCTTGCACTGCCACCGGGCGGCGGCGGCATAGTCTCCGGCCTTGCAGGCGTCGGCCATGGCCACCGCCTCCCTGGGAACCACGTTGGACAGCACGCTGATGGTACCGGCGGCGCCCATGGCCATCATAGACACGGTCAGGGCGTCCTCGCCGGAATATACGTCCATCTTATCGCCGCATAAAGACAAAATCTCAATGGCCTGAAGCACATTGCCGGTGGCTTCCTTCACCGCCACAATGTTGGGATGCTCCGCCAGGGCCGCCACGGTCTGGGGCAGCAGATTGCAGCCGGTACGGCCGGGCACGTTGTAGAGCACCACCGGCACGGTGGAGGCGTCGGCCACAGCGGTAAAGTGCTGAATGAGGCCCATCTGGGTGGCCTTATTGTAATAGGGGGTCACCACCAGCACCCCGTCCGCCCCCGCTTCGCAGGCGTTGCGGGTGTTGTGGAGCACATGCTGGGTGTTGTTGGTGCCGGTACCGGCGATTACCGGCACCCGCTTTGCCACCTTCTCCACGGTGTAGGCAATGACCTTTTTCTGATCCTCCGGCTCAATGGTGGCGTTTTCGCCGGTGGTGCCCATGACCACAATGGCGTTGATGCCGCTTTCAATCTGAAACTCCAGGAGCCGCCCCAATGCCTCATAATCAATGCCGGTTTGAGTCATGGGGGTCACAATGGCGGTGGCCATGCCTGTAAAAAGGGTATTCTTCATAGTCTTGTCTCTCCTTTGCCTGTTTCAGGGATTCATACCTTGAATTGGTTGAAGTACTCGTAAAGCGGGATCAGCTTTTGGAAAAAGTCAGATACTTCCTCCTGCAGTCCCGGCCCGAATATCTCCGGCCCGGGGGCTTTTTCACGCACACAGCCGATCTGGCCCTTCCATGAAAAATAGGGGGCCAGGGCGGGGTTGTCCGTGGCCTTCGGGCGTTTATAGCGTTCCGCCGTAATCGGCTGTCCCACCGCCTGCTCCGTCCGGGCGATTAAGTCCAGAAACGGAGCCGGATGCGCGGTGATCTGCCGGCGGAAATCCTCCATGGTCGCGGTCCTGGGCTTCCAGTAGAAGAAGCCGTAGGAAATTTCATCCGGGTTGATCTCAAAATAAAGGCAGGGATTCTCCGCCCACCATTCCACGTCCTGGCGGATGCAGATCCACAGACTTTCCTTGTAAGGCTCCGGCGGGTGCATCCGGGCGTCCCGGTAGATCCGGCTGACCTTCAGCACATTCCCCGGCCGGTCAAGAAAGGGGGCAAACAGGGCCTGCCCCAGCGCCTTCATAGGCTCATACAGGGTGGTCACATACTGCTTCTTATGCTCCAGGAACCAGTCCCGGTTGTTGTTCATACGAATTCCCCACAGAAAATCAATGGTTTCCGGGGTAAACCCTGTAAACATCAGATCGCCTCTTTTCCAACAATGGGTCATACACGATATTTATACAGATCTTCCGACTCCCAATGCTTCTGGCGGGTCTTGTAGATCACCTGTCCCAGATCCTTCGCGGAAACCTGGGGATCCGGGATGTCCAGCACATAGCGTTCCGTGGCGTTGATCAGAGTGGTGCCCTGGTAATCCCGGGCCCGCTCCGAGGGGCCGTAACGCATATGTACATGGCCGTGAACCAGATATCGGGGATGGTATTTGTCCAGCAGCTCCCGCAGGGATTCAAAGCCCCAGTGGGCGGGATCGTCCCCGTCCCCCAGGCCGTAGGGCGGGGCGTGGGTCACCACAATGTCCACGCCTCCCAGCCGCCACAGCTGCCAGCGGAGCTTTTGGATCCGGCGGCGCATTTGGGCTTCGGAGTATTGGTGCGCCCCGGGATGATACCGGCGGCATCCTCCCAGTCCCAGGATCCGCAGACCGTTGTAGGTGACGATATGACCGTCGATGCAGTCGCACCCGTCCGGCGGCACCTGGTTATAGTTGACGTCATGGTTGCCGTGGACATACAGCAGGGGGCACCGGGCCATGGTCACAAGAAAGCTCAGGTATTTGGCGTTCAGGTCGCCGCAGGAGAGGATCAGGTCGTATTCCTTCAGCCGCCCCGGGACATAGTGATCCCACAGCGCGGCGCATTCTTCATCAGAAACGGTCAAAATCTTCACGGGTCTACGCTCCTATTCTGCCGGGATTTTATCTTGATTATAGGGATCTGCCAAAGGCATGGAAGGGCAGGTCTTATACAATCTCTTCAGGCGTCTGCCATAACCGGCGGCTTATTCAGCAGGCACCGGATAAACGCCCAGGTTCCGAACCATGCCTTGAGAAATGGGCAGAATGTCCTCAAATTCCGGGATGCTGCCAATGATGTTGTCGCACAGATAGTCCATATGCAGCAGATACTCCGGAGAGAAGTGGTGGGTGCCGTCGTTTTTCACGGTGCCGTCCTGGGCCACCACCCGGCGGAAGAAGGGATCGATGGTGCCGTCGGACAATCCCTTTCGCAGGATCTGGGCCATCTGCCGGACGCCTACCGGAAGCTTGTCGGAAAGGCTTACGTCAATGACGCCGCTGTCCATGCCCAGCCAGTAATTCAGGGCGGTGGACTCCCCCTTTTCCCGCTTCCAGCCTCCGGCGAAAATGCTGCGAATGACAAACTCATAGAACTTGCCCCATATCCAGGTGGGCGCGCCCAGAGGGATCAGCTCTCCCCGGTCGGACATCAGGTAGGTGCCGTAGTTGCAGAAGTCCAGATACATTTTGGACTGGGAGGGGGCGTCCCGGTTGGACAGGACCCGGATCCCGTCCGCCAGCAGATCCGCCTGGGGGGTGCCCGCCACGCAGGACCACCGCAGCTCGATCTGGGCCCGGGGGTTGGTCATCTGCGCGCCCAGGGCAAAGGCGTTGATGGAGGCAGGCACGCCGAAAATGGGATAGGAGGCGATATAGCCGATCCGGTTATTCTGGGCCATGGCTCCGGCAATGGCGCCGGTAATGAACTTGGCCTCGTATATCCGCCCGTAGTAAGTACGGATGCTGGTATAGGACTGATTTACGGAGCAGTTTAAGAAGCGAACCCTGGGATGCTTCACCGCCGCCTTTAATGTGGCCAGAACCAGGGGAGGCGCGGTGGTGAATACCACCTGAGCCCCGTCCTCCACGGCATGCTCAATGGCCTCTTCCGCCCGTTCGGTGTTGTCAGCGTTAAAATAGCTGCGCACGGTGATCCGGTCGCCGAATACATTTTCCAGATGCTCCCGGCCCCTGTCGTGGCCCACCGCCCAGGTGCTTTTTGTAGGATTCAGCTGATGGACAAAGGCCACATTCAGATGATCGGTGCTCGCGGAGATGATCCGGTTCAGAATGCCGGTTTTGGTGGCGTCCTCCGCCTTGGTCTGCACCTTCACCGCTTCCTCTTTGTTGGCGGTGGACATCATATCCTTGCGCAGATCGTCCACACTTTTCTTCAGCTCCGGGGTGCTCAGCCGCCCCAGATCCTGGAAGGGGTACAGCTCCAGCCACAGAAGCAGGGCTTCCTCCGGCAGGATCTCCGGGGATACCCGTTCCCCGGGCTTCCGGAAGACGTCACGGAAATAATGGAAGTAGGCGCTGAAGGTGCGCCGCTCGGACTCCGTCCAGACCTCCCCGGCTTTTTTGCCCAGGTGGGACAGGAGCTTGGCGTAGTCTCCCGGGCGGCGGAACTGGATGGTGTACAGCTTGGATACCTTGTAAAACTCCAAAAACTCATAGTATGCCTTGATCCGGGGCTCCTCCGACATGGGAGGGAGCACCCGCTTTACATTGCCGGGGATCCGGGGCGCGCCGAAGTGACGAAGCACGCTGACCCGCTTATTTCCCTCCTGGACATAGAAATCTCCCAGGTATTCATAGCAGCTGATGGGGTCGGTGATTCCCGTGTCCTCCAAATGGGCCTTGCACAGATTGACCCACTTGGTTCCGAACTCGCTTTTGCTGTCCAGCAGAGGCTGAAACGAGGCGGTAAAGGCGGTGATCCGTCCGGCGGACTTGGTGCCGATGATCCGCTCCGAGGGGATCTCCACCAGCCCCACATCCACCACCGCGTCGGTGGAGATTTCCGGCAGAATTTCATCCAGCACCGCCGGGTAGGGGGAGCGGTTCTCCATCAGAAGTTCCCGGTATTCCTTTTGTCCCTGGCGCAGGGCCAGACTGTATTCCTCTAGTGCAGCTTGGGTCGACATGACAACCTCCTGATCAGAAATATGCGGAAAGGCTTATTTTCATTATGATAATGATACCATAAATTTCGGAATTTGCAACGGCAATGTGGTTTTTCTCGGTTTTTGCGCAATCAGGGAGGGGACAAACGTATTTCCTTGGCGAACATGCCGGGGAGGGCCGCCCCGGGCCGTAAGGAATTCTTAAGGTCAGGAGCGGGGATACGGCTTGTTTTTCCGGCGGAAAAAGAGTACAATGATAAAAAATCATTAAGGAGGAACCACCCATGCCCACGAAAGAAAACGCCGTCATCGGCTCTGCCCAGCAGATTCTGGCCCAGGTACGCAAGGTGGTGGTGGGAAAAGACCCGGTGCTGCTTTGGGTGCTGGCAGCCATTCTGGCCCGGGGCCATATTCTTCTGGAGGATGTGCCGGGCGTGGGCAAGACCACCATGGCTCTGGCTTTTTCCCGGGCGCTGGATTTACAGTACAACCGGGTTCAGTTTACCCCGGATGTGCTGCCTTCCGATGTGACCGGATATTCCGTCCCTGACGGCACGGGGGAAATGCGCTACCAGACGGGAGCGGTGATCTGCAACCTGTTTTTGGCGGACGAGCTGAACCGGGCCACCTCCCGTACCCAGTCCGCCCTGCTGGAGGCCATGGAGGAAAACCAGGTCACCGTGGACGGGATCAGCCATCCCTTGCCCCAGCCCTTTGTGGTCATCGCCACCCAGAATCCCACCGGCGCCGCCGGCACCCAGCTGCTGCCGGACAGCCAGATGGACCGGTTTATGATTCGGCTCTCCTTGGGCTATCCCAGCCCTAAGGATGAGGCCGCCATGGTTCGCACCCGCCAGGGAACCAATCCCCTGCAAAATCTGAGCGCCCTCATGACCCGGGAGGAGCTGATCCGGCTTCAGGATACGGTGGAGCAGACCTTCTTAAGCGACAGCGTGGTATCCTATATTATAACCCTGATCACCGCCACTCGAAACAATTCCTATATTCTGCGGGGGGCCAGCCCCCGGGCCACCCTGGCGGTCACCGCCATGGCCAAGGCGGTGGCCCAGCTGCGGGGCCGGGATTATGTAACCCCCGGGGATGTGAAGGAGGTATTTTCCCACACCGTCGCCCACCGTCTGCTGATGTCTTCCAAGGCGGAGGCCCAGGGGACGTCGCCGGAGACGGTGCTTCAGGAGATCCTGGCCGCCGCGCCCGCCCCCCGGCTTCGCTGATATGCCGGGGCGCAGATTGTGGTACCTGGCAGTCCTGGCAGGCTGCGGGGTATTTTATATCGCCTATGGGGAATGGTTCTCTTCCGTTGCCCTGCTGGTTGTGCTGCTGCTTCCTCTGCTGAGCCTGGGACTGAGCCTGGGGGCCATTTGGAGCTTCCATATGGAGCCGGAGGGGCCGGACTGGCTGGGCCTGCATGAGGGCGGGGAGGTTTGGGCCTTGGGATGCAGCGCCTTTCCCATGCCCCCCTTCCGGGGGAAGCTGCGGCTGTGCCACTGCATCACCGGCCAGACCCGGCGGTATTCCGACCGGGAGGGTCTGCCCACCGCCCACTGCGGCGGAATCCGGGTAACGGTGGAAAAGGGACGGGTCTGCGACTACCTGGGGCTGTTTTCCTTTCCTGTCCGCTCTCTGGGGCAAAAAACCATTCTCGTTCGCCCAAAGCCCCTGCCCATCGGGGATCTGCCCAGCCCGGAGCGGTACATGGCCATGGCGTGGCGGCCCAAATTCGGGGGCGGCTTCGGAGAAAATCACGAACTGCGGCTGTACCGTCCCGGGGACAGCCTGAATCAGATTCATTGGAAGCTTACCGCCAAAACCGGCAAGTGGATGCTTCGGGAGCCTATGGAGCCTGTCCGGGGCCTGGTTCTGGCGACCATGAATCTGCGGGGAACGCCGGAGGAACTGGACCGGAAATTGGGACGGCTGCTGTGGCTGGGGAACTTCCTGCTGAGCAAGGAGCTCTCCTTTGAGATCCGGGCGCTCACCGGAGACGGCCTGACGGCGCTTCCTGTGAAAACCCAGCAGGATCTTTCCAAAGCCATGGACACCCTGCTGTGCGCCCCGGCGGCCCGGGCCGGGGATATCCGGCAGCAGGACATCCGTGCCTCCTGGCACTATCACATCGGAGGTGAGCCGGATGAAACATAACCCCTGGCAGTCAGCGGGGAATGCCGCTGTGGTGGCCCTGATGCTCAGTATTGGCGCGTCTTTTTCCATGGTCACCGGCTTTGAACTGACGGTGAGCGCCTCCTGGCTGATTGTGGCGTGCTGCCTGACTGCCTGCGCCGCCTCCGCCGCCTTCTGCCTGAAGCGGGGCGGCTGGCTGGTGCTGGGCCTGTGGGGGATTGCCGTGGGGTATTTTTGGCGGCAGGGGCAGGCTTGGGAGCAGCTGCTGCAGCTGATTCAGCGGATCAGCTATGTTTATGACAAAGCCTACCACTGGGGCGCTTTGACCCTGACGGATGCCCCTTGGGACGCGGGCAGGGCCGATCTGCCCATGGGGATTCTGGCTGGGGCGGTGGCCACCGCCGCCGCCTGGAGCATATGCCGGGGGAAAAGCGGCTTTTTCCCAGCCCTGCTGTCCCTGCTGCCCCTGTGGGCCTGCGTGGTGGTCACGGATACGGTTCCCGCCTCCTGGGCGCTGTACCTTCTGCTGCTGGGGTTGATTCTGCTGATTCTCCCCGGGGAAGTGCGCAGGAACAGCCCCGTTCAGGGCCGGCGGCTCACCGCCGCGGCCGCCCTGCCTGCGGCCTTTCTGCTGGCCTTTATTTTCTGGCTGATGCCCAGAGACGGCTATGAAAACCACGCCCAACAGGTTCAGGCCCAGCTGTACGCCTGGATTTCGAATATACCGGAAACTGCCGCTTCCGCCGCCCAGAGGGTGACCGTCGTCTGGACGGAGGAGCGCCAGCCGGAGAAGCTTCGGCTGGATCAATTGGGCCGCCGGATCCAGTCCACGGCCACTGTGATGGAGGTCACCGCGGAGACGGACGATACGCTGTATCTGCGGGGGCAGGATTATGACCGTTATGACGGAACCGGATGGCAGATAACCGGCTCCCGGGTGGAAGCCTTCGCCTCCTCCGGGCCGGATCTGGGCCGGGTATCCATCCGCACTGCGGCCCTGCCCCAGGTGCTGTACGTGCCCTGCTATCCCGGCGGCGGCGTCACCCTCACCGGGGGCAGCGTAAGTAACACCTGGGAGCAGAGGGAGTATTCCTTCCGCCGAACCGGCCCGCCCTCAGGCTGGCAGGAAGCGGAGGATCTTCCCAACGGGAACGGAACCACGGAGTACCTGGATCTGCCGGAGAATACCCGCCGGGAAGCCCGGGAGCTGCTTGCCGCCGTCCTCACCGGAGAGGAGACCATTGTGGAAACGGCCCGGAAAATCGGGGATTATGTCCGGGGCTGCGCCCGGTATGACTTAAATCCCTCCCGCATGGATTCGGAAGAGGAGGACTTTGCCCTGTGGTTTCTTCAGGAGGCGGAAGCAGGCTACTGCATGCACTTTGCCTCTTCCGCCGTGGTGCTGCTTCGGGCCGCCGGTGTGGAAGCCCGGTACGTCAGCGGCTATATGATCCGTGCCGAGGCAGGGCAGACCGTCCCCGTCACCGGAGAAAACGCCCATGCCTGGGCGGAATACTATGTGCCCTCCCTGGATATCTGGCTGGTGCTGGAGGCTACCCCCGCCGACCCGGATGCCTCCCAGCAGACCGGGGAGACATCTGCGACGGCCCCCTCCCAGGAGGAAACCGCCGGGCAGACCGCCCCGGGCCAAAGGGAACCTCAGTATGAGACACTGCCCCCGGCTTCTCAGCCGGAGGAGCAGCCGGCCCCGGAGGAGAGGCGGATATCTCTGTGGAGCGTCGCCTGGCTGCTTGCCTTTGCCGGGGCGGCGGCAGTCTGTGAACTCCAGCGAAGGATCCGGCGGAAGCTTCGCTGCCCCCGCCGCCGGAAAGACCCCAACGGGCAAGCCCTGGACAAGTGGCGGGAAGCCAACCTTCTGGCCGGACGGGCCCAGGTAACGGTGCCGGAAGAACTGCGGACGCTGGCGGAAAAGGCCAGGTTCAGCCAGCATACCCTGACGGAGGAAGAGCTGGAGCGGTTTGACCGCTTCCTGGAGGAAGCCCGGGAGCGCCTGAAGGAGAAGCCCTGGTACCGGCGGCTGGTGGATCGATACCTTTACGCCTTGGATTGACCATAGGAAAAGGAGATTGTTATGGAATCGAAATTCATTGCCGCCTGGGAGGAAAACCGGAAAAAAGCCGCTGAGCTGGGAGTGAACATGCGCCCGGTGGCCCCGGAGGAAGCTATGAAAGCCGCCCGCCGGATCCTGTCCGGCAGACGGCTCAGCGACGGCTTTCAGCAGCTTGGCGCCCGGGGACGGCTGGACTTAAGCCTGGAAGCCCTGGCGGTGGACAAGCGGTTTACCCTTCTGTTTTCCGACGAGGAGGCCAACGAAGCCCTGACACGCTTACTGGAGGCCGGCTATTTCTTTTGAATCACAGCGCAAGCAAGGGGTTGTCTCTAAAAGCTGAGACAACCCCTTCAGGCTGTTGAAAAACCCCTTCGGGGCTTTTCAACAAAGGAGTTGCAGTCTGCTTCGCGCACTCCCTGTGCGCCTATGGCTCACAACTCCCACACTGCGCAGCCTGAGATGTATTTTCTGCCAGGTACACGCCCCGGCAGAAAATGATTGAATCTTTTTTGCCGCTGCGGCGGCAAATTCTGCGAAGCTTTTTCGACACTCTGAAGGGATTGTCTCTAAAAGCTGAGACAACCCCTTGTTTTTTATTTTTCCAAAGCTATGACCTTATCGATCCGGCGCCGGTGCCGCTCTTCTCCGGAAAACTCCGTGCCCAGCCAGGTGTCCACGATCTCCAGGGCCAGGTTTTCTCCCACCACGCCGGCGCCCAGGGCCATCATATTGGCGTCGTTGTGGAGCCGGGTCATTTTGGCGGACCAGGGATCCGACAGCAGGGCGCAGCGTACGCCGCGGATCTTGTTGGCGGAGATGGATACGCCGATGCCGGTGGTGCACAGCACGATGCCCTTCTCGCACTGCCCCGAGACCACCGCTTTGGCGGCGGCGGCGGCAAAGTCGGGATAGTCGCAGCTGTCCGGGCTGTAGGTGCCGCAGTCCAGAACCTGGTGGCCCTGCTTTTCCAGATGGGCCGCAAGGATGTTCTTCAGGGCGAACCCGCCGTGATCACAGCCGATTGAAATCTTCATCTTCCATTCTCTCCTTGTAAATAATTCATTTTCACGCGGTCAAATCACATAGCCGCCGTTTACCGGCAGCACCTGGCCGGTGACGAACTCCGCCTGGGCCAGATATTCTATGGCCTTCGCCACGTCCATGGGGGTTCCGTTGCGGCCTACGCAGCCTTCCCGGGCCATATCCGCCAGGATCTCGGGATCCACGTGGGCGCACATGTCCGTTTCGATCACCCCGGGAGCCACGCAGTTGACCCGGATGCCGCTGGGGCCCAGCTCCTTGGCCAGGGCCTTGGTCAGGGCGATGACCGCCCCCTTGGTGGCGGAGTAGGCCGCCTCGCAGGAAGCGCCCACCTGCCCCCACATGCTGGACAGGGTGACGATGCTGCCCCGCTGCTTTTTCAGGAAAAAGGGCATGGCGGCGTTGACACAGTGGTAAACGCCCTTCACATTTACCGCGAAGATCCGATCCCAGTCCCCTTCGGACATGTCGCGCATCAGCCCAAAGCGGGAGATCCCGGCGTTGCAAACCAGGATGTCCACATCCTCTATCTGCCGGAAGGCCGCCGCAACCGCCCCGCCGTCCGCCACATCGCAGCACACAGCCGCCGCGCCGGTTTTTTCCGCTGCGGCCCGGGCCGCCAAGTGATTCTTTTCATAGAAAAAGGTTACCCGATCTCCCCGGGCGGCAAACAGCTCCACCGTTGCGGCGCCGATCCCCCGGGAACCGCCGGTGATCACAACACTTGCCAATTTTCTTACCTCCGTACGGCAAAATATCGGGCTGCCGCCGTGGCAGCCCGATGGCTATGTTATCTTCTTCTGCTCTTGGTCCGATGGTCGGAGTACTGCTTGATGGAGGAGATCTTGCTGTCGGATTCAGACAGGAAGGCCTTCAGCTTTTCCTCAAAGAGCTGGTCGGCGGTTTTGGGGGCCGCAGGCGGAACCGGAGCGCGCTGGGGCCGGTTCTGAGAGGCATTCCGGGAATTGCCGCCCTCCTGGCGGTTGGATCGGGGACTCCGGGAACCGCTGTCCCGGGCGGGCTTGGGCTCCAGGCGCTTGATGGAAAGATTGATCTTCCCATTCTCCGTGCCGATGACCATGACCTTTACATCCTGCCCCTCGGTCAGATGCTGCCGAATGTCGCTGACATAGGCATTGGCAACCTCAGAAATATGTACCATGCCGGTCTTGTTCTCCGGCAGGGAAATAAAGGCGCCGAAATTGGTGATAGACTTGACTTTTCCTTCTAAAATGGCTCCTACGGTTAACTCCATGTTTGCTTTGCTTCCTCCATATGTTCTAGGCGTTTATCTTGCCCGATTCACTTATTCCGCCGGATTCACGTCAATGAGAATATCGTCCGGATCCACCAATCCCAGCTCCTCCCGGGCGATCTGGCGCACGCTGTTTACCGCGTCGTAATTGTCGATCTTTCCCTGGAGATCCTCGTTCGCGTGTTCCAGGGCGGCGGCTTCTCCCCGCATTTCTTCGGTTTCCGCCTGAATCGCGCCGTGAACCCAGCTCAGGGCGACCAAAGTCGCCGTAGAAAACAGGATCAAAACGATCACCAGGATCTTCAGTACAGGTGAGCTGGCGCGCAGAACCACTTTTCCCTTGCGCTTTTCTTTCATTGGGGATACCTCCGTTGCTGTGCCGGTTCTTCCGACGATGATTCCATTTTATTGTAACCCATTTTTCCCCAGATGCAAACAAAATTTTTGCAAAATGAAAAATTTTTTTTGCGGGCAGCAGCAGAATCCGCCGAATCTCCCTGAAAACCTGCCAGAACCTGGAAAATACCGGCCTGAGCAAGGCGCCCAGGGTCATTTCCCAGGCCGCGCCCCCCGCCGCCATCCCCAAGAGAAGCCCGATCCGCACTTCTCCCGCGCAGAGGGCGAAGCATACGTACAGCCAGGCCCAGAGGGCGCCCGCCACAAACAGCCCGTCCGCCAAAAGGGTGTGCCGGGGCCGGAGAGGACGCAGGAATCCATAGTACGCCCCCAGCAGGGCCCCCATCAGAACACTGCCCGCAAACCGCCCGGCGGCAAGGGCCGGGGCCGTCAACCGAACAGGCGGCGCTTCCATCCGCCGCTTTGCCGTGGCTCTTCATACACCAGAGAGGAAACGGTGCCGTCCACCTGCACCTGTCCGCCCTCCAGGGATAGGGTTTTCAGCTGCAATTCCCGGCCCTGAACGATCAGCGTTCCCAGGGAGGTTTGCAGCACCACCGCCCCATCATCAAAGCTGACCACTTCCGTTACGCCGGTCATGGTCAGCTGCCGCCGGTCGTTGAGGCTGAGTTTGTGGGGCAGTCGCTCTTCCGTCATAGCCATCCCTCCTTGACAAAGGCTATGCAAAAACGGAAGCGGATATGCCCCGTTGACACAGCCTTCAAATCCGGGTATACTGATATGGAAATGTGACTGCCGAAACAACCAGCAGGAGGGATTATGTATGGATAAGAATAAACTGTTGACGCTGCTTTCCCGATTGATGACGCCGGTGCTGCTGATCGTTCTGGGACTGGTCCTGCTGGTCAACCCGGACTCCGCCTCCGCCCTGGCGGCAAAGGTGCTGGGCTGGGTGCTGGTGATCGCGGGTATTGGGTTCGGCATTGGGGCCGTGACCAGGCCGGTGGGCACGGCGGGCAAAGTCCTGGGGGCGGTGGTGTGCCTGGCTCTTGGGGTCTGGCTGCTGCGCAATCCCCTGGCCCTGGCGGCGGGCATCGGGCGGTTTGCCGGGATCCTGCTGGTCATTCGGGCCGTACAGGATCTGCTTTGGGAACGGCGCGCCCTTCCGGTGATCACCCTGGTCATCGGCGTGGTGCTGATCCTGCTGCCCATGACCACCTCCCGGGTGGTTCTGAGCCTGTGCGGCGTTGCGGTAGCGGCTCTGGGCGTCATTATGCTGCTGCAGCGGCTGAAAGAGGATCGGGAGCCCACGGATTTTGACGGCCCGGACATCATCGACGCATTATGATCCTCGGCGGATGTGATCTGAACGGCCGCAGCGGCCACGAAGCCGGACGGGCCCTTTTGTCAGAGCTTTATCTCCGGGAAACCGGGGAAGCCCTTCCGCCCATTTTGATTGCCCCGGGCGGGAAGCCCTACTTTGAAAACAGCCCCTGGCATTTTTCCATCACCCATACAAAACGCCGGGCCTTCTGCGTTCTGTCCCGGGGGGAGGTGGGGATCGACGCGGAGGAACTGGATCGGAACATCCAATTAAAGCTGGCGGAGAAGATCCTGTCCCCGGGGGAAAAGGCCCAGTATGACGCGGCCCCGGACAAGACAAGGGCCCTTCTGACCTTCTGGGTGCTGAAAGAGGCCTTGGTCAAGCTTACGGGAGAAGGCCTCCGGGGTTATCCCAACCATACGAACTTTTCTCTGACGGATCCCCGGGTTCGGGAGATCCGGGGCTGTCTGGTGGCGATTCTGGAAGAGCCGATACCGCCGGAAGGCGGGGAGAGGAGCGGAACCCATGTTATTTGATACCCATGCCCATATGGACGACCGGGCCTTTGATACGGATCGGGAGGCCCTGCTGTCCTCCCTGCCGGAGCAGGGCGTGGCGCTGCTGATGAATCCGGGATGCAGTCTGGCTTCCTCCCGGAACGCCGCCCGGCTGGCCCGGGAATATGACTACATCTACGCCGCCGCGGGCAGCCACCCGGACGCGGCCGATGAAGTAAACGAGGACGTTCTGGAAGCGTACAGAGTGTTATGTAAACAAAATCCCAAGATCAAGGCCATTGGCGAAATCGGCCTGGACTATCACTACGAGGACATTCCGAGACACATCCAGCTTGCGGCCTTCCGGGCCCAGATGGCCCTGGCCCGGGAATTGGATCTGCCGGTGATCGTCCACGAGCGGGAAGCCCACGAGGACGGCATGGCGGTGGTTGGGGAATTTCCCCAGGTCACCGGGGTGTTCCACTGCTATTCCGGCTCGGCGGAAATGGCCCGCCAGCTGGTAAGCAAGGGCTGGTACATCGGCTTTACCGGGGTGCTCACCTTCAAGAACGCCCGAAAAGCCGTTGAAGTGGCCCGGAGCGTTCCCCTGGATCGGATTGTGCTGGAAACCGACTGCCCCTACATGGCGCCGGAGCCCTTCCGGGGCAGGCGAAACGACCCGGGCAAGCTCTACCGAATGGCGGAAACGCTGGCGCAGCTTCGGGGCCTGCCGGTGGAAGAGATCCGGGCCGTCACCCTGGAAAACGGGAAGCGGCTGTATCGGATCGTCTAAAGGCCGTTCTTTCCTTACAGAAAGCATAAAAACAGCCGCTGCTCAAAAGCTGAGCCGCGGCTGTTTTTTTGCTTCATACGGATTCTCTTTTAAATATTAGAGAATCCTATGAGACGGGAATATGAGATTTTCCATTCCGAAAATCACATATTCAGCAGCGCCGTAAGGCGATGCCTTCTTGATGAAAGTGAAATACTGTAATCAAGAAGCAGTATCAGGGCTCCATCTGCATACCCAGAAACCCGGCGACGGTTTTGACCAGCCCCTGATCCGCCTCATGAAGCGGGCTGTCGCCATCATCCAGCAGCAGCATGACGCAGCCTATCAGATCCCCTTGGGAAAGAATGGGAGCGGCCACGCCCAGATGATAGTTTTCCGCCGCGTCCGTTATGGGAATGAGGGCATCCCCCGACTGGTACAGATAGTTTTTTCGCTGCTCCATGATTTTTTCCAGCTCCTGGGAATTGGGCTTGTCCAGCAGCTCCCGCTTGGGCGCCCCATGGAGGGCAATGATGCTGTCCCGATCCGCCACAGCGGCGATCCGCCCGGTGGCGGTGCCGATGGACTCGCACACCTGGGCCGCAAACTCCTGCAGATCCCCCATAGGCGAATACTTCCGAAAAATCACCCCGCCGTCCTTCTCCGTATAAATCTCCAGGGGGTCGCCCTCCCGGATTCTCAGGGTGCGGCGGATTTCTTTTGGTATGACGATTCGGCCCAGGTCATCCACCCGGCGAACGATTCCTGTTGCTTTCATAATTTCTTCCTCTCCTTGCTTGACGTTTCCTTGGGTAGTGTTTGCAGGAAATGGGGAATTATGCAGTTGGCTGCTTAATGGATCACTTCCTTTCGTTGTGGCCAAACATGCCTCCGCCAGACGACGATATGAATCCATTGTTGCTTACACGGATATTCCACATATTGTGCTCGGTATTCATAAAAACGCTGCCATGATGTCTGTACAGAGGACACTTTCTGTTGCAATTCATCTAAATATAATATAAAATAGATTTAGCATTTTATGAAATTATTTAAACGGTCCGTTTTATTGTACCAAAGAAATGATAGTATTTCCACAAAGAAAGCTGCAGGGCGACCAACTGCCCTGTTTTGCAGTAGAGGTGACCAACATGAAGTATCTTGCGCATCGTTCAGAGGATGGAAGAGAGCAGACCATTTTGCAGCATCTGGAAGGCACAGCAGAACAATGCGCAGCGTTTGCATCTGCCTTCGGCGCGGAGGAGCAAGGGCGGCTGGCCGGTCTTTCCCATGATATAGGAAAGTACTCCGATGCCTTTCAGAAGAGGCTGGATGGAAGCGCCCAACGTGTGGATCACGCCACCGCCGGAGCCTATGAGTGTTACCGGCGGCGTCAGCCCTTTGCGGCTTTTGCGGTTGCGGGGCACCACGGCGGATTGCCCAACGGCGGCGGCAAAGGCGACTCTGGGGACAGCGGCACCTTTCTCGGACGCATATACAGGGGGCAGAGCGGACAGCTGGAACCATACGGGGATTGGGAAAGGGAAATCACCCTGCCGTCGCCCGCTCTGCCCGCCGTTTCCTCCCCCGACGAAACCATGTTTTTTACCCGGATGCTCTATTCCTGCCTGGTGGACGCGGACTTTTTGGATACCGAAGCCTTTATGGACGGAGTGCCCCGGGAGAAAAATTCTGCGGACATGGAACGGCTTTGGACTGCGCTGCAGCAGTACATTCAACCCTGGTTTCCACCCGAGGGGGAGCTGAACCGGCAGCGGTGTGGGATTTTGCGGCGGTGCATGGAGGAAGGTCAGAGGAAGAAACCAGGACTGTTTACCCTCACCGTTCCCACCGGCGGCGGTAAAACCGTGGCATCCCTGGCCTTTGCTCTGGCGCATGCCCGAGAGCAGGGAATGGAGCGGGTGATCTATGTGGTGCCCTATACCTCCATCATCGAGCAGACCGCGGACACCTTTCGGAAGATCCTCGGCCCGGATCAGGTGCTGGAACACCACAGCGGTGTGACCTATGATCTGGAAGATGGGGCAAGTCCTCAAACAGCGCGAATGGCAAAGGCTACGGAAAACTGGGATATGCCTGTGATTGTTACCACTGCAGTCCAGTTCTTTGAATCCCTTTTTGCCAACCGTTCTTCCAAGTGCCGGAAGCTTCACAATCTGGCCAAAAGCGTCCTGATTTTCGACGAAGCGCAAATGCTGCCGTTGCCCTATCTGCGGCCCTGCGTTTGGGCCATTTCCCAATTGGTGAAGAGATACGGAGCGTCCGCTGTATTGTGTACTGCCACCCAGCCGGCTCTGGCGCCTTTTTTTCGGCAGTATCTTCCTCATATTCCCGTTGTAGAGCTTTGTCCGCCGGAGGTATTTGATGCGGAGGTTTTTCAAAGAGTGCGTTTTCAAAACGGCGGCATCCTCACATGGACGGCGCTGGCTGAGCAATTGAATGCCCATCATCAGGTGCTATGTATTGTGAACCGGCGAAAAAGCGCGCAGAAGATATTATCCTGCTTACAGGAAGAGGGCGCTTATCATCTGTCCACCTTGATGTACCCGGCCCACCGGCGGCAAGTACTGGAGGAAATTCACAGGCGGTTGAAGGAGGGGCTTCCCTGCCGGGTGGTATCTACCTCCTTGATTGAAGCGGGTGTGGATGTGGATTTCCCGGCAGTGTTTCGGGAGGAAGCAGGACTGGACTCCGTTCTCCAGGCCGCCGGTCGCTGCAACCGGGAAGGCAAACGAAGTCCGGAAAACAGCGTGGTAACGCTGTTTCAGGGGGAGGAGAAAGCGCCGCCCCAGTTCCGGACGGCAGTGGACACCTTCCGGCAAATTCGGGCAGCATTTCCTGATTTAGCCGCCCCGGAGACCATTCAATCCTATTTCCGGCAGTTTCTCTATTTGAAAGGGGAAAAACAGCAGGACGTGAAAGGAATCCTTTCCCTGATGAAGGATCCCAGATCCCATTATCCCTTTGAAACGGTGGCAGACCAGTTCCGACTGATCGAAAGCCAGACCCGAACCGTCTATATTCCCCGGGGAGAAGGAGCCTCCCTGATCCGGCGGCTGGAAGAGGGAGAGCGCAGCCGGAATCTGTTCCGGGCCTTGGGACAATACGGGGTATCCGTTTATGAACAGCACTTCCACGCACTGGAGCAATCCAACTGCCTGAACCTGCTGGAGGACGGCTCGGCGATCCTGATGGATTTAAATGCCTATCATCCCGATACCGGACTGACGTTGGAGCCGGAGATGGCGTTTCTTTCTATATAAAAACAGCAACACAGCAACGGCAGGAATGCTGACTTCCTCCCGTGCCGATATCAGCCGGAAAGCCTTGGCTTTCAAGGCGTTTGGCGTTGTTCAGTGCCCATTAAGTGCAAAATCAGACTTGGAAAGATACCATAAAATGAGAGGAGTGAACGCTATGTCCATTACATTGGAGGTCTGGGGGGATTATGCCCTCTTCTCCAGACCGGAAATGAAGGTTGAAAGAGTTTCGTACGATGTAATGACGCCTTCTGCCGCCCGGGGACTGTTGGAAGCCGTCTACTGGCATCCGGGGATGCGATGGGTACCAACAAAGATCCGTGCGTGCAGCCCCATCCGCTTCAGCAACCTGCGCAGAAACGAGGTCAAGTCCACCATTTCCGCCAGATCGGCCCGGACGGTTATGGAGCGGGGCACGGGGGAATTGTACTTGTGCACCGCCGATGATATTCAGCAGCGGGCCGCCATGGTGCTTCGGGATGTCCACTATGTCATCGAAGCCCACTTTGAGATGACGGACAAAGCTGCCCCCGGGGACAACCCGGGAAAGTTCCAGGACATCATCAAACGGAGAATTCGGAGGGGGCAGTTCTATCACCAGCCCTATTTCGGATGTCGGGAATTCCCTGCCAATTTTCGGATGTGTGAAACGATTCCTCCTTGTCCGCCGGAACTGGAAGGAGAAAAGGACCTGGGCTGGATGCTCTACGACATGGACTACTCTGACCCGGAGAATATCACGCCCAAGTTCTTCCGGGCGGCGCTGCGCCACGGAGTGCTGGAGATTCCGCCTTGGGACAGCGAGGAGGTGCGGGGATGATTTTGCAAGCGCTGACAGCCTATTATCAGCAGCTTTCCCGGCAGGGTGTGATCGCTCCGCCGGGCTGGGGACGTGTAAAAATCTCTTATGCCCTGTGTATTGACGAGACTGGCAGCCTCCAACAGCTGGTCTGCGTCAAAGGAGAGGAGCACAAGGGTAAAAAAATCGTCATGGTCCCTCAGGAGATGGTGCTTCCGGCTCCCGTGAAGAAAACCAGCGGCGTTCTTTCCAATTTCCTGTGGGAAAATCCGAGCTATCTTTTGGGCCTTGACGGAAAAGGGGACCCGGCCAAATCCGCCAAATGCTTTGCCGCCAGTAAAACCCTCCATGAGCAGATCCTATCTGGGGTGGATTCCCCAGCCGCCCGGGGGATTCTGGGATTTTTCCAGAACTGGAACCCGGAAAAGGCGGCGGAGCATCCGGCCCTTCAAGAGGCTATGGAAGACATTCTCAAAGGCGTGAATCTGACCTTCCTTGTTGATTTTCAGTACGCCTACGAATACCCCTTGATCCGTCACGCCTGGGAACGTTACTATGCCGCCAAAGGCGCTGACGAACCGGAGATGATTTGCCTTGTCACCGGCGAAAAGGGGCCGGTGGAGCGGGTTCATCCTGCGATCAAAAACGTGCGGGGCGCCCAATCCAGCGGCGCGGCGTTGGTTTCCTTCAATGCGCCTGCCTTTTGCTCCTATGGAGCGGAACAGAATTTGAACGCCCCCACCGGCAAGTTTGCCGCCTTCGCCTATACCACGGCATTGAACCACCTGCTGGCCGACTGGAAGCACGTATATTACGTGGGAGACACAGCGGTGGTCTGCTGGGCAGATTCGGCCCAGCCCGCCTATCAGGATCTGTTTGGCAGCTGCTTTATGGGAAGCGAATCCCCATACTATGACGCCGGCGATCTGGACGGTATGGTAAAGGCGCTGTGCACCGGACAGGCGGTGCTGTACGATCAGACCCTTCTGGACCCGGAAATGGAATTTTACGTTTTAGGGCTCGCGCCCAACGCCGCCCGCCTGTCTGTACGGTTTTTCCTGAAGAATACCTTCGGAAAGTTTCTGGAAAACTCCCGGGCCCACCAACAGCGGCTGGAAATCGTCCGTCCATCCTATGACAAGTTCGCGACCATACCGGTTTGGAAACTGCTGGACGAAACCGTCAACCAAAATTCCCGGGATAAGCAGCCCGCTCCGCGCCTGGGCGGAGAACTGCTTCGCTCCATTTTGGAAAATACGCCGTACCCCGCTACCTTGCTCAACGGTGTGACCCTGCGAATCCGAGCCCAGCGGCAGATTACCCGGGGGCAGGCTGCCATCATCAAGGCCCATTATTTGAAAAACAGTCATCCCGATGTGCCAAAGGAGGTATTAACTGTGCACCTGAATCCTGATTGTGAACATATTCCCTATACGCTGGGGCGGTTGTTCTCCCTGCTGGAAGCCATCCAAGATGCCGCCAACCCTGGTATCAACACCACCATCCGTGACAAGTATTTCAGCTCCGCCTCTGCCACGCCTGCCGTTGTGTTCCCCACTTTGGTTAATCTGGCCCAGAAGCATCTGCGAAAGCTGAACCCGGGAACCGCCGTTTACTATGACAGGCAGCTGACAGAGCTGATGAGCAAACTCCCCCAGGTCTACCCAGCCCGTTTGAATTTGCCACAGCAGGGTTCCTTCCAGCTGGGCTACTATCACCAAACCCAAACCCGCTATCAGAAAAAGGAGGACAAGGAAAATGCGTGAAGCCATCCAGAACCGTTATGAATTTGTGATTCTGTTCGATGTGGAAAACGGGAACCCCAACGGAGACCCGGACGCCGGCAATTTGCCTCGGGTGGATCCGGAAACGGGCCTGGGCATCGTCACCGACGTGTGCTTGAAACGGAAGATCCGCAACTATGTGGAAACCGTCAAGGAAGACGCCCCCGGTTGGCGGATCTATGTGAAAGACGGCGTCCCGCTGAATCGCAGCGACAATGAAGGCTTCCTCCAGGTGGGCATTGAAAATGCCGCTACACAGAAACCGGAAGAACTGAAAAAGAAGATCAAAGCAAAGAAGGAAGCCGGTACGGATGTAGACCGGCTGGTGCGGGACTTTATGTGCCTGAATTTCTTTGACATCCGAACCTTCGGTGCGGTGATGACCACCATGGTCAAGGGCGCCCTGAACTGCGGCCAGATCCGAGGCCCGGTGCAGCTGGGATTTGCCAGAAGCGTAGAGCCGGTGGTGCCTCAGGAGGTTACCATCACCCGCGTGGCCATTACCACTGAAGCAGACGCCGAGAAAAAAGGCACCGAAATGGGCCGCAAGTACATCGTGCCCTACGGTCTGTACCGGTGCGAAGGCTATATCTCCGCCAATTTGGCAAGAAAGACCACTGGTTTTTCCCAGGAGGATCTGGCCTTGCTGTGGGAAGCCATTTTGAATATGTTCGAGCATGACCGTTCTGCCGCCCGGGGCAACATGGCAGTGCGGGAACTGATCGTATTCAAGCACGACAGTGAGCTGGGCAATGCCCCTGCCTGGAAGTTGTTTGACGCGGTGAAAGTCAGCCGTGCGAACCCGGAGGATATCGCTTCTGCCCGTTCCTTCCGGGATTATGTGGTCACTGTAGAGGAAGCAGCTTTGCCAGAGGGCATCACCTGTATCCGGATGGGGTGATCTGGCAGGAGGAGGATTATCTCCAGCTTTCCGGTTTGCAGCACTTCCGATTCTGCCGGCGCCAATGGGCTCTGATCCATATTGAACAGCAGTGGGCGGAGAATTACCGCACCGTAGACGGAATCCTCATGCACGAAAACGCCCATGACAATGATTTTCGGGAAAGCCGGGGAAACCGGATCATCACCCGGGGTGTCAGCGTCTTTTCTCCCACCCTTGGCATGTCCGGTCAATGCGATGTGCTGGAATATCACAGGGGAAGCCGGGGAATCCCCCTGCCGAACCGGGAGGATTTGTGGCAGCCCTATCCGGTGGAGTATAAGCGCGGCGAACCCCGGGGAGACACCGGAGACGCCCTCCAGCTCTGTGCCCAGGCCTTGTGCCTGGAGGAAATGCTCTGCTGTTCCATTCCGGAAGGCGCCCTGTATTACGGTCAGATCCGCCGACGGGTTCCGGTGGCGTTCACAGAGGGCCTTCGGGAAGCGGTTCGGGACAATCTGGAACAGATGCACGACTTGTACCGCCGCAGACATACCCCGAAAGTCAAACCAACCAAGTCCTGCAATGCCTGTTCTCTGAAAGATCTTTGCCTGCCGAAGCTGATGAAAAGCCGTTCCGTGCCTGCCTACCTGAAAGCCGCTTTGGAGGAGAAGCCATGAAACAACTGCTGAATACTTTGTTTGTCACCTCTGAGGATATCTACCTTTCTCTGGAAGGAGAAAATGTATTGGCAAACCGGGACAAGCAGGTTCTTGCCCGGTATCCTCTGCATATGCTGCAAAACATCGTCAGCTTTTCCTATGCGGGGGCCTCCCCCGCGCTGCTGGGCGTCTGCGCCCAGCGGGAGATCGGTTTCGCCTTTTGTACGCCGAGAGGACGGTTTCTCGCCCGTATTTGCGGGGAGAACACCGGAAATGTGCTGCTGCGTCGGGAACAGTACCGACTTGCGGATGACGAAGCAAGGAGCTGCGCCGTTGCCCGGAATATGGTATTTGGAAAACTCCACAACAGCCGTTGGAGCGTTGAACGGACGAAACGGGACCATGGCATGCGGGTGGATGCCCGGCGGCTCAGCGACGCCAGCGGGGAATTGCAATCGCTGCTGACCCCGGTCACAGAGGTAACGGAATTGGATGCCTTGCGGGGTGTGGAGGGCGTGGGCGCCGCAGCTTACTTTGGGGTGTTCGATGAGATGATTCTCAACCGTAAGGAAGACTTTTTCTTCCGGGGAAGAAACCGGCGGCCGCCTCTTGACCGGGTCAACGCCATGCTGTCCTTTGCCTATACGCTGCTGACCCACGACTGTGCTTCGGCTCTGGAAAGCGTGGGGTTGGACGCCTATGTGGGGTTTCTCCACCGGGACCGGCCGGGCAGAACGTCCCTGGCCCTGGACCTGATGGAAGAACTGCGGCCCTGTATGGCAGACCGTTTTGTCCTGACCATAATCAACAACCGCATGATCCGCCCGGAGGATTTTCAGGTTCAGGACAGCGGCGCCGTTTTGCTCAACGAGGATGGACGCAGAGCGTTCTTGAAAGCCTGGCAAGAAAAGAAAAAGGAAACCCTGACCCACCCGTTTCTGGGCGAAAAGCTGGCTTGGGGGATGATTCCCTATGTTCAGGCCCTTCTTCTGGCCCGATATCTGCGGGGGGATCTGGATGGGTATCCGCCTTTTTTATGGAAGTGATGCAATGCTGGTATTGATTACCTATGATGTTAACACCGAGGACGCCGCCGGACGGAAACGTCTGCGCAGAATCGCGAAAGAGTGCGTAAACTACGGCCAGAGGGTGCAGAATTCTGTATTTGAGTGCCTGCTGGACGCAGCCCAGTGCCGGAAACTTCAGGCAACGCTCTGCGCCATCATGGACAAAGAGAAGGACAGCCTTCGGTTTTACTATCTGGGAAACCGCTACGAGAAGAAGATCGAGCATTTCGGCGCCAAGCAGACCTACCAGCCGGAGGAACCGCTGATTCTCTGACTGCGAAGGGGAAGTAAACAGCGTTTTCCGGGGAACTTCGCACCGGGTTTTGGACGCTTTTGGATGGGCGGAAGTCATTTTGAAAGCGCTCTGCCCATAATAATAGGCGCACACCGCGGCAAAAATCATGTATTTGTCAAAGATACAGGTCTTTAATTGTGCATCTTTGCTGTCGCTCCCCCCACGGGGAGCGTGGATTGAAATCCATGGCTGGAACTGGCCAACGGCTGAAATATCGTCGCTCCCCCCACGGGGAGCGTGGATTGAAATATGAAATGAACATGCCCCCTGTCGATGTTGCAGCAGTCGCTCCCCCCACGGGGAGCGTGGATTGAAATTGACCTGCTTGCAGATCAGGCTGCCGCATTGGATGTCGCTCCCCCCACGGGGAGCGTGGATTGAAATAAAAATGTTTTCGTGCCTGCCATCGGAAACCACAGTCGCTCCCCCCACGGGGAGCGTGGATTGAAATTGGACAGATGCGACCGGATGCCGGACAAGACCAGTCGCTCCCCCCACGGGGAGCGTGGATTGAAATCGTTTTGCTCTGCGTCGGTAATCCAGCCGTACCCGTCGCTCCCCCCACGGGGAGCGTGGATTGAAATTCCACCCGGCGCGAAATTTCCCACGCTATCAGCAGTCGCTCCCCCCACGGGGAGCGTGGATTGAAATAGCCATTGCAGAATGTTTGAATGAATATGCCTGGTCGCTCCCCCCACGGGGAGCGTGGATTGAAATGTCAACTATCCCGAAGATCAGCGATACCGCCGCGTCGCTCCCCCCACGGGGAGCGTGGATTGAAATCCCACTAACTGCTGCGGCACTGTGAACTATGCTTGTCGCTCCCCCCACGGGGAGCGTGGATTGAAATATTTCTTGTGGTGCAAATATGGTTTGCTCCTGCAGTCGCTCCCCCCACGGGGAGCGTGGATTGAAATTGCTGATTCAGGTGGTTGCAGCTGTGTTCGGCTTGTCGCTCCCCCCACGGGGAGCGTGGATTGAAATCTCGAATTGCGCCTCATACCAGAGCCAAGCACAAGTCGCTCCCCCCACGGGGAGCGTGGATTGAAATCTTTTCGGCGGGCTTCTTTGCCTCGTCCATCAAGTCGCTCCCCCCACGGGGAGCGTGGATTGAAATTTCTGACGGCGCTTTGATGACCATGCCCGTACAGTCGCTCCCCCCACGGGGAGCGTGGATTGAAATATTATGGACGATGACGGCTCTATTGGCAGAGAAAGTCGCTCCCCCCACGGGGAGCGTGGATTGAAATGTCTGAAAGGTATCTGCAAGAATTGCGCTCCCCGTGTCGCTCCCCCCACGGGGAGCGTGGATTGAAATCCCCCTGCGCCTCTGCCAGAGCGTCCTCATACGCGTCGCTCCCCCCACGGGGAGCGTGGATTGAAATTGGCACACATCTTTCAGAAGAAACAAAAGAAAAATTGTCGCTCCCCCCACGGGGAGCGTGGATTGAAATACTTAGCCCTGGGTTGTCCGTCATCTCGAAGTGGTCGCTCCCCCCACGGGGAGCGTGGATTGAAATACTCGGGGTCAGCGCAGAGCCTTTCGCTTCCAGCGGCCGCTATATAACATTTGATAGTTCCCGCTTTGTTTTTGTTTATAGACTTGGTTGACAGCCGTTTGTCAAATCAAATAGGCAGACATAATGAGCGGTTTGATTGGGAAGGAAACGATCATGAATCATATAGACTTTGACAAACTCAAATTGGAGTTCTTAACACCGGACAATATCGCCCAGGTAAAAGCGATTCATCGTGAAGACATCAGCGAAGCGTGGGTGGATAATGCAGATGTTATTATGGAATACACGCAATACGGATTGGAGCACGGGTGTATCGGTCATACCTATGCAGTGCTGTGGGAGAATGTGTACATCGGTGTGATTTTGTTAGGGGAAGCGATTCCTTGGGAAACCGATCCCCGCGAAATGGGAGAAACCCCTTTTTACAGGTTGATGGGTTTTATCCTTGACAACCGTTATCGCAATCTGGGTATTGGCGGTTGTGTATTAGAAACCGTCATTATGAAGATATATAACGAATATGGCGTAAGACCCATTGCTTTGGGCGTTCACAAAGACAATAACGGTGCCGCTCGCTTCTATGAACGACACGGCTTTATAAAAACGCAAGCAATGGAGGGGAATGATTACTACTATATTCGTTATCCAAATTCAACTTGCAGCAGACAAAACGCCAAGGACAGCGGCGTTTTATAAGGCGCTTGGTTTCTGTGAAATGTCAGAGATTTGATAATGGCGGCACGATCCGTTATTCGGAATATTACCGAAACGCCTTTTCGGATATTTATTAAGGAAAAGCAAGGATCTTTGTATGAATGCGATCATATTCCAAGCGTGGGAAACTCCACGCAACAGAGTGTTGAAAAAGCTTCCGGAACTTGCAGCGCTAAAGGCCCCCTTTGCACAATCCCCCAGTCACGGCTTCGCCGTGACTGGGGGATTGTGCGGTACAATGTGCGAATTCGCCCGCACTCCGGCAAAGAGAGAACATTCTGCCGCGTCAATCCCTCCGAGCAGGCTTCGCCTGCCCACCTCCCTTTACACTTCGGAGGCTTTGGCGCGGTGCTTGTTTATAAATTCCTACGGGGAACCTTACTTTCTCGACAGCCTGAAGCGTGGGAAACTCCACGCAGATTAACGGAGTCTTTGCCTGTGAGAAAGCGGTAAAGGTTGACCGTGTGGCAATGATTTCCGATTCTCCAAACCCCCCGCCCTTTCGGATCGGTTCCTTGAAAGGCCAATGGCGGTGAATCCTTTTTACCTTTGGGCAGCCCCGGCGATTTCCGCTTCGGTTGCGGGCGTTGTCCACTTCCCAAAGACCTGGGAGTCTATGGACGGAATATAACCCATATCGGTGTATCCCAACTTCCGGAGCAGACTTCTGCTGGCCCCGTTCTCCGGGTCTGTGAAGCAGATAAAGTCCCACGCCGGGTAACGTTCATGGAGCATATTTATGAGGGCGGACAGACTTTCGTAAGCATAGCCCTTTCGGTGGTGGCGATAGGAGATGGTATAGCCCAGGGAAATGGTTCCCTTCTCCGGCATCACCACGATTTCCCCAATCATCTCGTCCGTGTCCTTTCGGGCGACGGCGACCAGACAGGCCGCGTCCACGCCAAGCACATCCTTTTTCCGTTTTTCCACTAAGGCAGCAATGCCCTCCAAGTCCTTTGTCTGCCCCCGCTGATATTTGGCGCAGAGTTCGTTGCTGCGGTAGTCGTGCATAACCGCCCCGTCCTCAGGCTTTACATTGCGCAGGATCAGCCGCTGTGTTTCCAAAAAATTCAAGGCCCAGGCCCCCTTTCAGAATTGTGCCGTCAATCTGCCGTTGGGATTGTGAAACATGTCCCCTGATGAATGGGTACGGTGCCCCAGCCGGTGGGCAGCATCCCAATGAATGTCTGCTGAATAAGTTGCGACCGCGACTTGTTCAGCAGACATTTGTGCGCCGGCATGGGCAAAAGCGAGTGTTCTTACAGCCTTTCAAATGCTGTAAGGACACTCGCCTTGGTGCGGGCAACAGGACTCGAACCTGCACGCTTTTGGCAGTGGAACCTAAATCCACCGAGTCTACCAATTCCACCATGCCCGCGTTTTTCTTCATTCCCGCTTCCGGTTAAGACGGCCTTATTTTATCACAGGATGGGGATGGTTGTCAATGAATTTTGCCTGTTCCCGGCCGCTTTCCTTCCCTGGGGAAAGCGGCGGTTCTATAATCTCATTTCACCAAAAAAGCCTTGTTTTTTCTGTTGAAATGTGATAAAATTTAGGGTGAGTGATTCTGCCCAAAATCCCCTGTTTTTTCCATTTTTTGGGCTCCATCCATATATGAAAGGAGCTGCCCTATGTACTCATCTGCCTATGTGTGGGCAAAGGTTTTAAGCCACATGGAAGAGCGGCTGGGAGCCGTTACCGTATCGGCCTGGTTTGACGATGCGGAGGTTGTGGAACTGAATGAAAACAATTTGATTCTCTATTCTCCCTCGGATTTTCGCCGGGAGATCATCCGCCGCCGCTGTACCGATTACATTCACGACGCACTGAAGGAAGTGTTCAATTCCGACGCCAAGCTTTTGGTTTTCGGTGACGAGGAGCTGGCCTCCTTTAAGCAAAAGGGGAAGAGCGCTTCTTCCATGGATTTTAACCCCCAGTTCACCTTTGACAATTTCGTAGTGGGCCCCTCCAACCGGTTTGCCCACTCCGCTGCCATTGCCGTCAGCAAAACTCCGGGACAGGTGTATAACCCCTTGTTTATTTACGGCCCTCCCGGCGTGGGCAAGACCCATCTGCTTTACGCCATTGCCAACGGCATTCGTAAGGAAAAAACGGACGCCAACATCGTTTATATCAAGGGCGACCAATTTACCAACGAATTGATCGCCGCCATTCAGAATGGCAGAAACATTGAGTTTCGGAGCAAATACCGGGAAGCGGATCTGTTCCTCATTGACGATGTGCAGTTCATCGCCGGTAAGGAATCCACCCAGGAGGAATTTTTTCATACCTTTAATAAGCTTTACGAAGAGCACAAGCAGATCGTCATGACCTCCGACCGGAAGCCCAGCGATATGCTAACCCTGGAGGATCGGCTGAAAACCCGGTTTGAATGGGGCCTTTTGGCGGACGTGCAGCCGCCGGATTATGAGACCCGTATGGCCATTATCAAAAACAAGGCCAAAAACCTGGGGTTGAATCTGGATGACGAGGTATGCAACTACATTGCCATCAATGTGACCAACAACGTCCGGCAGATTGAAGGAACCGTTAAGAAAATCCTGGCCTACCGGGATCTGAACAACATGCCTCTGGATCTGGCCCATGTTTCCCGGGCCATTGACGATATGTTCAAGTCCGAAGGCAACGCCCTGCCCACCCCCAGCCTGATTATCAGCCAGGTCTGCAAGTTCTATTCCATCGACGAAGCGATTCTTCGGGGCACTCAGAAAAACAAAGGCACCGCCGAAGCCCGTCAGGTTGCCATGTATTTGATTCGGAAGCTTACCAATCTGAGCCTGCCCGACATCGGCAAGGAATTTGCCCGGGATCATTCTACTGTATTGTACGCCATACGGAAAGTCGAAGTCGCACTAAAAAACGGCGATACCGCCACCCAGAACAATATTCGGGACATTACCGCCAACATCAATTCCTGTCTGTGAATTTCTCCACAGGGTCTGTGGAATGTGGAAAAAAAATCTGTGGAATTTTCTCGCCGAAATTTTTCTCCACATGGGCTGTGGAAAGAACCAAAAATTTTCACATTGGCCTGTGGAAAAAAATTTGTTGTCCCCCTAAATCAAAACCCACTTTTCCACATAAATTTCCCCTACTGCTGTTAATACTACCTGAACTTACTTACAGATATATATTTCCACTATCTTTTACAAGGAAGGAACCTGACTATGCGTTTTACCTGTGAAAAAAATATGCTGGTTACGGGACTGAATATCGCCAGCCGGGCGGTAGCTCAGAAAAGCACCCTTTCCGTCATCGAGGGCATCCTCTGCAAAGCCGGCTTGGGTTTGAGTCTGACTGGTTATAATATGGAAACCGCCATTACCTATGAGATCGAAGCGGACGTGTCCGACCCCGGCGAATGCATTCTTCCCGCCAAGCTGTTCGGGGATATCATCCGCCGCCTGCCGGAAGGCCCGGTTACTGTGGTGGTGGACGAGAATTTCAAGGTTTCCATTCGGGCGGGCTACGCTTCCTTTAACATCTCCGCCGAATCCTCTGAGGATTACCCGGAACTTCCCGATGTGAATGAAGGCAGAGCCGTTCCCATCCCCCAGTGCCGACTGAAGGAGCTGATTTCCGGCACCATTTTCTCCGTTTCGGAAAACCAGGGCCGTCCCATCCACACCGGCGTGAAATTTGAAGTGACCGACGATGCCATTACCGCCGTAGCTGTGGATGGATTCCGTCTGGCCCGCCGCACCTGGCATCCGGAATCCGGCACCGGCCGGGAAATGAATTTCGTAGTTCCCTCCCAGGGACTGAAAGAGGTGGAAAAAATTCTCACCGACAGCGAGGAGGAAGCCGCCTTTACATTAGGATTAAAGCACATTCTGTTCCAGGTGGGCAGCGCCACTTTGATCTGCCGGCTGCTGGAAGGGGACTTTTTGGATTGGCGCCGGGTGGTGCCCAGCAATTGTCCCATTCAGCTGGTTGCCAATGTAGCGGAGATTTCCTCCTCTGTGGAGCGGGTGGGCCTGATGGTTTCGGAAAAGTACAAAAGCCCCGTGCGCTGCGTGTTCGGTCACAATGAGCTGCTGATGCGCACCAATACCACCATCGGCGCCGCGGAGGATCGGTGCTCTATTGCCGGAGACGGCAAGGAATTGGAGATCGGCTTTAATGTGCGCTATCTGTCCGACGCCCTCCGGGCGGTGCCTTCTGAAGAGGTGACCCTGGAGCTGACCAACGGCTTAAGCCCCATTGTGCTCACCCCCGCCGATGACAAGCAGGATTATGCCTATATGGTTCTGCCGGTTCGGATCAAAAACAGCTGATTTTTGAGGTATTGATCATGAAGGTTGTAGTGAAACGAAAAGAGGATGGCGTACCTGTGGAGATTTCCACAGCGTTTATCAAGCTGCAGGACGCTATGAAATTGGCAAACCTGGTCTACTCCGGCGGCGAGGCCAAGTCCCTGATCCAGGAGGAACAGGTAAAGGTAAACGGGGAAATCTGCACCATGCGGGGCAAAAAGCTGTATCCCGGGGATACCTTTGAATTTATGTGTGGAAAATACCGGATCCGTGGCCATGAAGCTGAATGAACTGTATCTGCGTTCCTTTCGCAATTATGAGGAGTGCAGCCTCTCCTTTGCGTCCGGGGTGAACCTGATCGTGGGAGACAACGCCCAGGGAAAGACCAACCTTTTGGAGGCCATTTCCTATCTGGGAAGCGGCAGAAGCTTCCGCGCCCAAAAAACCGGGGAAATGATCCGGTTCAACGCGGATTTCGCGGAATTGCAGGGCTCGGTCTTTTCCCAGGAGCGGGAGCAAACCCTGCGCTGGCTGCTGTTTTCCGGTAAGCGGCCCCGTCAGATCTTTCAAAACGGGGTAAAAAAGAAAAGCGCCGGAGAGCTGGCCGGGGTGCTGCCTACGGTATTGTTCTGCCCGGAGGATCTCATGATCCTGAAAATGGGCTCCAGCCAGCGGCGGCGATTTGGAGATATGGCGTTATGTCAACTAAGGCCCAATTATGACGCCGCTCTGACGGAATACAACCGGATCCTGGAGCAGAAAAGCCGGATCTTAAAGGATCAATTTGAAAACCCAAAAGTGCTGGATATTCTGCCGGAATATAACCTGCGTCTTTGCCAGGTGGGGGCTCTGCTGATCTCCTACCGGGCAAGATTTTATGAAGGATTGGCCAAGGCGGCGGGAAATTATCATCACCAATTTTCCGGCGGATGTGAGGACTTCACCCTGGAATACAAAACGGTTTCCACGGTGGAGAATCCCTTTGCGCCCATTGGGAAGCTGACAGAGGACCTGCTGGACCATCTGCAGCGGCACTACCGGGCGGAGTTGGAAACCGGGCAGTGTCTTACCGGCCCCCACAAGGATGACTTTACCGTTCGATTGTGCGGCGTGGATTTGAAGGCCTACGGCTCCCAGGGACAGACCCGGACGGCGGCTATCAGCTTAAAGCTCGCCCAGCGGGAACTGATGGGCCGGGAATGGGGCGAAGAGCCGGTGCTGCTGCTGGACGATGTGCTCAGCGAGCTGGATCCCGGGCGGCAGGACTTTGTGCTCAACCAGATCGTCTCCGGCCAGGTGTTCATTACCTGCTGTGAGCCGGGCCGGTTTACCAAGCTGGGAAAAACCATTGAAATTCGTAAGGGAAGCCTATTGTGAGATCAGGGCGTCAGGGAAAGCGTTTGCAATCGCGAGGGTTTTCCCCGGCGTCTGAAGGCGGCTCACCACACCTTATTGGAGGATTTATGTCTGACGAAACGAAAGTAACACAAGAATACGGCGCGGAGCAGATCCAGGTTCTGGAAGGACTGGAAGCGGTTCGCAAGCGTCCGGGTATGTATATCGGTTCCACCTCATCTTCCGGATTGCACCATCTGGTCTATGAGATCGTGGACAACGCCATTGACGAAGCCCTGGCGGGATACTGTAAGCACATTACCGTAACCATCAACCCCGGGGATTCCATCACCGTCACCGACGACGGCCGGGGCATTCCCGTGGACATTCAGCCCCAGACCGGCCGCCCCGCTTTGGAGGTGGTGTACACCGTGCTCCACGCCGGCGGTAAGTTTGGCGGGGGCGGCTACAAGGTCTCCGGCGGCCTCCACGGCGTGGGCGCTTCCGTAGTCAACGCCCTGTCCCAGTGGCTCCGTGTCCGGGTTCACAAAAACGGAAATATCTATGAAATGAAATTTGCCCGGGGCGCCATCACCCAGGAAATGACCATTGTGGGGAAAACTGACCGTTCCGGTACGGAGGTCACCTTCCAGCCGGATCCGGAGATGTTTGACACCCTGGTATACGATTACGAAATCCTTCACGAGCGTATGCGGGAGGAGGCCTTTCTGAACGCGGGCCTTTCCATCACCATCACCGACGACCGGGATGATGAAAAGCAGATCAGCGATACCATGTGCTATGAAGGCGGTATCCGGGAATTTGCCGTATGGTGCAACCGGAACAAGACGGCCCTCCACGAAGATGTGATCTATATGAGCGGAAACAAGGGAGACGCCTCCGCGGAGATCGCCGTTCAGTATAACGACGGGTACAACGAATTTCTCCTTTCCTTTGCTAACGACGTGCGCACCCCGGAAGGCGGCATGCACGAGACCGGCTTTAAGACGGCTCTGACCCGGGTTCTCAATAACTACGGCCTGAAAAACGGCATTCTCAAGGGGGACGACAAGGTTTCCGGCGACGACTGCCGGGAGGGCATTACCGCCATTATCTCCGTGAAGCTTACCGACGCCCAGTTCGAGGGTCAGACCAAGGCCAAATTGGGCAACGCTTATATCCGTACCCTGGTGGATCAGGTGGTGAGCGACCAGCTGGCTACCTACTTTGAAGAGCATCCTGCCACCGCCAAGGCCATTTTGGACAAGGCCATGATGGCCTCCCGGGCCAGAGAGGCCGCCCGGAAGGCGAGAGAATCCATTCGCCGGAAAACCGGACTGGAATCCGGCCAGATGCCCGATAAGCTTCAGGACTGCAACGAGCGGGATCCCAGCCTGTGCGAGATATACATCGTGGAGGGCGACTCCGCGGCGGGCTCTGCCATTCAGGGCAGAGACTCCCGGTTCCAGGCGATTCTGGCCATGTGGGGCAAAATGCTCAACGTGGAAAAGGCCAGAGCCGATAAAATCTACGGCAACGATAAGCTGTATCCCCTGATCGTGGCCCTGGGCGCGGGCATTGGCGAGGAATTCGACATTGAAAAGCTGCGCTACCACAAGGTCATTATCATGGCGGATGCGGACGTGGACGGCGCTCATATTCGTACCCTTCTGCTGACCTTCTTCTTCCGGTATATGCGGCCGCTGATCGAGCATGGGTATGTGTACTCCGCCGTGCCCCCTCTGTACAAGCTGACCAGAGGCAGAAGCGTGAAGGTGGCCTATTCCGACGAGCAGCGAGACCAGGTGTCCGCGCAAATGCGCGCCGACAATCCCAACGCCAAGGTGGACATCAGCCGGTTCAAGGGCTTGGGCGAAATGGATCCCCATGAGCTGTGGGAGACCACCATGGATCCGGAAAAGCGGAGCCTGCGGCGGATCACTCTGGAGGACGCCAGAAGGGCGGACGAGATTTTCACCATCCTCATGGGCGAGCAGGTAGAGCCACGTAAGGATTGGATCGAGCAAAACGCCAAGTACGCCGTCAACATCGACATTTGATTGATATTCCGGGAAGGAACGTTTCCCGTCTTGAAAATTGGAGGTGCTTCTTTTGGCACATAACCGCAGCTATAAACCCGAGGACATCCGTTTTCCGGATCAGGTGATTACCGAAAGCAACCTGGTGGAGGAAATGGAGAAGTCCTATATTGAATACGCCATGTCCGTAATCGTGGGCCGGGCCCTGCCGGACGTGCGGGACGGATTAAAGCCGGTGCACCGCCGGATCCTGTACACCATGTACGAAAGCGGCCTGACCTCTGACAAGCCCTTTAAAAAGTCGGCTACCTGTGTGGGCGACGTGCTGGGCAAATACCATCCCCACGGCGACGCTTCCGTGTACGACGCCATGGTTCGTCTGGCTCAGAATTTTTCCATGCGCTACATGCTGGTGGACGGCCACGGCAACTTCGGTTCCGTGGACGGCGACCCTCCGGCAGCCTACCGTTACACCGAAGCCCGGCTGAGCAAAATCTCCAACGAGATGCTTCGGGACATTGACAAGGATACCGTAGACTGGGATCCCAACTTTGACGAAAGCCGTAAAGAACCCCGGGTACTGCCCAGCCGGTTCCCCAACCTGCTGGTGAACGGTTCCTCCGGTATCGCCGTTGGCATGGCTACCAATATCCCGCCCCACAATCTGTGGGAGGTAATCAATGCCTGCGTCTGCGTGCTGGACGATCCGGAGGCCACCATGGCAGACCTGATGGAGCATATTTCCGGCCCGGATTTCCCCACCGGCGGCATTATTATGGGCCGCAGCGGCATCCGGGCAGCCTATGCCACCGGCCGGGGCAAGGTGGTGGTTCGGGCCAAAACCGAGTTTGAAGAGTTCGGCAAGGACCGGGTGCGGATCATCGTCAGCGAGCTGCCTTACCAGGTGAATAAGCGCCAGCTGATCAAGACCATCAGCGAGCAGGTGAAGGATAAGCGCCTGGAGGGCATTTCCGATCTCCGGGACGAGACGGACCGGAACGGTATGCGGATGGTCATCGAGCTGAAAAAGGACGCCAATCCCCAGGTGGTGCTGAACAACCTGTTCAAGCAGACCGCCCTTCAGTCCAGCTTCGGCATTATCATGCTGGCGCTGGTGGACAACCAGATGCAGCCGAAAATTCTGTCCCTGCGGCAGATCATTGACGAATACCTGAAGCATCAGCAGGAGATCCTGACCCGGCGGACCCAGTATGACCTGAAGAAGGCAAGAGAGCGGGCCCATCTGCTGGAAGGATTGCTGATCGCCCAGGACAACATCGACGAAGTCATTCATATCATCCGCACCTCCTACGACGACGCCAAGCAGAAGCTGATGGAGCGGTTCAGCCTGGACGATATTCAGGCACAGGCCATTCTGGATATGCGGCTGAAGGCGCTGCAAGGACTGGACCGGGAGAAGCTGGAAAGCGAATACAAGGAGTTGATGGAAAAAATCAACTACTTCCTGGAGCTTCTGGCGGATCCTGCCAAGCTGCGGGGCGTCCTGCGGCAGGAGCTGATTGAGATCCGGGATAAGTTCGGCGATGAACGGAAAACGGTGATTCAGGACATTGAAGATGAGATCGACATTGAGGATCTGATCGAGGAGGAGGTCTGCGCCTTCACGCTGTCCAACCAGGGCTATGTAAAGCGGATGCCTGTGGACACCTACCGGACCCAGAGCCGGGGAGGACGGGGCGTGAACGCTCAGAACCTGAAGGAGGAGGACTATGTGAAGTCTCTGATCATTGCCTCCACCCATGACCATATGCTCTTCTTTACAGACCGGGGGAGAGTCCACCACCGGAAGGGCTACCAGATCCCGGAGGCGGGCCGGACTGCCCGGGGCACCGCCATTGTAAACGTACTGCCTTTGGATCCCGGCGAGTCGGTCACCGCGGTGGTCATTACCCGGGAGTTTGACGATGAAGAGTTCCTGATGATGGTCACCCGGAAGGGCACCGTTAAGCGGATCCCCTTCATCGCCCTGAAAACCAACCGGAAAACCGGCATTCGGGCCATCACCTTGGATGACGACGATCATCTGATTAATGTGATCCGCACCAACGGTAATGACAATATCCTGCTGGCTACCGCCCAGGGTATGGCGATCTGCTTCAGCGAGACCGATGTGCGGCCCATGGGCCGGGACGCCTCCGGCGTTCGGGGCATTCATCTGAGCGACGGAGACTTTGTTGTGGGCGCGGAAAAGGCGGAGGAGGGCAAGACCCTGCTCACCGTTACTGTCAACGGCTACGGCAAGCGCACGGAGCTGAGCGAATATCTGCGCACCGGCCCCAACGGGGAAAAGACCCCCCAGAGCCGGGGCGGCAAGGGCCTGAAGAACTACAACATCACCTCCAAGACCGGCAATGTGGCCGGCTGCCGTGTGGTGGGCGTAAACGACGACGTGATGCTCATTGAAAACGGCGGCGTGATCATCCGGATTCCCGCGTCCAGCATCAATGTGTACAAGCGGGACGTGCAGGGCGTGATCGTCATGCGCCTGGAAGAGGGCAGTCATGTGGTGTCCCTGGAGCGGGTGGAAAGCATTGAAGAAGGGGAGGCAGCCCCGGAAGAATGAAAACCGTGACCCTTTATACCGACGGCGCTTGTTCCGGCAACCCCGGCCCCGGAGGCTGGGGCGCCATCCTGGAGTTCAACGGCCGCGAAAAAGAACTGTCCGGCGGGGAAAATAACACCACCAACAACCGCATGGAGCTGACTGCGGTGATCCGGGGATTAGAAGCGTTGAAAGAGCCCTGCGTCGTGGAGCTGTACTCCGACAGTAAGTATGTGATTGACGCACTGGAAAAGGGCTGGGCCTGGGGCTGGAAAAAGCGGGGCTGGATCAAATCTGACAAAAAGCCCGCCTTGAACCCGGATCTGTGGGAGCAGCTTCTGGCCTTAACCCAGAAGCATGAAGTCCATTACCACTGGGTCAAGGGCCACGCCGAGAATCCCAAAAACAACCGGTGTGATGAGCTGGCGGTGCGTCAGTGGAAAATGCTGAAGGAGGGGTAAGGAATGTATCTGGCCATCGGCAGCGATATGGCGGTGCGGGACAAGTCCATCATCGGCATTTTTGACCTGGACAACACCTCCACCTCCAAGCGCACCCGGGAGTTTTTAAAAAAGGCGGAAAAGGAGGGGGAAGTGGTTCCCTGTGACGATCTTCCAAAATCCTTTGTTCTGACCTCAGAATACGGCTTTACCAGAGTCCGGCTGACTTCCTTAAGCAGCCGGGTGCTGGAAAAGAGATTAAAGTAACATCACCCGGCGGGCAATGCCCGCCGGGTGATGCTTTGCAATGGATTCTGATTCATGTCAAACGCTTGACTTTTTTTATCGAATATGCTCATCTGGTTAACTCAGCTTCCGCAAGAAACCAATTATTTTGTCAGAAAGTATGATACAAATGCGGGAAAGGTTTGACCCCTCCCTTGTCCAGGTGCTCCCCTACCCTGCCGGGGGCCTTCCTTTCTTGTCTCGGCAAGAAAGGAAGCAAAGAAGCCGGCCGGGGAGGCGCTGAACGCTGGCCAGCTCCCGCGCCCATCATCCGCGGCGATTCGCCGCCCGCCCTCCCCGGACCCCTCCCGGCGCGCTCTTGGTAAGTGCCGGTATACCCTTTCTCCGTTGAATGGGTACGGTGCCCGAATCGGTACACAGCATCCCAATCACTGCCCAGCCTTAAGCCTGCATTTTTTCAGGGAGGCCCGGAGGAACCAACGAACATTCCTCTCTCACCGGCACTGGCAGAGCCTTTGCTGATCCAAGTTGATAAGCATATTATCGAATATAAAAAACAAGGAGACGCCGGAGGCGTCTCCTGTAAGTTTTGATTACTGGTTTGCCATTTCCTTCAGGGCGTCCTTGCGGCTGAAGTTGGCCCGGCCCTTTTCATCGAAGCCCATGAACTTCACCCAGGTCATGTCGCCCAGGTTCAGCACGTCTTCCACCTTTTCTACCCGGCGGTTATCCAGCTTGGAAATGTGAACCATGCCGTCATGGCCGGGGGCGATTTCCACGAAGGCGCCGATGGGCAGGATGCGGACTACCTTGCCGTAGTACAGCTTGCCGACCTCGGGCACGAAGCAGATATCGTCGATCATCTGCTTGGCGGCATAGGCGGCGGAGGCGTCTACCGCGGAGATGAACACAGAGCCGTCGTCCTCGATATCCACCTTGGCCCCGGTGTCGGCGCAGATCTTCTGGATGGTCTTGCCGCCGGAACCGATGATCTCCCGGATCTTGTCCACGGGAACCTTCATGGACAGCATCTTGGGGGCGTATTCGGAAACCTCGGGACGGGGAGCGGCAATGGCCTTCAGCATAACTTCGCTGAGGATCTCCAGGCGGGCCTTCCGGCAGCGCTCCAGAGCGTCGGCAATGATTTCCATGGTCAGGCCCTTGTTCTTCAGGTCCATCTGAATGGCGGTGATGCCTTCGGTGGTACCGGCCACCTTAAAGTCCATTTCGCCGTGGAAGTCCTCTACGCCCTGGATATCGGTGAAGGTTCTCCATTCGCCGGTCTCCTGGTCGGAGATCAGGCCGCAGGAAATGCCCGCAACCGGCCGCTTAATGGGCACGCCCGCGTCCATAAGGGCCAGGGTGGAGCCGCAGATGGAGCCCTGGGAGGTGGAGCCGTTGGAGGACAGCACCTCAGACACCACACGGATGGCGTAGGGGAACTCCTCCACAGAGGGGATCACAGGCAGCAGGGCCTTTTCCGCCAGAGCGCCGTGACCGATCTCCCGGCGGGAGGTGGAGCGGGCGGCCCGGGCTTCGCCGGTGGAGAAGGAGGGGAAGTTGTAGTGATGGATATACCGCTTGGTCTCTTCGGGATAGATGGTGTCCAGCTTCTGGGCGGCGGACAGGGGATTCAGGGTGCAGATGGACAGCACCTGGGTCTGACCACGGGAGAACAGGCCGCTGCCGTGGACTCTGGGCAGAACGCCCACTTCCGCGTCCAGGGGACGGATGTCGTCCATGCCCCGGCCGTCCACACGCTTGCCCTGAAGCAGCCACTTCTTGACAACCTTCTTCTGCATCTTGTACAGGCAGACCTCAATGTGGGTCTCGAAATCCTCGTACTTCTCAGCGAACTTATCGGCAAAGTCCAGGCGGGCAGCGGTGAGCCGCTCCTCCCGAACGTTCTTGTCGTCGGTGTCCAGGGCGTACTCAATCTGATCCAGGCCGTAGTTCATCAGATCGTCCAGCAGATCGTGGTTGACGGCGGCCTTCTCAAAGGTGAACTTGGGCTTGCCGATCTCAGCCACAATGCCGTTGATGAACTTGACGATCTCCATGTTGGTCTCGTGGGCAATGCGAATGGCCTCGTAGACAACGGACTCAGGGGCTTCGTTGGCTTCGGTCTCGATCATGACCACCTTCTCAAAGGTGGAGGAGATGCAAACGAAGCAGTCGCAGGCCTCCCGCTCGTCAGAAGAGGGATTGATGATATACTTGCCGTTCAGGTGCGCCACATTGGTGGTGGCAACAGGGCCGTTCCAGGGCACGTCGGAGGTGGCGATGGCGATGGAAGCGCCCAGGGAAGCCACGATTTCCACAGGATTGTCGTAGTCGTTGGCCAGCACGGTGCAGGTGACCACGGTGTCGTTGCGCAGTTCCTCGTCAAATAGAGGACGCATGGGCCGGTCAATGATCCGGCTGTTCAGAATGCCCCGCTCGGAGGGCTTGCCCTCCCGGCGGTTGAAGGAGCCGGGGATCCGGCCCACGGCGTACATCCGCTCTTCAAACTCAATGGTCAGAGGGAAGTAGTCGATACCGGCCTTGGGAATGGGGTTGCAGGTGCAGGTGACCAGCACCACGGTGTCGCCGTAGCGGCAGATGCACTCGGCGTTGGCCAGCTCGGCCACCTTACCGGTTTCCACGGTAAAGGGACGGCCGCCGATTTCCATCTCGTAAACGTGATGGTTGGGATATTGCTTACGGGTAATCATGATAGAACCTCCTAAAGATTTTTCCCTTTCGGGTGTGGTTCGGGAGGTTTAGCACTTGAAACTAACGCCGGACTCCGGCATCACTTTCAACTGCTAAAGTTCTCCCGAGATGAAAGAAATTGAATGGATGTGGGATCTTCCTGATAAGAATTCAGGGGCGACTTACCGTCGCCCCTGCAAATCTCTTACTTACGGATACCCAGCTTGGCGATGATAGCACGATACCGGTTGATGTCCTTCTTGGCCAGATAGTTCAGCAGGCTGCGGCGCTTACCGACCATCATCAGCAGACCACGACGGGAGTGGTTGTCGTGCTTGTGCACCCGCAGGTGATCCGTCAGCTCATTGATACGAGCGGTCAGGATGGCGATCTGAACCTCGGGAGAACCGGTGTCGCCTTCGTGGATGGCGTTTTCCAGGATGACCTGGGTTTTCTTTTCCTTCTGGATCATGGATAATTTCCACCTTTCAATTATTTTCGCCCGGGAGCCAAGTAGAAGGCGGGTGGTGTTACCCTTCAACTGAGCAGCGGGCAGTGTGATTTTCTGGACGTAGCCAGCCTTTTAATGGTATCATAAGTTTTCCCAAAAGTAAAGGATTATTTTCATATCCATTCCTTTTTTCCGGTAAACATCAGGTAAAAGCTATAAAAAAGCCGAACCCTTCGGTTCGACTCTTTTTTACAGCGGGGACTGTTTGATTTTGGCGTACCGCCGGGGGTACTGCTTAGGTGTGGGGGCGATCTTGCGCAGAACAATCACCGCGTGGCAGGTATCGTCGATGGGGTATTCCTTCACCGCTTCCAGCTTCAGCCCCAGCTTTTTTATGGCGTCGGCGGCTTCCGAAAGTTCTTCTTTGGCGGCGGAGCCTTTCATTGCCAGCACCGCCCCGCCTACCTTTACGTAAGGAGCGGTCAGCTCCAAAATGATATTCAGCCGGGCAACGGCCCGGGATACCGCAAAGTCATAGCTTTCCCGGCAGCTAGACACCGCTTCCTCCGCCCGGGCGGTGACGCATTTGGCTTCCACGCCCAGCTGAGGCAGGATCTGCTCCAGCCACTTCATCCGCTTGCCCAGGCTGTCCAGCAGGGTGACGCTGGCTTCCGGGCAGGCAATGGCCAAAGGCACGCCGGGAAAGCCCGCGCCGCAGCCCACGTCGATGATGGACTTGCCCCGCAGATCCACAGCGGCCAGTACGGTTAAAGAGTCCAGCAAATGGAGCTTGGCTACCTGAGCATCCTGGGTGATGGCGGTCAGGTTCATCACCTCATTTTGCTTTACCATGGATTTGGCAAAGTCGCACAGGGTCTGGCGGCGCTCCTGGGGCAGATCCAGGCCCAATAAAGGCAATCCTTCGTCCAGTGTTTGTCTCATTGCGCTCACCCTGCGTTGACGATGCCGCTTAAATCCACCTGATCCTCGTCAAAGGGATCGAAGGGAGATTCCTCTACGGTGATGGAGGGCAGCACCACAGTCTGAATGTGCCAGTTTACCAGAAGATCGCAAACCTCCCCATAGGAGTTAATGCCGCTTTCATTGCCGCTGACCTTCAAATAGGTGTCATTGGCGGTGTTGGCCAGGTTGGTAGCGGCGGCGTCCTTGTGGGAGCTGAAAAAGCTGCTGTAGGCGTTCATGTCGTGCTTCAGCAAGTCGCTGATCCCATCGCTCACCCGAGCGGCGGCGGCAGCGGCGGACTGACTGTTGATGCTGGACAGGGCGCTGTAGCAGTAGCGGAAGGCCATAAAGTAGCCGGAATACTGAAACTCCGGATCGGAGTGTACGGAACAGGCCAGGAAGGCGGCAAAGTTGGCGTCCCGTTCCTGGGCGATGCACATCCGATGGGCTATTTCATGACACATGGTAAAGGGCAGGGTGGTGTCCGGGATCTGGGAATTGACGCAGGCTTCGCCGGTGAGGCCGAAGGTGACGCCGGTGATTCCCATGGAGGTGTACATATCCGCCCAGCCCAGCTTTTTCACCGGGACGGTGGAGCCGGCGAAAACAGAATAGGAATATTCATAGGTCAAGACTTGGAAGCCCTCTCCGGCCGTTTGGGCCAGGGTCTCAAAATCCGCGAATTCCACATTGCCATTGGCGTCCCGGTTGACGGTGCTTGCCAGGGCGTTTGCCAGATCCCGGTAGTATTCCGTTGCTTCGGTGAGCTCTTCTAAGTTGTAGCTGCTCACTTCCAGCCGCATGTCGTCAGCCAGATCTCCGGCATAGTAGTTAAGCCCCCAGCACATTGTGTGGAGCATATAAATGCAGGAGAAAACCGCCAGCACCCAACCGGCCCACTGAATGGGATTCCACTTCAGAACGATCATTAAAACGATGCTGGCCAGAATCAAAGCGCCCAGAGCTACAGCCAGAAGCTGCCAAAGGGGATAATCCACCGCGGAAGTCCACTCTGCCAGATAATTCTGCAATGTGCGGATCACATAGGGATAGACCATATCCACCAGTGTGGCAAACCGCTGGCCAAACTGCATCATAACCCAAGTGATCCCGCCGAATATGGCAGCCACCAAATATCCGAACCAATATTTCAAAGGAAGTGCCTCCTTTCAGAATGCGCAAATCTGGATTTTATTAGTATAACACATTTTCTTCCCCTTGTCTGCCCCTAAATTTTTTAATTTTTTATGTAGTGCCTGATGAATAGGCTGAGGAAAGCGGCTTATTCCCCGCCGCAGGCGGAAAAATGGAAAAAGCCGTTATTTCCAAGGATTTTTTCCAATTCTGGCGCAAAAACCTTGGGCAGGAATATGGGAAAACAGTCCGAAAAGCCTTGGCTTGCAATTACTTTTGCGCTGTTCAGTATACATTATGCGGATGGTTTCTGACTTTTGGCATATGGAAAAGAGGCGTCTGACCCGCCATGGGATTTATCTTGCATTTTACAACGGTGCATGGTAAAATAATAGAATCTATGATGTTTAAAGAAAAGGCAATGTTGTCAACGGATTCATTATTGATTACCGATTATTTCAGCCTCCCCGGTGGGAGGGAATGGTGAAGAAGAAAACGAAGCTGAGCGCTGAGTTGACCACATTGACAGAAAAGGGGGGGCAGGCTTGAAACGACTTTTCATTGCGGCAATCTGCTGTATGGTTCTGCTGGGGATCGCGCCCATCAGCGCTTCCGCGGAAAGCAGCGCTACCCGGGTGGACAGCTACTGCACCGTCAATTCGGACGGGGATGTTTTGGTGAGCATGACGGTGACCCTGCGCTTGGAATCCACAGTGAACACGCTTAGTTTTCCACTGCCTTTGGAGGCGACCAATATTTCCGTAGGCGGATCTTCCGCCAATATTTCAAAAACCACTTCCGCCACGTCGGTGGATGTAAGCCGGTATGTTCAGGGGATTGTGGGAGAGATATCCCTCCGGTTTGACTATACCCTGCCGGAGGCGGTAAAGGTGGTGGTTCCGGAAGAACCGGAAGACGCGGAACCTTATCTGCAGCTGGTGATCCCGCTGCTGTGCGGATTTGAATTTCCGGTGGAGAATCTGTCCTTTGTCATCACCATGCCCTCCGGGGAAATGCCCAACGCGCCGGAATTCACCAGTATTTATCGCCAGGGAAGCATCGGCTCCGACTTGAGTGTGACGGTGGACAATAACCAGATCATCGGCTTTACCACCACAGGGCTGAATGACCACGACGGCATCACCATGACCATGGTCGTGGCTCAGAGCATGTTCCCAACGGTCAGCACCTACATCCGGGAGGGCAACCCGGAGGTGGTGCCTATGCTGATCTGCGCCGGTGTGGCGCTGCTGTATTGGCTGATCTTTCTGCGGTGCCGGCCCATCCTGCGCAAGCGGAATGTCACACCTCCGGAGGGAATCACCGCCGGAGAATTGGGCTGCCGGCTTACCCTGTCCGGCGGCGACTTGACGGCCATGGTCTTTTCCTGGGGACAATTGGGGTATCTTATCATCCATTTGGATGAAAGCGGCCGGGTCATGCTTCATAAGCGGATGGATATGGGCAACGAGCGCAGTCAGTTTGAAAACAAGGTGTTTCAGCAGCTTTTCGCCAACCGGAAGGTGGTGGACGCCACCGGCTATCCCTATGCCAAGCTTTGCCGGAAGGTGGCCGGGATCGTTCCCAGCGAACGGAATATGTACAAAGGCAATTCCGGGAATATGAAGATCTTTCGGGGCATTGCCTGCGGCACCCAGGTATTCTGCGGCGTGTGTGTGGCTATGAATATGACCACCGTTTTTCCCCTTCAGATTCTGCTGTCCATTATTTTGGGGGTGTTCGGCGCCGTGTCCGCCTGGCTGATCCAGGATGTGGCCTACCGCACCCATCTGCGGGGCAAGGTGCCGGTGTATATCGGTCTTGTATGTATGTTGATCTGGATTCTTCTTGGCTTTCTGTGCGGTGAGATCCTGGTGCCCCTTTGCAGTGTGCTGGGAGAGATGCTCCTGGGTTATTTTGCCGCCTACGGCGGACGGCGCAGCGAGCTGGGACTCCATGATGCATCCCAGATTTTGGGCCTGCGGTATTACATTAAGCACATTCCCCGGGATCAGATCAGCAGCATTCTCAGCAGTGATCCAGATTATTTCTTCAATATGGCGCCCTATGCCCTGGCCCTGGGGGTCATCAACCCCTTCAGCAAAGCCTTCGGCCGCCGGAAGATGGATCAGTGTCCTTACCTGTTCGCCGGCGTTCATGGAAAACGTACGGCGGAGGACTGGGGCAGGATCATCGCGGACACCGCGGATAAAATGGACGCCAAGTCCAGAAAGATGATGATCGAAAAGTTCACGGCCGTTCAGCTGCGGCTCAAATAATGTGTACGGAACAACGCAAAAGTCCTTGCAAGCCAAGGCTTTCTGGACTTTCTTGCGTTGTTCCGGTGCAAGGTTTTTGCGCCTTTCAGCGAAAAAATCTTGCACCTGTTTGGATGGTGCGGCGCGCCGCACCATCCATAATACACATTGATACGCGCCTGAATTAAAAAAACGGTTGGAAAAGCGGCGGTGACGTAAGAAAACATTTATGTGAGAGAATCGGCGTAGTTTAGGCTACGCCGGTTTTCTTATCTTTTTGGGCTGCTTGGGATTGCTCCCTTGCTTCCTCAAAATCAAATGCACCAATGAAATTATAGACAATCTCAATTTCTCTAACCTTAATGCGCGGCTCGTTCTCGTCCGGCGTGTAAACCTCGGAGATATAAATTTTCTCCACAAACTCCCGGAGAACAGAAGCGTCAAGCTGCTGCATATCGGTGTACTTCCTGACCGCTGCAATAAACTGTCTGACATTGACTTTCTGCTTTTCCTGTTCCTTGACTTCCTGCCGCAGATGTTCGACAAGGTTTGTAAGGTTGGTCTGTTCCAGTTCATAGTCACGGGACAGTTTAATGAAACGCTCGTCGGAGAGCTTACCGGAAATGTTGTCCTCATACAGTCGTTTGATGATAACATCCAGCTCTGCAATCCGCTTTTGCGATTGCGTCAAGGTATCTTTCTTTTGCGCCAGTTCCTTATCCCGTTCCCGCAGGCTTTGATCCGCCGCACGCTGCACAAAGTCGTCCTCATACTGCGTCACATACTGAATAGCTTCCCGCAGGTTCCGCAGCACGATTTCTTCAAGAACAACGCGACGGATAGAGTGCGTCGAACATAAGGTACGGTCTTTGCGATATACAATTAGTTTTAATGAGATATGCGAAAGGGTGGATAAAATATGGAATATGCTTATCGACTTTGTTCAGCAAAGGCTCAGCCAGTGCCGGTGAGAGAGGAATGTTCGTTGGTTCCTCCGAGCTTCCCTGAAAAATGGCGGGCTTAAGGCTGGGCAGTGATTGGGATGCTGCGTACCGATTCGGGCACCGTACCCATTCGGCGGCGAAAGGGTATACCGGCACTTACCAAGTGCGCGCCGGGAGGGGTCCGGGGAGGGCGGGCGGCGAATCGCCGCGGATGATGGGCGCGGGAGCTGGC
>CALWXR010000003.1 GCA_944385535.1 uncultured Oscillospiraceae bacterium
CCCATCATCCGCGGCGATTCGCCGCCCGCCCTCCCCGGACCCCTCCCGGCGCGTACTTGGTAAGTGCCGGTATACCCTTTCGCCGCCGAATGGGTGCGGTGCCCGAATCGGTACACAGCATCCCAATCACTGCCCAGCCTTAAGCCCGCCATTTTTCAGGGAAGCTCGGAGGAACCAACGAACATTCCTCTCTCACCGGCACTGGCTGAGCCTTTGCTGAACAAAGTCGATAAGCATATAATTAATAATATTCGGGAGTCAGGGATTCATAAGCCCGGTAAGCTTCGAAGCGGCACATTCCGCCCGCCGAAAATGTCCGGACGGTTCAGCGGGGAATTGCCGGCCTGGGGATGGCTTTCATAAGGCGTCCTCCTGCTGCGGTTCCATAAAGGGGGCGTATACCGGCCTTAACAGGCGGGCGGTACCATAGGCGCCCAAGGCAAAGTAGAGAAAGAACCATAGAAAGCCCACTTGCAGAAACAGATACAGATCCACCAGGATCAGAACAAAGGGCAGGCACCAGATCACCAGCATCACCAGGGTACGGGGAAGATACCCCACGCTGAACAGAAGGGCGTTTTTTATGGTGCCTGTTATGGTGTTGTCAAACTGGCTGAGCAGGGGGAATACGTGGCTGGCCACCGACAGGATCAGAAAGAGAAACAGAATATACACATAGGTCAGGTAGCGCAGTGAGCCTGTCTGGGAGCTGAACAGGAAGATACTCAAACCGGAGACAATGCCAAAGAACAGAAGGAACAGCCACAGCAGGGTGGACTGCTTGAAATTCTGCCGGAAGGCCCGGAAGTAGCACCGGAACACCCCTTCCTCCCGGTCGGTGCCCATCCGGAAGCATACGGTGTACATGGCGGTCAGGCTGGCGCCAATGGTGACAATGGGCAGACAGGTGAGCACAAACAGCAGATTGAGAATGACCAAATCCGCCAAACGGCTCAGGGCCTGCATGATTTTGGAATCCGGGGAAAACAGGGACTGCATGGTATCTCTCCTTACTTGCTGGGAATTGATTACAGTATACCGGATTTCTTCCCCGTTTTCAATAGGGGGTGGGGAGAAAAGCGGGGGGCGAAAAATGAATGCATTTGCATTTCCCTGGGGTGGTATGCGGACAGAATATGGAGGAAAGCTTGCGGTGAGGAGCCGGCGGAGTCTATGGCAGGGATACAGCATGCGCCGTCGGGAAGGGACAAACCCCTCTGTTTCTGGGAAAAAGATGCCTGTTTTCGTGATTTTTACCTGTATCCGCCGGGAGAAATGGGACGGATCCGGGCAAAGTACCGAAAACGCTGTTTTTACGGTTTTTGCCTGGAAGAACCGTTGACAAATGTTCGCCAGGGGAGTATAATTCTGTATAAACACTCACCAATATTCAAAAATATTCACTTGGAGGTTGTATAAATGAATAAAAAGGATAATATTAAGAAAATTGTTTTGGCCTATTCCGGCGGCCTGGATACTTCCATCATCATTCCCTGGCTGAAGGAGAATTACAACAATCCGGAGATCATCGCCTTCGCGGCCAACGTTGGTCAGGCGGACGAGCTGGAGGGCCTGGAGGCCAAGGCCATTGCCACCGGCGCCAGCAAGTTGATTGTGGCCGACCTGGTGGACGAGATGGTGGACGAAATCGTGATCCCCGCCATGAAGATGGACGCGAAATACGAGACCTATCTGCTGGGCACCGCCTTCGCCCGTCCTGTCATCGGCAAGGCCCTGGCGAAGATTGCTCTGGAGGAAGGGGCCGACGCCGTTGCCCACGGCGCTACCGGCAAGGGCAACGACCAGGTTCGCTTCGAGCTGGCCGTCAAGCGGTTCGCGCCCAATATGAAGATCATCGCCCCCTGGCGGGAGTGGGATATCAAGTCCCGGGACGAGGAGATCGACTACGCCGAGGCCCACAACGTGCCTCTGAAGATCAGCCGGGAGACCAACTACTCCAAGGATAAGAACCTGTGGCACCTGAGCCACGAGGGCATGGATCTGGAGGATCCCGCCAATGAGCCGGATTACGACAAGCCCGGCTTCCTGGAAATGGGCGTGTCCCCCATGCAGGCGCCCGACGAACCCACCTATGTGACCATCGACTTTGAGGCGGGTACGCCTGTGGCCGTGAATGGGGAGAAGATGAAGGCCTCCAAGATCATTGAGAAGCTGAACCAGCTGGGCGGTGCCAACGGCATCGGCATCATCGACATTGTGGAGAACCGGCTTATCGGCATGAAGGATCGGGGCGTATACGAGACCCCCGGCGGCACCATTCTCTACTTCGCCCACCGGCAGCTGGAAATGCTCACCGTGGACAAGGATACCCTCCACCTTAAGCAGAAGCTGGCTGTGGACTACGCCGATCTGATCTACAACGGCAAGTGGTACTCTCCCCTCCAGGAGGCCCTCACCGCCTTTGCCAACGAATCCAACAAGTATGTGACCGGCTCTGTGAAGCTGAAGCTGTACAAGGGCAACATCATCCCCGCCGGCACCACCTCCCCCTACTCTCTGTACTCTGAGGATCTGGTGACCTTCGGCGAAAGCGACTACGACCAGAATCAGGCGGAAGGCTTCATCAACATCTGGGGCCTGCCCACCCAGGTTCAGGCCCTGAGAGAGCAGGGTAAGCTGTAAATTCCCATATTTCCAGGAAAAGCCCGGGGGAGGAAACGCCCCCGGCTTTCCGTCACTTTTTTATTTTACACAACAAGGAGAAACACCATGGCGAAAATGTGGGCCGGACGGACTTCCGGCGTTGTGGACAGCATTGCGGATGACTTTAATTCCTCCATCTCCTTTGACTGCCGGATGTACAAGCAGGACATCACCGGCTCCATGGCCCATGCCGCCATGCTGGGAGCGAAGGGCATCATTTCTCAGGCCGAGGCGGATACCCTGATAGACGGCTTGCAGGGGATATTGGACGACTTGAACTCCGGCAAGCTGGAATTTGACCTTAGCTGCGAGGATATCCACATGTTTGTGGAGCAGGTGCTTACCCAACGGCTGGGGGATGTGGGCAAGAAGCTTCACACCGCCCGATCCCGGAACGACCAGGTGGCCCTGGATTTAAGAATGTACCTGCGGGAGGAAATTGACGAGATCTCCCAGCTGATCCGACGGTTGCTTCAGGCCATTGTAAAGCAGGCGGAGGAGAATAAGCACGCCATTGTGCCCGGGTACACCCACTTGCAGCGTGCCCAGCCCATTTTATTCAGCCACCATCTTCTGGCCTACGCCATGATGCTCCTGCGGGACTTGAACCGGCTGAAAGACTGCCGCCGCCGGATGAACGTTTCTCCCATCGGCTCCTGCGCCCTGGCGGGCACCACCTATGATACCGACCGGTATTTGGAGGCGGAAAGGCTGGGCTTCGACGGCATTTGCCTGAACTCCATCGACGGAGTATCCGACCGGGACTTCTGCGTGGAGCTGCTGGCCTGTTTCTCTACTGTGATGATGCATTTGAGCCGGTTTTCCGAGGAAATCATCCTCTGGTCCAGCTGGGAGTTTCAGTTCGTTCAGCTCAGCGACAGCTATACCACCGGTTCCTCCATTATGCCCCAGAAGAAAAATCCCGACATGGCGGAGCTGTGCCGGGGCAAGACCGGCCGGGTCTACGGGGATCTGACAGCCATGCTCACCACCCTGAAGGGCCTGCCCCTGGCCTATAACAAGGACATGCAGGAGGACAAAGAAGCGGTGTTCGATGCTGTGGACACGGTGAAAATGTGCCTGAAGGTGTTCGCGCCCATGGTGGACACAATGCAGACCAAACCGGAGAATATGAAAAAAGCCGCCCAGACCGGGTTTATCAACGCCACGGACTTGGCGGACTACCTGGTGAAAAAGGGCATGCCCTTCCGCAGCGCCTATCAGATTTCCGGCCAGATCGTGGCCCGGTGCATCCGGGAGGGGAAGGTGCTGGAAACTCTGTCTCTGGAGGACTACCAAAGCTACAGCGACTTGTTCGAAAAGGATGTATTTGAGGAAATCGACCTGCTGAATTGTGTGGAAAAGCGGATCAGCGAAGGGGGCACCTCGGTTGCTTCCGTGGAAAAGCAGATTGCCTATGTAAAGGAGCGGCTGGCATGACCAAGGTGTTTATCGATGGCAGCGCCGGTACCACCGGTCTGCGGATTGTCCAGAGATTGTCTGACCGGAAGGATATCCGGCTGCTGAAATTGCCGGAGGAACTGCGCAAGGACGCCGCCGCCCGGAAGGATATGCTCAATGAGGCGGATGTGGCCTTCCTTTGCCTGCCGGACCAGGCGGCCCGGGAGGCGGTGGCCCTGGTGGAAAATCCAAATACCGCCGTCATCGACACCTCCACCGCCCACCGGACCCGGGAGGATTGGGCCTACGGCTTCCCGGAATTGTCTCCGAACCACCGGAAGGCCATTGCTTCTTCCAAGCGGGTAGCCAACCCCGGCTGCCATGCCAGCGGGTTTATTTCCATCGTCTATCCGTTGGTTTCTCATGGAGTGCTGGCGGCGGATTGTCCCCTGACCGCCTACTCCCTCACCGGCTACAGCGGCGGGGGAAAGTCCATGATCGCCGAATATGAGGACCCACACCGGGACGGCATTTACAGCAGCGACCGGATCTACGCCACCACCCTGCGGCACAAGCATCTGCCGGAAATGGAAAAGATCTGCGGCCTGTCCAAACCGCCGGTGTTTTCCCCCATTGTGGGGGACTACCATTCCGGAATGGCCACTACGGTGCTGCTCCCCGGCTTTTCCGCGGAAACCGTCTGGCAGTGCCTGCAAGCGCACTATGCCGGGGAGAGAATGGTTACCGTGGCCCCTCTGGGGGGAGATGGAGCGGTGATCTACGCCGGTACCCTGGCGGGGAAGGACACCCTGCGTATCCAGGTCTGCGGTCATGAAGAACAGACCACGGTCACCGCCCTGTTTGACAATCTGGGAAAGGGCGCTTCCGGCGCCGCCATTCAAAATATGAATATCCTGCTGGGGCTGGAGGAAACCACCGGCCTGCAGCTGTAAATTAACTGCAAGGAGATAGAAATGAGAGTAGTGGAAGGCGGCGTCTGTGCCGCGAAAGGATTTACAGCCAACGGCGTCCATTGCGGTATCCGGAAAAATCACAGCAAAAAAGATCTGTCTCTGATCTTCAGCGCTGTGCCCGCCAGCGCGGCGGCGGTGTACACCACCAACCTGGTCAAGGGCGCGCCGCTGCGGGTGACGAAGCGTCATCTGGAAAACGGCGTGGCCCAGGCCATTATCTGCAACAGCGGCAACGCCAACACCTGCAACGCCAACGGCGTGGAAATCGCGGAAGGCATGAGCCAGCTGACCGGAAAGCTGCTGAATATTCAGCCGGAGGATGTGGTGGTGGCCTCCACCGGCGTCATTGGACAGCCCATGACCTTAGACCCCATTGCCGCCGGTCTGCCGGAGCTGGTGAAGGGACTGTCGGACAAGGGCGGTCTGGACGCCGCCCGGGGCATTATGACCACGGACACGGTGGAAAAGGAAGTGGCGGTGGAATTTACGGTGGGGGGAAAGACCTGCCGCATGGGCGGCATTGCCAAGGGCAGCGGCATGATCCATCCCAATATGGCCACCATGCTGGTGTTCATCACCACGGACGTTTCCATTTCTCCGGCAATGCTGCAAAAGGCCCTGTCCGGGGACATTCAGAATACCTTCAACATGATCTCCATTGACGGGGATACCTCCACCAACGATATGGTGGTGGCGCTGGCCAACGGCATGGCGGGCAATGCGCGGATCACCCAAGAGGGAACCGACTTCACTTCCTTTATGCAGGCCCTGAACTCCGTCACCGTGGCCCTGTGCCGGAAGATCGCCGGAGACGGGGAAGGGGCTACCAAGCTTTTAGAGTGCAAGGTCACCGGGGCTTCCGATCAGGAAACCGCCAAGACCGTGGCGAAAAGCGTGATCTGCTCCAGCCTGCTGAAAGCCGCCATGTTCGGCGCGGACGCCAACTGGGGAAGAGTGCTGTGCGCCATCGGCTACAGCGGGGCCCAGGTGGACGTGAATAAAATTGACGTCTCCTTCAAAAGCGCCGCCGGGGAGATCCTGGTGTGCCGGGACGGGGCAGGGGTGGACTTCTCTGAGGAGAAAGCCAAGCGGATCCTGCTGGAAAAAGAGATCGAGATCCTGGTGGAGCTGAACAGCGGCGACGCCTTCGCCACCGCCTGGGGCTGCGACCTGACCTACGACTATGTGAAGATCAACGGGGATTACCGCACCTGATAAGGGGGAACGGCGATGGAACTGTCCAATGTGGAGCGGGCGGAGGTGCTGACCCAGGCCCTGCCCTATATCAAGAAATATCACGGCAAGATTGTGGTGGTAAAATACGGCGGCAACGCCATGGTCAATGAAAGCCTGAAGCAGCAGGTCATGGAGGACATCGCTCTGCTGTGGCTCATCGGCGTAAAGGTAGTACTGGTCCACGGGGGCGGCCCGGAGATCAACGAGACCATGCAGCGCCTGGGCAAGCAGTCCCAATTTGTGGACGGCCTGCGGGTCACCGACAAGGAGACGGTGGACATTGTCCAGATGGTGCTGGCGGGCAAGATCAACAAGACCCTGGTAAACCTTCTGCAAATGAAGGGGGGCCACGCGGTAGGCCTGTCCGGCATTGACGGCGGGATTCTGGAAGCCACCATGAAGGACCAGCGGCTGGGATATGTGGGCAGGATCACCAAGGTGCGCACCCAGCCCATTACGGATCTGCTGGAGAAAAACTACATTCCCGTGGTCTCCACCGTAGCCAGCGACCGCCAGGGCAACACCTACAACATCAACGGCGACACCGCCGCCGCCTGCATCGCCGGGGCCCTGGGAGCGGAGCGGCTGATTATGATGACGGATATTGCGGGAATCCTCCGGGACAAGGACGACCCCGCGACCCTGATCCCCGCCCTCACCGTCAGCCAGGCAAAGGAACTGTTTGACCAGGGGGTGATCTCCGGGGGGATGATCCCCAAGGTGGATTGCTGCATTGAGGCCATCCAGCGGGGGGTCAGGCATGTGGTCATTATGGACGGCCGGGTGCCCCACGCGATTTTGATGGAGCTGCTTACCGACGAAGGCGCCGGTACCATGGTATTGGGGGACGAATAATGAGCATGATGGAATTGGATCGGGAATATGTTGCCGGTACTTACCGCCGCTTTCCGGTGGAGATTGTCTCCGGCCAGGGCAGCCGGTGGGTGGACGACCAGGGGAAAACCTATGTGGACATGGGCTCCGGCATCGGCGTGAACGCCTTCGGCGCGTCCGATGAAGTGTGGCGGCAGGCGGTGACGGAGCAGCTGGGAAAGGTGCAGCACACCTCCAACCTGTACTACACCTACCCCTGCGCCCGCCTGGCTCAGCTGCTGTGCGAAAAGACCGGAATGAAAAAGGTGTTCTTCGCCAACTCCGGGGCGGAAGCCAACGAATGCGCCATCAAGGTGGCCCGGAAGTATTCCGCCGAAAAAAAGGGCGGGGAATACTTCACCATCCTGACCCTGGTCAACAGCTTCCACGGCCGGACGCTGACCACCTTGTCGGCAACGGGACAGGAGTGCTTTCACAGTCTGTTCCAGCCGTTGACCCCCGGCTTTGTCCACGCGGAGGCCAACAATGTACCCGCCCTTGAAAAGTGCGTGGAAGAAAATAAGCTGGCGGGCATTATGCTGGAGGTTGTCCAGGGAGAAGGCGGCGTGGTGCCCCTGACCGGGGAATTTCTCCAGGCGGCCCAGAGGCTGTGCCGGGAGCGGGATATCCCCCTGATGATCGATGAGGTGCAGACCGGCAACGGCCGGACGGGCTATTTCTACGGCTACATGGCCTATGACCTTCAGCCGGACATTGTGTCCACCGCCAAGGGCTTGGGCGGCGGCCTGCCCATCGGCGCGTGCCTGATGGGGAAGAAGGTGGAGAACGTCTTAACCTACGGCGACCACGGCTCCACCTTCGGCGGCAACCCGGTTTGCTGCGCCGGGGCCGTTACCGTTGTGGAGCGGCTGACGGAGGACTTTTTGGCCCAGGTTCGGGAAAAGAGCGGCTATGTTTTTAAGACGTTGGAAAACGCCCCGGGCATTGAAAACGTCACCGGTTTGGGACTGATGATCGGCATTCGCACCACCGCCCCGGCGGGGGACGTGGTGAAGCTGTGCCGGGAACGAGGCGTGCTGTGCCTGACCGCCAAGGACAAGGTGCGGCTGCTGCCGGCGCTGAACATCCCCATGGAGGATCTGACCTTCGCCGTGGAGACCATCGCCCAGGCGGCAAAGGAATTGGCAAACTTGTAAGGAGGCAGTGTCATGGATCTGAAAGGCAGAAGCTTTTTGAAGCTGTTGGACTTTACCCCGGAGGAAATTGAGGGGCTTCTGGATCTGGCGGCGGAATTAAAGGAAAAGAAAAAGGCGGGGATCCCCCACCGGCTCCACGAGGGCAAGAACATCGTGCTGCTGTTTGAGAAGGATTCCACCCGCACCCGCTGCGCCTTTGAGGTGGCGGGCCATGATCTGGGCATGGGGGTCACCTATTTGGGGCCCACCGGCTCCCAGATGGGGAAGAAGGAGTCCATTGCCGACACCGCCCGGGTGCTGGGCCGGATGTACGACGGCATCGAGTACCGGGGCTTTGGCCAGGAGATCGTGGAGGATCTGGCAAAATACGCCGGCGTTCCCGTATGGAACGGCCTGACCAACGAATTCCACCCCACCCAGATTCTGGCGGATTTTCTTACCATTCGGGAGCATTTCGGCCAGCTGAAGGGGAAAAAGCTGGTATACATGGGGGACGCCCGGTACAACATGGGAGATTCCCTGATGGTGGGCTGCGCCAAAATGGGCATGCACTTTGTGGCCTGCGCTCCGGAAAAGTACTTCCCCAATGAAGCGCTGATCGCCCGGTGCCGTGCGGTGGCGGAAAAGACCGGGGCGGTTCTGGAATTCATCACCGACCCCATGGAAGCCACCAAGGGCGCCCACGTGATCTACACCGACGTGTGGGTATCCATGGGCGAGCCGGACGACGTTTGGCAGACCCGGATCGAGGAGCTCAGCCCCTACCGGGTGACGAAAGCGCTCATGGACAACGGGGGACCCCAATGCCGCTTTATGCACTGTCTGCCCGCCTTCCACGATGTAAAGACCACCATCGGCAAGCAGATCTACGACAAGTTCGGCATCGAATGTATGGAAGTCACCGATGAGGTATTTGAAGGGGATCAGTCCATCGTCTTTGACGAGGCGGAAAACCGGATGCACACCATCAAGGCGGTCATGGCGGCTACCCTGTAAATTGAAAAACAGGATGTACGCCATGAAAAGGAGAACGCTCTGGATACTATGTTTTTTGACTGTCATCGTTTTGTTTGTGAACGATTTATGTGGAAATAACATAATGTGCATTGTCTTACCTTCTGATGAATGCGAGGGATGACTATGGAATACAAAAGAACTATAAGTTTGCTGCTGTTTGCCGTGATGGCATTGGGAATGCTATCCGGTTGCGGCAATAGTCAAACGGAAAAAATTGAGCCTGCGCAGAGTACATCTACAATTTCATCGACGGACTCGACATCTACAACGGAGCCTGCACCTGACTACAATCGTCTGGTGAATGTATCCGGTGAAGAGGCACGCACCGCTGTTCTGGCAGAGGGTACATTGGAACTGGCTGCGCAGCTACCGGATGCCAGTTGGAATAGTCTGCCAAAATGGAACGGTGTAACGATTTCCAATATGCATGAGTATGGACACGAAGTTGATGGGCAACCTCAAGTTTTTAGTCGTGAAGATATGGAGAACATATCCAAACTTGGTTTTAACTTTGTTCGTGTTCCTCTCGACACTCGGATTTTCTTCGATTGGGATGACCCCAGCAAGGTGCATCTTGAAAAGCTGGTAAATCTGGATGAACTGATCTCTTGGGGCGCTGAGTTTGGCACCCATGTATGTATCGATGTTCATTTCAGTTTTGGTTTTACCACAGACGGAGATAATACCAACGATACCATCTGGGAGAACCCGGAGGAACAGGAAATTTTCCTATCTTTCTGGGATATGCTGGCAGAGAGATACAAAGAAGTTCCCAGCAATCTTCTTTCATTCAACCTTATGAACGAACCAAACTGGGGTCTTGATGAGGAAGTGTACGCAGACTTCATGCGCCGGGCCATGAACCGCATTCGTGCCTATACACCAGACCGATTGATCTTTGTGGATATGTTGAACACAGCCAAAGATCCTGTATACTCCCTTGCAGAAGATAAAGTTGCCCAATCTTTCCATTTCTATGAGCCCAGTGCATTGACCCACACAACGATTCATGATAATTTCGATTTCGGCGGTGCATACCCGGTAATCAGCGGAAAAGGTTTCATTTCACAGCATGTGGGTTCTGCTGAATTTGTGATAGAAGGAAGTTTTCCTTCCGGAACAAAAGTGGGATTCATTATAGACGAAGTTCATATGGGTGGAGCAATCTCCCTTACGGCGGATGGAAAAGAAGTTTTTTCCAATGAATATGATTATGATGCTGTGGGAGAAGATGGCTGTATCTATCTCTACGAAGAAGGAACCGGGGGAGAATACCGGGGATACAACAATATATTCGAGGTAGTTTTGCCAGAAGATACCTGCGTACTTCGACTTGTGGCAAGCGGAGATATCTATTGGTTTAATCTTTCGAAAATGTATATTCTGACAGGCGAGAAACAGTATATGTTTGAACAAAACCCTGATTCTTTACCGGAAGGAGTCACTATCGAAAGCATTCCCAACCCTCACATTATTATCAATGAGGATGGTACCATAATTGATGAAGGCAATCTTCTGTTCAAGGTTGTAGACAAAGCGTACATCCATGATAGATTTGCGGAATACAAAGCATTTTCTGAGGAAACCGGGGTCGCTGTTATGATGCAGGAATTTGGCGTATACTATCCTGCAGACTATGGCCTTACCTTGGAGTACCTGAATGATCTGCTGGATGCGGCCAATGCCAATGGCCTGAACTGGTGCGGATGGGATTACTTCGGCCCGTTCAACTTCTATTCCGTTGTTGAAGAAAGACGGCGTGAGGGTGCAACTTATGAGGAGTTCTCCAACGGCTGGATCGCAACGGAAATGCTGGAAGTATATCAAAAACATCTGACGCAGTAAGCCAGAAAATCGTTAGTAATTACCGGGGAATAAGATATATCTCAAGGACTAAATCTTTTCATTTGTACAATGCGGGGCTAAAATCCCGCATTGTATCATTTTAGCCGGTCAACCTCCTTATCAAAGTTCGAGATGTTCGGGAAATGCTTCTTTACGCATAATTCCCCACATCTTATCAATATAGGCAAGCGTATAAAAGTTCTCGTAGTAGTGATAGTAAAACGCGCCTTTCAGCGTCATGTGATAATTGTCATTTTCCTGGGTAATGAAGCCCAGCAGCTTCGCGATTTTCAGCTCCATACCGTACATTCTTTTCAAGGGGACTCCGAAGAAGCTTTCAAAATCAGCGGCGTTTACTTTGGTGCTGTATGCTGTCCAGAACAAATAGTAAATCATGCGCTGCCGCAGGGAAAAACGAATTGTCAGAGAAGTGGGGAGTTTCCCATCGCCAACTCTTTTACAGTATTCTTCAACAGAAAATGTGTTGATTTTGAATTGGTTTTTCAAAAGCGTTGTGGCAGAACAGCCGAATCCTAAGAAATTATCTCTTGTCATTGAGGAATACTTTGCGTCCTTCTTGCTTGAAAAAGTCCAGATCGAACTGCGGGCATATCCTTGTTCCATGCAGTACAAGGTAATGGCATCAAGCAGAGCGTGCTTTTCTTTTTTGGGCATCGGCGTCACTTTGCTTGCAGTGAAGGTGAAATCAATGAACGGATAAATCGCCACATGATTCGCTCCGTTTTGGAACGCGGTATCTATGTCCGCTTTCAAATCCTCAAAAGTCTGTGCCGGCAAGGCAAAGATAAAATCCATGGATACTGTTTCAAAAGGCACTGCCGCAAGGGCTTCTTTCAGCGCGGCAATATCAACGCTTGTTCTGCCTAAAACGCTCTGATATTTTCTCTGAAATGACTGAATCCCGATGCTGATTTTTGTTACGCCCGCATCTTTCAGAATTCGCAAAAGGGACGGGTCCACATTATCCGGGTGCAGTTCAACGCCAATGCCCTCTGTAATGATAAAATGCTCACCAATGGCATCCATTATTTCTTCCAGACGGTCAGCCGCGAGGGCTGGAGTGCCTCCGCCAAAATATAGGCTTGTAGTTGTTTTTTTGCCGCTGTGCTGACTGCCAACCAGATGAATTTCCCGAATCAGCGCGTCTATGTATTTGTCGCACAAATCCTTTTCGTATTTGACTTTGCAATACGGACAAAAACTGCAAATGCTTTTGCAAAACGGGATATGCACATACAGTCCCAAATTGCCGCAGTCTGAAAAGGGCAGCCGCTCATCATATTCATTTTTGAAAATAAATGGCTTGATGGAACGGGTCAGCCACATTCGTGTCAGGCTTGTTGTTATACGCATAGTTCTCCTAAATATACTTCAAATAAGTTTTAAGCATCTCAATCATAATTTTCGGATTTCCGCGAAATAGCAGCGTGTACTCTGCAACAAAGAAGTAACCGCATTCCTTACAAAGTCCGGGAACTTCAATGCAGCGTCCGCAGGTGGATATCTTCCCGTTTTCAATAACCACGCATTGACAGCAGGGCGTGGGGAAAGTGTTGTTGATCAGATAAGGGAAAGCGCTCCGAAGATTAAACACAGGCGCTCCCTCGTTCATCATCTTTGAAATCATGTTACAGCACTCGGTTTTCTCTGCTTTGGAGAGCGCCAATTCCCTTGTGTCCGGGTACGGTGTATGAAAGTTAAAGGATACGGCTCTGACATTCTTTGTATCACGGGCGGCGACGCAAACATCTCTGATTGCGTTTTTGTTGATTTGGTTTATTGCCATATAGAGGCAGATGTTGTCCGAGGCGGCGTTTTCAATGTTTTTCATAATGGTGTCGTAGGTATCGCCGCGGATTGCGTTATGCCGTTCCCGATCTCCGTCAAGGCTCAATAAAATCAAATCGGCTTCCGGCAGGTCTATGGGGAATGTTCCGTTGGTAACAACATTGACAATCAGAAAGCCCATTTCTTTTGCTTCTAACACAAGATCTCTTAAGGTTCGTTCTCCGTCTTTCCAGAGAAATGTCTCGCCGCCGCAGAAGAATAAAATGCGTACCCCCATATCATAAAGCTGCCGCATTTCATTTTGGATTTGTTTGTATGGATGGACAACCCCTGTAATGTTGTTTACGGAACAATGTTTGCATTTTAAATTGCATTTGTCTGTGACAATGACTGTGCCAAGAATGGGATCCTTCCTTTGAAAAAGGATGGTCTTAACGCCAAAAGCGGCAAAGTGCATAAATGATGACAGTTTCATATCCTATCTCCATAATGGGTTTGTTAAGCGTAAAAAAGTGTACACATACATTATACAGAAGCATCCCGCGTTTTTCAACACCCATTGGAAAAGCTATCCAGTGAAAGCGCGGCAGGGCCTTTTTTGGCCGGGAAGCGGGCTCGGCCTCCGGGGGAGAAGGCTGGGCGGGCATTGGACAAAAAACCGCTTTTTTTTCGGGTTTTCGGCCCAATGCTTGACTTTCCATTGATGAAAATATATATTATATATTGTCTGCCTTAGTCGATTTCTATGGCGGAACGCAAGAATGCATCATAAGGAGCATGAACTATGAAGCTTTATATAGACCCCGGCACGGGCAGCATGCTGTTTGCCATTTTGATCGGCATCATCGGCGCACTGAGCTATGTACTGCAAAACCTTGTGGTCAAGCTCCAGTTTGTCCTCAGCGGCGGCAAAAAGGTGGAGACCAACGATAAAAAGATCCCCATTGCCATTTTTACCGACGACAAACGCTACTGGAATGTATTTGCCCCCATTTGCCGGGAGCTTGACCGGCGGGATGTGGATGTGGTTTACTTCACCGCTTCCCCGGACGACCCTGCCCTGAACAGCGGTCTGAAGCATCTGGACGCTCAGTTCATAGGAGAAAACAACAAGGCTTTCGCCAAAATGAACTTTCTTAACGCCTCCATTGTGCTGTCCTCCACCCCCGGACTGGATGTGTACCAGTGGAAGCGCTCCAAGAATGTGGACTACTATGTACATATCCTCCATGCCGCCAGCGAGGTGGTCACCTACCGGATGTTCGGCCTGGACTACTACGACGCGGTGATGATCTCCGGCGAATACCAGGCCAGGGATCTGCGGACGCTGGAAAAAAAGCGGAACCTTCCCGCCAAGGAAGCGGTGACCGTGGGCATTCCCTACATGGACGAGATGGCCGCCAGACTGGCCGCCGCCGAGCCCCTTCCGGCCCATGAACGCACCGTGCTGGTAGCGCCCTCCTGGGGCAAAAGCGCCATTTTCCAGAAATACGGCGGCAAGATCCTGGATGTGCTTCTGGAAACCGGCTACCAAATCATCATCCGCCCCCATCCCCAGTCCTTTACCTCGGAAAAGGAAATGATCGAAAAGCTGATGGCGGCGTATCCCGCCTCCGACCGGATCCAGTGGAACCGGGACAACGACAATTTTGACGTGCTGAACCGGGCGGATATTCTCATCTCCGACTTTTCCGGCGTTATCTTCGACTTCGCCCTGGTATATGACAAGCCGGTGATCTACGCCGACACCCAATTTGACACCGGCCCCTATGACGCCTGGTGGCTGGACAGGCCCATGTGGACCTTCTCCGCCCTGCCCCGGATCGGGCAGCAGCTGAACGAGGAAAACCTGGGTACGTTAAAGCAGATGATCGACGACTGTCTGGAAAACCCCAGATACGCCCAGGGCCGGCAGGAGGTCAGAAAAGAAACCTGGGCATTCCCCGGGGAAGGCGCGAAGCGTGCCGCTGACTATCTGATGGACAAGTACCAGGCAATTTCCCAGGGGGAGGAAAGCGAACATGTCGTTGCTTGAAATCATCCAAACCATTCTCCTTCAGCCCCTTACCCTTATTTTTGAGTTTATCTATATGATGGCGAACGGGTTCCTGGATGACCCGGGACTTTCCATCATTGCCCTGAGCCTGATGATGAACTTCCTGGTGCTGCCCCTGTATATGCGCGCCGACGCCATGCAGGAAGAGGAGCAGAAAATGGAGGCCAAGCTGGCTCCCGGGATCGCGCACATCAAAAAGACCTTTAAGGGCGATGAACAGGTGATGATGCTGCAAACCTATTACCGGCAGAACCAATATAAGCCCACCTATGTTCTGCGCAGCGCCATGTCTCTGCTTTTGGAGATTCCCTTCTTCATTGCCGCCTATAACTTCCTGTCCGGGCTGACGCTGCTGAGCGGCGTGGCCTTCGGCCCCATTCAGGACTTAAGCCGGCCCGACGGCCTACTGACCGTTGCCGGGATTTCTGTGAACGTACTGCCCATTGTGATGACGGCGGTGAACCTGGTTTCCTGCATGATCTTTACCAAGGGGGGCGCCCTGCGCTCTAAGATCCAGCTGTACGCCATGGCCCTGTTTTTCCTGGTGTTTTTGTACGACTCTCCCTCCGGGCTGGTGTTTTACTGGACGCTGAACAATGTGTTTTCCCTGGTGAAAACCATTTTCTACAAGCTGAAAAATCCGGGGAGGATCCTCTGCTTTTTGGCCGGCATCCTGGGTCTTGGTCTGATTGTGTGGGGGTTTCGGATACAGGGCAGCGGGATCCTGCGTACGAAAGTCATGCTCCTGACTGCCGGGTTCCTTTTGGAGATCCCTCTGCTGGTTCTGCTGCTGAAGAATAAGCTTCGCTTTTCCCCAAAGCTTCGTCCCGGCGAGCCCAACCCCAAGCTGTTTTTTACTGGGGGCATGTTCCTGACGCTGCTAATCGGCGTGGTGATCCCCTCTTCCGTGATCAGCGCCTCGCCCCAGGAGTTTGTGGATCTAAGCTATTTCCTCCACCCCAATTGGTACATTGTCAGTTCCTTCTGTCTGGCGTTCGGCACCTTTGTGGTGTGGTTCGGCGTGTTTTACCAGCTGGCGAAGCCCGGCTACAAAGCCCTGATGGATTATCTGATCTGGATCGCCGTGGGCTGCGCGATCATCAACTATATGTTCTTTGACGGCGATTTCGGCCTGCTCAGCAACAGCCTGACCACCGACAGACCGGTGGATTACACCATCAAAGAGCAGCTTTTCAACGCTGTGGTTCTGGCGGCCGCCTCTGTTTTGCTGTTCTTGGCCGCCCTGGTTCTGAAAAAGCGCCTGGTGCAAATCGTGGCGGTGGGCTGTGTGGCGCTGTGCTGCATGTCCGCTTTGAATCTGAAAACCATCCAGGACTCCATTAACAACGTGGAAGGCCAGTCTGAGCAGATCAGCAGCCACACCCCCCACTTTACCCTGAGCAAAACCGGGAAAAATGTAGTGGTGATCATGCTGGACAGGGCCGTTGGCTCCTACATTCCCTATCTGTTCAATGAGAAACCGGAGCTGAAACAGCAGTTTGACGGCTTTACCTACTATTCCAACGTGATCTCCTACGGCTTTGTCACCAACATTGCCGCGCCGCCTCTGTTTGGAGGATATGAGTATACCCCCGCCGCCATGAACCAGCGCGGCGACCAGTCCCTGGTTTCCAAGCACAACGAATCCCTGCTGATGCTGCCGGTGCTGTTTGATCAGAGCGGCTACAACGTCACTGTTTGCGACCCGGTATATTCCAACTACCAGTGGATCCCGGATCTGTCTATTTTTGACGACTATCCGGATATCAACACCTATATCACCTCCGGCGCCTTTACCAACAGCGTGACCAAGGAGCATAAGGTGGAGAACAACAAGCGGAATTTCTTCTGCTACAGCCTGATGAAATGCCTGCCTTCGGTGCTTCAGGAGCCCATGTATGACAGCGGGCTTTATAACAACAGCAGCATGTGGGAGCAGCGTGTGTGGGAGGTTCAGATCGCCCATGACCAGTATACCGCGGACGGCATTTTCACAGAATTCCAGAACGCCTATGATGTGCTGGACAATCTGCCTGACATCACCCTGACCACCCAGGAAAATACCAATACATTTCTGTCTCTGGTAAACTATGCCACCCATGAGCCTGTGCTCCTTCAAACGCCGGACTATGTCCCGGCGGAGCATGTGGACAATACCGCCTATGAAACCGCGAACCAGGATCGGTTCACGTGGAACGGGCAGCGGCTGAAAATGGATACCACCGAACAGCTGATGCACTACCACATCAACATGGCCGCCTTGCTGAAGCTAGGGGAGTGGTTTGATTATCTCCGGGAAAATGGGGTTTACCACAATACCCGCATCATTCTGGCGGCGGATCACGGCGTGGGCCTGTATCAGATGGAGGAACTGATCGTAGACGGCGGCTGGGACGCCAACGCCTACTTTCCGCTTTTGATGGTAAAGGATTTTAACAGCGAAGGATTCACCACCAGCAGCGACTTTATGACCAACGCGGATGTGCCCACACTGGCGGTGGAGGGACTTTTGGAAGATCCCCGCAATCCCTTTACCGGAAATCCCATTGATTCCTCCGCCAAAGATGAGCCGGTTCAGTACATTTTCCCCTCTGATCTTTGGAACATCATGACCAACAACGGCAACACCTTTCTTCCGGACAAATGGTATAGCGTCCATGACAGCATCTGGGAAAAGAAAAACTGGGCCCTTGTGACGGAAAGCGCGGTGCTGCCCTGGGAATCTTGACGATGCAAGGCATAAATCTGGCAGAGCTGTTGGGCGGCCCGTCAAGCGGTCGTTTATAGGAAAAGGGGCTGTCTCACGAAGACAATGTCATTAAGTTAAGGAAAGCTGGACTTCACAGAAATGTGGAGTCCAGGTTTTTGTAACGATTTTAGAACAAATACTTGACAAATAGCGGAAAATGTGCGGCCTCCGGGGGAGAAGGCTGGGCGGGCATTGGACAAAAAACCGCTTTTTTTTCGGGTTTTCGGCCCAATGCTTGACTTTCCATTGATGAAAATATATATTATATATTGTCTGCCTTAGTCGATTTCTATGGCGGAACGCAAGAATGCATCATAAGGAGCATGAACTATGAAGCTTTATATAGACCCCGGCACGGGCAGCATGCTGTTTGCCATTTTGATCGGCATCATCGGCGCACTGAGCTATGTACTGCAAAACCTTGTGGTCAAGCTCCAGTTTGTCCTCAGCGGCGGCAAAAAGGTGGAGACCAACGATAAAAAGATCCCCATTGCCATTTTTACCGACGACAAACGCTACTGGAATGTATTTGCCCCCATTTGCCGGGAGCTTGACCGGCGGGATGTGGATGTGGTTTACTTCACCGCTTCCCCGGACGACCCTGCCCTGAACAGCGGTCTGAAGCATCTGGACGCTCAGTTCATAGGAGAAAACAACAAGGCTTTCGCCAAAATGAACTTTCTTAACGCCTCCATTGTGCTGTCCTCCACCCCCGGACTGGATGTGTACCAGTGGAAGCGCTCCAAGAATGTGGACTACTATGTACATATCCTCCATGCCGCCAGCGAGGTGGTCACCTACCGGATGTTCGGCCTGGACTACTACGACGCGGTGATGATCTCCGGCGAATACCAGGCCAGGGATCTGCGGACGCTGGAAAAAAAGCGGAACCTTCCCGCCAAGGAAGCGGTGACCGTGGGCATTCCCTACATGGACGAGATGGCCGCCAGACTGGCCGCCGCCGAGCCCCTTCCGGCCCATGAACGCACCGTGCTGGTAGCGCCCTCCTGGGGCAAAAGCGCCATTTTCCAGAAATACGGCGGCAAGATCCTGGATGTGCTTCTGGAAACCGGCTACCAAATCATCATCCGCCCCCATCCCCAGTCCTTTACCTCGGAAAAGGAAATGATCGAAAAGCTGATGGCGGCGTATCCCGCCTCCGACCGGATCCAGTGGAACCGGGACAACGACAATTTTGACGTGCTGAACCGGGCGGATATTCTCATCTCCGACTTTTCCGGCGTTATCTTCGACTTCGCCCTGGTATATGACAAGCCGGTGATCTACGCCGACACCCAATTTGACACCGGCCCCTATGACGCCTGGTGGCTGGACAGGCCCATGTGGACCTTCTCCGCCCTGCCCCGGATCGGGCAGCAGCTGAACGAGGAAAACCTGGGTACGTTAAAGCAGATGATCGACGACTGTCTGGAAAACCCCAGATACGCCCAGGGCCGGCAGGAGGTCAGAAAAGAAACCTGGGCATTCCCCGGGGAAGGCGCGAAGCGTGCCGCTGACTATCTGATGGACAAGTACCAGGCAATTTCCCAGGGGGAGGAAAGCGAACATGTCGTTGCTTGAAATCATCCAAACCATTCTCCTTCAGCCCCTTACCCTTATTTTTGAGTTTATCTATATGATGGCGAACGGGTTCCTGGATGACCCGGGACTTTCCATCATTGCCCTGAGCCTGATGATGAACTTCCTGGTGCTGCCCCTGTATATGCGCGCCGACGCCATGCAGGAAGAGGAGCAGAAAATGGAGGCCAAGCTGGCTCCCGGGATCGCGCACATCAAAAAGACCTTTAAGGGCGATGAACAGGTGATGATGCTGCAAACCTATTACCGGCAGAACCAATATAAGCCCACCTATGTTCTGCGCAGCGCCATGTCTCTGCTTTTGGAGATTCCCTTCTTCATTGCCGCCTATAACTTCCTGTCCGGGCTGACGCTGCTGAGCGGCGTGGCCTTCGGCCCCATTCAGGACTTAAGCCGGCCCGACGGCCTACTGACCGTTGCCGGGATTTCTGTGAACGTACTGCCCATTGTGATGACGGCGGTGAACCTGGTTTCCTGCATGATCTTTACCAAGGGGGGCGCCCTGCGCTCTAAGATCCAGCTGTACGCCATGGCCCTGTTTTTCCTGGTGTTTTTGTACGACTCTCCCTCCGGGCTGGTGTTTTACTGGACGCTGAACAATGTGTTTTCCCTGGTGAAAACCATTTTCTACAAGCTGAAAAATCCGGGGAGGATTCTGGCTGTTTTGGCAAGCATCGCAGGGATTGGCTTGATTGTATACACGGTTTCCAGTTGCGATCCCGACTATTTACGCAGATTCGTCTTTTTGCTGACTGCCGGACTGGGTCTGCAGATTCCTGCTTTGTATATGGCGGCAAAGGAAAAACTCCATCTGGAGCTGAAGCTTCCTGACGTCCGGCCGGAACCCAGGCTGTTTCTGGCCGGTGGGCTGTTTCTCAGCCTCCTCATCGGCGCTGTGATACCCTCTGAAGTGATAGCTTCTTCGCCCCAGGAGTTTGCCCAGGTCAGCGATGGCTATAGTCTGCTTTGGTATATTGTAAGCTCGTTTTGTGTTGCCTTTGGCACCTTTGTGGTATGGTTCGGGGTATTTTACCGGCTGGCAAAGCCTGCGGTTCGGGCGTTGATGGATCAGATCATTTGGATCGGAGTGGGCGCCGCACTGGTGAATTATTTGTGCTTCGGCAGAGACCTGGGAATACTCACCGTGAACTTACAGTTTGAAAGCGGACTGGATTTTTATATGAAGGAACAGCTGATCAACGCCGGTGTGTTGGTCGTGGCGGCGGGCGCGCTGTATGGACTGGCTTTGGTGCTGAAAAAGCACCTGACAAGGATCGTTACAGTAGGGTGTATAGCCCTGTGTATTATGTCTGGCATGAACGTATATAAGATCCAAAGCGACGGGAGTCAAGCCTGGGATCCGGGCCAGGAGCAGACGCAGACAGCCGGAATGCCCTACTTTACCATGAGCAAGACTGGTAAAAATGTGGTGGTAATCATGTTGGACAGAGCGGTGGGACAGTATATTCCCTATCTGTTTCAGGAGAAACCGGAACTAAAAGAACAGTTTGCCGGATTTACCTACTATTCCAATGTGGTTTCCTACGGTTCCTGCACAAATTTTGCTTCCCCGCCGCTGTTTGGCGGCTACGAATATACACCCTATGAAATGAACAAGCGAGATAAGGAATCTCTGGTTTCCAAGCACAATGAAGCCCTGAAGGTGATGCCGGTGCTGTTCGATGAAAATGACTTTGAAGTTACTGTTTTTGACCCGGTCTATGCCAACTACCAGTGGGTGCCGGATCTGTCCATTTATGAGGAATACCCGGATATTCACGCCTACAATACAAACGGCTTTTTTTCTGATGATATCAGTCAAAAGCAAATTGACAGCAGGAAACGAAATTTCTTCTACTACGGCTTGATGAAATCCATGCCGCTGGTGTTTCAGGAAGTACTGTATGACGGCGGCTCTTACAATGAAATAGATTTTTACGGAACCCAGGTGATGTATGATGAATATACCGCGGATGGCATATCTTCTACATTTATGGATTCGTACAATGTTCTGGTAAATATGTCCAATATGACTTATCTCACAGAGGAAAGCGGAAACCATCTTTTGATGATGACCAACGATACCACCCATCAGCACATGATGCTCCAGGAGCCGGATTATATTCCGGCCCAGCATGTAGACAATACCGATTATGAGCAAAACAACCAGGATCGCTTTGTGGTAGACGGCAAGCGGATCAATGTCAGTTCCGCGTGGAACCTGACCCACTACCAGGCCAATATGGTGTCGCTTATGCGCCTGGGAGAATGGTTCGACTATCTGCGGGAAAATGGGGTATATGACAATACCCGTATTATTCTGGTGGCGGACCACGGCGCGAAGCTGTATAATTTTGAGGAACTGGTGATGGAAAACGGGGACGACATCGGGTGGTATATCCCGTTGCTGATGGTAAAGGATTTTGGCAGCAAGGAATTTACCGTCTGCGATGATTTTATGACCAACGCCGATGTTCCCACCCTGGCGATGGAAGGCCTGATTCAGGATCCGGTGAATCCCTTCACCGGAAATCCCATCAACACCGAGGCCAAAAACGCGCCGGTGCAGTACATTTTCGGTTCCTACGAAAATGACGTATCCGAAAACAACGGTAATACCTTCCTCCCTGATATTTGGTACTCCGTACATGACAATGTACACGACGCCGACAACTGGAGCATTGTCCGGGAGCGGGGCACATTGCCGGTGGAGTAATGCCTTTGAGAGAAATGGGGAAAACGCCTATCAAAAGAGAAGAAACCGCTTCCGATGGGGCAGTCACCACGCAGAAGCATGCGGAGTCGAGTCAATGACTTTTCTTTGCTGAGCTAAGTCGATAAGCATCTTCTTAATAATAAAATGTCTGCTGGGCAAATCGCTATCACGACTTGCTCAGCAGACATTATTTGCAAAATGCGGCTGATTCAACGCCCGCTATTTGAGAAAGGTATGAACCAGCCGATCTCCCAGCTTGGAGTAAGGCTGGTAGCGCAGTGGAAGATCCATCCAGGTCTTTTTGTCCAGGATGCTTTTGTAGTGGGTGAAGGCGTCGAAGCCCACTTTTCCGTGGTAGGCTCCCATGCCGCTTTCTCCCATGCCGCCGAAGGACATTTCGCTGGTAGCAAGGTGGACCACACAGTCATTGACGCAGCCGCCGCCAAAGGCGCAGCGGGTGGTGACGGCCTGGATGGTCTGCTTGTCCTGGGAGAAAATATACAATGCCAGGGGCGTTTCCCGCTGGTTTACCGTCTGGATCACCGACTCCATATCCCGGAAGGTGAGGATGGGCAGCACCGGCCCGAAGATCTCCTGGCCCATCACCGGATCCTCCCAGGTAACGTTGTCCAGCAGGGTGGGGGCGATGCGGCAGGATTGGGGATCAAAGTCTCCGCCATGGGCAACCTTTTCTTTCTGAATCAGGCCGGTTACCCGGTCAAAGTGCTTTTGGGAGATGATCTTGCCGTAGGCGGGATTGGACAGGGGATCGTCCCCGTACTGCCTGCGGATCTCCGCCTTCAGGCAGTGGATCAGCTGGTCTTTTACAGATTCGTGACAGAGGATATAGTCCGGGGCTACGCAGGTCTGGCCGCAGTTTAAGAATTTTCCAAAGACGATCCGCCTGGCCGCCAGCTCCAGCTTGGCGGTGTTGTCTACGATGCAGGGGCTTTTTCCCCCTAACTCCAGTGTCACCGGAGTCAGGTGGGCCGCGGCCTTTTCCAGCACCAGCTGCCCCACGGCTTTGCTGCCGGTGAAGAAGATATAGTCAAACTTCTCTTCCAGCAGGCAGGCGTTTTCCGCCCGTCCGCCGGTGACCACTGCTACATATTCCTGGGGGAACAGATCCCGGATCAGCTGCTGGAGGAGCTGGGCGGTGGCAGGGGCGTAGGCGCTGGGCTTAATCACGGCGGTATTGCCCGCGGCCAGAGCGTTGACTAAGGGATCCAGGGTCAGCAGCACCGGGTAGTTCCAGGGACTCATGATGAGCGTGACGCCATAGGGCATGGGCTTGCGGTAGCTCCGGGCGGCGAACTGGGTCAGGGGCGTGGGAACAGTCTGCTCCTTGGCGTAGCGGCGGATGTGCCGGAGCATGTAGCCGATCTCGCTGATTACCAGGCCGGTTTCACACATATAGCCTTCCTCCGCCGATTTCCCCAGATCCTGATACAGGGCTTGGGCGATCTCAGTTTCCCGCTCTATCAGGGCTGCGCGGAGTTTTTTCAGCGCGGCGATCCGGAAGCTGACAGGCAATGTTTCGCCGCCAGCGAAAAACCGGCGCTGGGCTTCCACAAGGGCATGGATGTTTTCTTGATTCACGGCTGTTCCTCCATTACGTCGTAGTAAAATTGCTCCAATTCCCCGGCGTCCATCAGCTTGGGAACGGGATACAGGGGGTTGGCTTCTTTATCCGCATAGGCGGCAAGCTGATGGATATCCCCTTCCCGGATGCCGGGAAGCTTGGCGGGGATCCCCATGGCGGCGTTCATCCGGCGGATTTCCCGGATCAAGGCTTTCGTGGCTTCCGGGGCGGGGGTGGCGTCTGCTGCCAGGTGCATGGCGATGGCCACGTCTTTGCATTTTCTTTCCGCCGCCGGGCCGTAGGCTTCCAGAACGTAGGGCAGGAGCACCGCGTTGGCCAGACCATGGGGGGTGTGGTACTTGCCGCCCAGGGAGTGGGCCACCGCGTGACAATAGCCCACATAGGATTTGGAGAAGGCCTCGCCGGCGAGGAAGGCCGCCTGAAGCATATTGGCCCGGGCGGTCATGTCGTTGCCGTCAGAGTAGGCGTTTTCCAGATTCTCGCTGATCAGGCGGGCCGCTTCCAGGGCGTCCCGCCGGGTTTGGCTGGTGGTGGAACCGCCGATGTAAGCTTCAATGGCGTGGGTCAGGGCGTCCATGCCAGTGGCTGCGGTCATGTGCTTGGGCAGGGACCGGGTCATTTCCGGGTCGAGAACAGCCGCCCGGGGGATCAGGGGGAAGTCGTTGACGGGGAACTTATGGGCGGTTTTGTCATCGGTGATTACGGTGGCCAGGGTGGTTTCGCTGCCGGTGCCGGCGGTGGTGGGGATGGCGATGAGATAGGGGATGGGCCGCATGACCTTCAGGATGCCCCGCATCTGGGGGATGGTTTTCTTGGGACGGGCGATCCGGGCCCCCACCGCCTTGGCACAGTCGATGGCACTTCCGCCGCCAAAGCCGATGAGGGCCTGACAGCCTTCCCGCAGGTACCGTTCCCGGGCCAGCTCCACGTTCAGCACCGTGGGATTGGGGGTGACCTCGTCATAGACGGTATAGCGGATGTCCGCTTCCGCCAAAGCCCGTTTCAAAGGCTCCAGCATGCCGGAAATATGAAGAAATCCGTCGGTGACGATCAGTACATTGCAAAGACGCTTTTTTTCCAGACAGCCGGGGATGTCCGTAACGCTGGACAGTACCTGGGGCCTGCGGTAGGGCAGAAAGGGAATGGCTATATGGAGGATAACCTGAAATACACGGCAATATGCCTTTTTCACTGGATGCATGGCGGAAGCTCCTTTATTATATGTTGAGATCTCAACTTAAACGAGGAAAAATGGGAAAAAGGGAAGCCGCCGGAAAAACAAGAGATCCCTATTTCCCGGGGAATTATATCAAAATTTTGAGGTAATGTCAATAAGAACGTCCCCTCCCCGTTGCGTTGGGGAGGGGGTTGGCGTAATCGGGATCAGCCTCGGCCGCCGAAGCCGCCGAAGGGGAAGCCGTAGCTTTCCTGGCTTTGGGGAACGACCTGCTCAGTCTCTTCCTGGGCGTTGGCGGACTGGATCTGTTCGCCAACGGTGACGGTGAGTTCCAGAGTATTGCCCTGACGGTAGACGCTGAGGGTCAGAATATCTCCCACCTGGGAAGCGTTGATATAGGACTTCAGATCGCTGCTGCTGGTGATCTGGGTGTCGTTCACCTGGGTGATGATGTCGCCCTCCTGGAGCCCCGCTTCCGCCGCGGGAGAGTCCTCCACCACGCCTGCGATGGCAGCACCGGCAGGCACGCCGTAGAACTGGCTCTGGGTGGATACGTCCAGGACGCTGACGCCGATATAGGGCTTGGAGATATAGCCCTTTTCAATGATGCTCTCTACAATATCCAGAACGCTGTTGATGGGGATGGCGAAGCCGATGTTATCAATGGAGGCCTCGGAAGAGGAGGAACTGGAATACTTGGCGTTGGTGATGCCGATGACCTCGCCGTACATGTTAAACAGAGCGCCGCCGGAGTTGCCGGAGTTGATGGCGCAGTCCGTTTGCAGCAGATTCATGGTCACGCTGGAGGACAGGGTCACCTCCCGGTCCTTGGCGCTGATGGTACCGGCGGTGAGGGAGAAGGTCAGCTCGCCCAGGGGATTGCCGATGGCGACCACGCTGTCGCCCACATTCAGATTGTCGGAGTCGCCGATGATTACCGGGGACAGCCCCTCCGCCTCTACCTTCAGCACTGCCAGGTCGTTGCTTTCATCATAGCCAATGAGCTGGGCGTCGTAGGTGGTGCCGTCATACAAAGAGACAGTGATGCTGTCGGCGCTCTCGATCACGTGGTAGTTTGTCAGGATATAGCCGTCCTGGGTGATGATGAAGCCGGAGCCGGAGGCGGCGGAGGTGGTCTGGAAGCCCCAGTAGTTGGTGGTGATGGAGGTGGTGATGCCCACGGTGGAGTTTACATTGGCGGCGTAAACCTCGGCAGCGGTCATTACCTCGCCGGTTTCCACAGCTACGGTTTCCAGCACGCTGTTTTCCCGGATGCCCATGAGCATATGGGTCACGTCCCCAGAAGCTTCCTGTACCGGATCCTCAGTCTGACTCTGATACCAGAGAAGGCCGCCGGCGCCCAGGACGCCGCCCAGCAGGGAAAAGACCAGAGCCAGGGCGCACAGCCGCAGGGCAGAGCCACGCTTTTTCTTCTTCGGCTTTTCCGTATGGTGGTAAATGGGGGGCATGTTGGGGTCGTACATGGGAGGTGTGGATGTGGTGTTGTCCTCGGGGGGATAGTTGTTATATTGGTCAGTCATAGTTTTTCTTCCTTTCTTCCTTTTATGGTTTTCCTGCGGAAACGGAGTTGCCGCGGTTTGTTTTCTGAAAATACAATAGCACCTGAAACTGAATATGTCCTGAAACTTTCTGTAAAAGAAGTGTGAACGTTTCTATTTTCCCGGGAAAGCATGTGATTTATGAACTTTTTGTGAAAACAAAAAAGAAAGGGGCTTTTTAAGCTTTATTTAAGAGATGGATGGTATTATAATGAAAAAAACAACAACTGGAGGGATACCTTATGAAAATTCTGGTGATCGAGGATGAAAAGCTGCTGGCGGATTCTCTAAAGACCCTTCTGGAAAGCAAGGGCTTTCAGGTGGAAGTGGCTTATGACGGAGAGACCGGGGCGGAATATGCCCTGCTGGGGATCTATGATCTGCTGATTCTGGATGTGATGATGCCCAAGCTAAACGGCTACCAGGTAGCCCGACAGGTTCGCGCCAAGCGGTGCACCACCTCCATTCTGATGCTGACCGCAAAGTCCGCGGTGGAGGATCGAATTTCCGGACTGAACGCCGGAGCGGATTATTACCTGACCAAGCCCTTTGACACCCGGGAACTGCTTGCCTGCATCAACGCCCTGCTCCGGCGGCAGGGAAAGCAGGTGGATGAACTGGTGTTCGGCAATACGGCTTTGGACTTAGATACCTGCACGCTGGTATGCGGCGACAAAAGCGTGCGGCTGTCCGCCCGGGAATTTGATGTGATGCGGTTTATGCTCCAGGCCCAGGATCGGATCGTATCCAAAGAGATGATTCTGGCCCGGGTCTGGGGCTATGACTCCAACGCGGTGGAAAATCACGTGGAGGTGTATGTGGGTTTTCTGCGGAAGAAGCTGAAGGCCATCGGCTCCAACGTGCGCATTGAGGCCATCCGACGGCTGGGCTACCATTTGGAGGTGGAGCAAGGGTGATCAAAGAGCTCCGGCGCAAGTTTATCTGCATCAACATGACCATTGTCACCGCTATGCTGCTGGTGATCTTTGGCATGGTTCTGTATTTTACCCAAGAGAATCTGGAAGAGCAGAGCCTGCATATGCTGAAAACTGTTAGCGAGACCCGGAATAATCCCTTCGCCCCTCCGACAGAGAAGCAGGTGCAGCTGCCTTACTTCTATGTGAGCATTACCGCCGGCGGGGAATTTACAGGCGTGTACAGCGGCTACTTGGACATGATGGACAGCGAGCGGATGGAAGCGGCCATCGCCCAGGCCATTCAGGAGGAGGAGCAGACCGGCATACTGAAGGAGTACCGGCTTCGCTATCAGAAAAAAACCACGCTGACCGGGCAGTCCATCGCGTTTGTGGACATTTCCAGCGAGATCGCCACCATGGAAAATCTGATCAAAACCTGTCTGGCCATTGGACTGGTCAGCTTTGCCGCGTTTCTGGGGCTGAGCCTTTGGCTGGCGCGCTGGGCGGTCAAGCCCGTGGAGCAGGCATGGAACCAGCAGCGTCAATTTGTGGCGGACGCTTCCCATGAATTAAAGACCCCGCTGACGGTTATTCTGACCAATGGGGAGCTGCTTCAATCACCGGAGTATGACGAAGCGGCCCGGAAAAACTTTACAGACAGCATTATGACTATGGCCCAGCAGATGCGGGGGCTGGTGGAGAGCTTGCTGGAGCTGGCGCGGGTGGACAACGGCGCGGTAAAAATGGTGTTTGAGACGGTGGATCTCAGCGAACTGACGGAGGACGGTTTGCTGCCCTTTGAACCGGTGTACTTCGAGCGGGAACTGGAACTGGAAAGCGGGATCGAGCCGGGGATTCTGGTAAAAGGAAGCCGCAGCCACTTAAAGCAGGTGCTGGATATCCTTCTGGACAACGCCGCCAAGTACGCATCTTCCCCAGGCAGGGTGATGGTTCGGCTGGGAAGGCAGGGGGGAAGCTGCCTGCTCAGCGTGTCCTCCCCCGGGGAAGCCATCTCCAAAGAGGACTTAAAAAACATCTTCAAGCGGTTTTACCGGGTGGATCAGGCCCGGAGTATGAACCACAGCTATGGCCTGGGGCTGTCCATTGCCGAATCCATCGTCAAAGAACACAGCGGCAGGATCTGGGCGGAAAGCGCCGATGGCTGGAACACCTTTTTTGTACAGCTGCCCATGGCGTCGGGCAGACTGTGAGACACAGAAACGCTGGGGACGAATGGCGGTTCCCGGTGTTTCTGCTTTACTGGAAGGATAAGGGGGTGTTTGTTCACAAACCCTTCATCGGTTTTTCAGGAATGCTTAAGGATGCGGGACTATAATGTATTGCGATCATTTCCAGCAAGGAGGAGTTGCGTTGATTGAAGTAAAGCATTTGACCAAACGCTACGGCAGCCATACCGCGGTATCCGATCTGTCCTTTACCATTGAAAAGGGGCAGATCTATGGCTTCCTGGGCCCCAACGGCGCCGGCAAATCCACCACCATGAACATCATGACCGGATGTCTGGCGGCCACGGAAGGCCAGGTCAAAATAGGCGGCTTCGATATCTTCGAAGAGGCGGAGCAGGCAAAGAAGCTGATCGGCTATCTGCCAGAGCAGCCGCCGCTGTATCTGGACCGGACGCCCAGAGAATATCTGAGCTTCGTGGCCAGAGCGAAAAAGATTCCGGAAAAAAAGATCCCGGAGGAACTGGAGCGGGTGATGGCCGTGACCGCCACACTGGATGTGGCGGATCGGCTGATCCGCAATTTGTCTAAGGGCTATAAGCAGCGGGTAGGCATTGCCCAGGCCATCCTGGGCGATCCGGAGGTCATCATTCTGGACGAGCCTACGGTGGGCCTGGATCCCCGGCAGATCATTGAGATCCGGGATCTGATCCGGCAGCTGGGCAAGGAGCACACGGTCATTCTGTCCAGCCATATTCTCTCTGAGGTGCAGGCGGTGTGTCAGACCATTCTCATTATCTCCAAGGGACGTCTGGTGGCCTGCGATACACCTGACAACTTAGAGCGGCTGTTTGCCGGAACCAATACCGTGGAGCTGGTGGCGGAAGGCACGGAGGAGGAGATCCGCCGGATCCTTGCTGACGTGACCCTGGGACAGGTGGCCAGTCTGCGGGACTTAGGAGATGGAAGCTGCTTTATTAAGCTGCAATCCGACCAGTCGAAGGGGAACGCGGTCTGTCGGGAGCTGTTTTTTGCTTTCAGCAAGGCGGGAAAGCCCATTTTGCGCATGACCACCACCCGGGCCAGCCTGGAGGATGTGTTTATGGAACTGACCAACGGGGAAAAGGAGGATGGGAAATGAGAGCGGTATTCAAGCATGAGCTTTCTTCCTGCTTCAGCAATATGACCGCCTATGTGTTCGGCGGATTTCTGCTGCTGTTTACCGGCATTTATGTGATGGTCTACAATCTGCAAAATGCCACGGTCAATTTCGAGTATGTACTGGGCAGCATGAGCTTTGTATTTTTGATCATCGTGCCCATCCTGACCATGCGGGTGCTGGCGGAGGAGCGGCGGCAGAAAACCGATCAGCTGCTGTACTCCCTGCCTCTGACCATGACCCAGGTGGTACTGGGCAAGTATTTCGCACTGCTTGCGGTATTCGCGGCTCCCATGCTGATCGTTTGCCTGTATCCCCTGATCCTGAGCGCCTACGGCAATGTGAATCTGGCCGGATCCTACAGCGCCATTTTCGGCTTCTTCTGCCTGGGGGCCGCGCTCATTGCTCTGGGCGTGTATATTTCCTCGGTAACGGAAAGCCAGGCGGTGGCGGCGGGACTGTGCTTTGTGGTGATGCTGTGCAACTACTTTATTTCCGATCTTTCCGGCTTCGCTTCCTCCACGGCCTACGCTTCCCTGGCGTCGCTGGCGGTGGTGATCCTGCTTGTGTGTCTGGTGGTGTATCTCATGACCAAAAGCGGCGTGTTCGCTTTTGGCCTTGGGGCGGTACTGGAAGCGGGGCTCATTGGACTGTATCTGTGGGATTCCTCCAGATTTGAGGGGCTGTTCCCGGAGATCATTTCCCAGCTGAGCCTGTTTGAGCGGTTTTACGCCATTGTCAACGGGGTGCTTGATCTGACCGCCATTGTCTACTATCTGTCGGTAAGCGGCGTGTTCCTGTTTTTCAGCGTGCAATCTATGGAGAAGCGGAGGTGGAGTGAATGAAAACGCCCAAATTCAGCGTCAAGAACATTGCCGCCTCTTTCACCACCCGCTCCTTCCGGGTGGGTGGATACAGCGTGGCCGCCGCTGCCATTGTAGTGGCCATCGCCGTTGTGGTGAATATGCTTGCCGCCGCCCTGCCCGCGAGCCTTACCCAGATCGACACCACCTCCAACCGGCTGTTTACCCTGTCGGAACAGACGGAGAAGCTGGTAGGGGGACTTCAGCAGGAGGTCACCATCTACTGGGTGGTGCGAAACGGCTATGAAGAGGCGTATATTGAATCGCTGCTGGATCAGTATAAATCCCTCAGCGACCAGGTGCGGGTGATCAAAAAGGATCCGGATGTGAATCCCACCTTTACCCAGCAGTATACCGACTCCTTCACGGAAAACAGCCTGATCGTGGAGTCCGGAGAGCGGTACCGGTATGTGGATTACAACGATATCTTTGTGCTGGACTACTACAGCTATTATTATAGCGGGGTTGCGAACTGGTCGTTCTATGGTGAAAATGAGATCACCAGCGCCATTGACTATGTGGTCAGCCAGGATCTTCCCAAGGTGTACCAGCTGACGGGTCACGGAGAGGCGGACCTGAGCAGTACCTTCTCTTCCGCTGTGGAGGATGAAAACATCGATCTGGAGCAGCTGTCCCTGCTGACCCAGGAGACGGTGCCGGAGGACGCCAGCTGCATCCTTATCAACACCCCCCAAAGCGATATTTCTCAGGAGGAAAAGGACAAGCTTCTGGAGTATCTGGGCAACGGCGGCAATCTGCTGCTGATTACCGATCCGCCTCAGGAGGGGAATCTGACCAACCTGGAAGAACTGATGGCCTATTACGGCGTTACCACGGCCACCGGCGTGGTGGTGGAGGGAGATCAGAACCACTATGTCTGGGGCATGCCCTACTATCTGCTGCCGGACATCGGTTCCCACACCATTACCTCGCCTCTGAATGAGAACGGGTACTATGTGCTTCTGCCCATTGCCCAGGGCCTGATCGTACAGGAAAACCTGCGGGATACCCTGACCGTATCGGAGCTTTTGACCACCTCGGACGCCTCCTTCTCCAAGGCGGCGGGGTACGAGATGAGCACCTATGAAAAGGAAGAGGGGGATGCCGACGGCCCCTTTGCCCTGGCGGTAGCCATCACCGATACGGTGGATGACGGGATCACCAGCGATATTGTCTGGGTATCCTCTTCCGCGCTGGTGGATGAGCAGACCAACGCCCAGGTCTCCGGCGGCAACCAGGACTTCTTCCTTAATGCGCTGAACTATCTGTGCGACGGGGAGGAAAGCGGCATCTCCATCCACGCCAAGTCCCTGAGCAGTGAGACCCTGACCATGAGCAGCAGCACGGTTTCCATGCTGACGGTGCTGGTGGTGGGCCTGATCCCAGCGGGATATCTGGCGGCGGGATTGGTGATTTGGGTCAGGAGGAAACGCAGATGAAGCGATCAAAGAAATTATTGTCCCTGCTGCTGGTTTTGGCGGTGCTCATTGCCGCCACGGCGGCGGTGAGCCTGTACACCCAGGAGCAGGAGGTTCAGGAGGACACCTCCACGGTGGTGTTTACCCTGGATAAAGACACCGTGACGAAAATCGGCTGGGATTACAGCGAGGAAATCTCCTTCACTGCCGGGGAAGACGGCTGGGTCTATGAGGACGATCCGACGTTCCCGGTGGAGGAAAGCTATCTGGACGCCATGCTGGAAAGCTTAGCGGAGGTGAAGGCTTCCAGAAACCTGGGAACCACCGACGACTTGGATCAATACGGTCTGGAAGTACCGGTGTGCGTGGTGACGGTGACCACGGATGAGACCCATACCCTGTCCATCGGTCACGAGACTGCGGTGGGGGGAGAGCGGTATTTCTCCAACGGGGACGGCAACGTTTATCTGGTGGACAGCGGCCTTTTGGAATCCTTCAGCTATGGGCTGTATGATATTCTGAAAACCGAGACCGTGCCCCAGGTGGAATCCCTCTCCGGCATGCTGGTGGAGACGGAGGAAAGCAGCTACCGCCTTGTCTATGAGGAAGCCAGCGGCAAGGCCTATTCCGATGAATACGTGTGGTTCCTGGGGGACAAAGCGCTGGATACGGAATTGACCCAGAGCCTGATTTCCATGGTGACGGATCTGAACCTTGCCCAGTGCGTGGACTATAACGCCCAGGATCTTGCCCAGTATGGGCTGGACGATCCTTCGGTGAAGGCCACGGTTTACGACGGCGGCAAGAAGGCCTTTACCGTGGAGGTGGGCAGTGAAAAGGACGATCAGTGCTATGTCCGGCTGGCCGGCTCCAACATGGTCTATCAGGTAGACAGCCAGCTGCGCAATACCCTGATGTATTCCACCTACGCGGACCTGCGGCCGGATGAGGTAATCAAGCTGGATTGGGATACGGTGGACAGCGTCACCGTAACCCTGGACGGACAGGATTATACCCTGATCCGCCAGACCCAGGAAGTGACGGATGAGGAAGGCAGCACCACCCAGCAGACCCAATGGACGCTGGATGGGGAAGAAACAGAGTTTGGTTCCACGCTGGAAAGCCTGACGGATATGGACAGCAGCGGTTATGCTTCCGGCCTTCAGCCGGAGGGAACACCCTGGATCACATTCTCTATTCACCGGGATCAGCAGGACTACAGCCTGGTAACGCTTGCCTTTTATCCCTACAACAGCACCGACTGCATCGTGATGCTGAACGAAGAGGCCACCGTCACCGTGGATCGGGAGGACGCCCAGGATCTGCTGGAAGCGGTGCGGGATCTGCTTCCCGAATAAGAGGACGCCCACCGCCTTCAACAAAATGCCTTATGCAAATTGCCCAACTTGGCATGCCAAGTTGGGCAATTTGTTCGAGAAGCAAGCGGATGATTGAACCCGCGGGGTGCTTTCCCCGCCCCCATGGAGATTCTTTTGTATTTTGAGATCCGGTATGGTATTGGCGGGACGCTTAGCAGGATTCCCGCTGAAGAAAGGTCGGGCGGAAGGTGATATTCTGGTGGGGGCTCTCCTTGCTGATCAGCTGGAACAAAAGCTTATCCAGAAACTGAAGCATGTCGCTTACAGGCTGGGCGAAGGTGGTTACCGAGGGAATGGAAAATCCCGTGCTGTCCAACCCGTCAAAGCTGATGACGGCCACGTCCTTTCCCGGGATTTTCCCCGTGTCATGGATGGCGCGGAGGATGCCGGGAATCATCACATCTGCCTGACAGCAAATGGCGGTGATTTCCGGATGATCCCGCAAAAATATGGGAAGCTGCTGGTATACAATGTCGCTGCGATAATGACACTCCAGAAAATGGGAAAGATTATGCTCTAAGCCGCTGCTGCGCAGGGCGGCTTGGTAGGCGTTGGTTCGCAGGCCGTATACGCTGTTGTCCGCAAAGGAGGAGATTACGGTGCAAATATTCCGATGGCCGCTGCTGATTAAATACTGCATCTGGGCGTAGGCGGTTTCAAAATGGCTTACCTGTACGCTGGAATAGGTGGGCGCGCCGGTGTGAAAGGGCAGAACCGTATTTACAAAAATCACCGGACAGGGCAGGGCGCGAAAGTCCTCCTGGGGGACGGATTCGAAATTCCCGCCGATATATACCAGGGCGCAGATTTTGTCCCGCTCGATCTGGACCCGCAGCTCCCCCAGTTTCTCGGCCTTATTCTGCACGTAGAAGTTGTCGTTAAAGGAAATGATGGTATACCCCGCGTTGTGAATCCGAATGGACAGAGTCTGGTGCAAAATGCTGTACAGCTCGTTATAGACGCCCTCCACCACCAGCCCGATTCGGGGCGTGTCGCTGCTTGCCTTGGAGGAACGGACATTGGCTTTGGGGTCATACTGATTTTCCTCGATGATTTTCAGAACGTGCCGTTTGGTGGCCTCGCTGATATCCGGATAGTTGTTCAGCACCTTGGAAACGGTGCCCGGAGTCACATCGGCCAGTCGGGCAATGTCTCGAATATTCATGGGTTCCTCCAATGCTTCGTCAGAATTGGCTGGATCCGTCCTCCAAAAGGGTAATCGGGCAGATCCCCAGGGTTTGTAAAATGGCTTGTGACTGGTGCATGCACTCGTCCCAGACCTGGGTGGGGGAATGGCAGTCGGAGCCGATGATCACAGGGATACCGGAGCCGGGTACCTTCTTCCAGAAGTTCGGGTGGGGGTACATATGGCGGCGGCCGTCGGGGTAATCGTGGATGCCCCGGCGCAGTCCGTTGGCGTTGAATTCCAGGATTGTGCCGGTTTCGGCCGCGGCTTCCAGGATCAGGTCGGTTGCGGCGTCGCAGTTGCGATCCCAGGCAAAGGGGCTCATGGCAAAAATATCCGGATGGGCGATCATCTGAAAATAGCCGGTTTTCATGGCCTGGGCCGCTGCCCGGGCGTAGAGCAGGTACACCGACGTATCCTCTGCCTGGGTGGTGATGTTATAGAACCTCCCCGAATCATCCAGGAAAAAGTGCTCGCCCAGGATGAGGTAATCCGGGGAATAGGTTTCCCAGAGCGCTTCATAGTAGGACGTGTATTGAGGCAGGTACTCGATCTCCAGGCTTTTTTTGATTATTATATCAGAAGCGTGGGTGTTTGCCAACCGTTCCAGCGTAAAAAAGTAATCGTCTAATTCCTCGTAAGGCATTCGCAGGCCGTAATCCTTGTCTGGAAAGGGGGCGTGGTCGGAAAAGCCCAGAACCGAAACGCCGGCCTCCAGGGCGGCGCGGATATAATCTTCCTCGGTGCCTTGGGCGTGGAGGCAGCGTTGGGTGTGGGTATGGTAGTTGGTTTTCATGGCGCATTCCTTCCTAATCGGTTGTTTCCGAAACACTGAACGAAACAGAAACAGAGATTTTTGTTAGTTTTTCCTATTATAGCACAGAGGTAGGAGAAAAATCAAGAAGATTTCTATTTTTATTAGATATTATTACTTGACATATGAAAAAACTGGTGATATGATTTGGTTGAAGTAACCGAAACAGTAAAATTATGTTTCGGAAAATAAATAAAAAGGAGAGAAACATTATGAGCAAGAAGATTTTCGCATTGTTTCTGGCGGTGGTTATGCTCCTGGGCATGCTGGCCGGCTGTGGGCAGGAAGCTTCCGGCAGCGATGCCACCCAGGTGCAGAGCGGCACGGAGAGCGGCGCGGACAGCCAGACGGATGCCGCTGCGGAGCCTCAGGCCGTCACCCTGAAGGTTTGGAGTCCCTCCGAGGACCAGAACCCGGAGCTTGGCGAGTGGCTGATTACCATGTGCAATCAGTTCAACGAGCTGCATCCGGAGTGGGACATCACGTTTGAGTATGGTGTGTGCACCGAGTCCGACGCCAAGAAGCTGGTTCCCCAGGATGTGGACGCCGCGGCGGACGTGTTCCTGTACAGCTCCACCGGACTGGAGAACCTATGTCAGGCCAGCAGCCTGATGGAGTGGGGCGGCACGTATCTGGAGCATGTATACGCCAACTACCCCGAGGCGCTGGTAAACTGTCTGGTGTATGACGGCGGTCTGTACGGCATTCCCATGACCACCAATACATACTTTATGTACTATGATAAGAGCGTGTTTACCGAGGAAGATGTGAAGTCTCTGGACGTGATGCTGGAAAAGGGCAAGGTGGCGTATCCCCTGACGGACGGCTTCTACAACGCCGCGTTTTACATCGCCAATGGCTGCACCTTCTTTGGTGAGGACGGCACCGACCGGGAAGCCGGCATTCAGCTTGGCGGCAAGAAGGGCATCGCCGTGACCAATTGCCTGGTTGATCTGGTGAAGAATGAGAACTTTATCGTTGCCTCTCCTTCCGACGCCATTGCCATGATGCGGGAAGGAAACTGTGACGCCTATGTGTGCGGCACCTGGCAGGCCGCTCAGACGGAGGAGATCCTGGGTGAAAATTACGGCGTAGCCATGCTTCCCACCGTGAAGATCGACGGCGTGGACACCCAGCTCAGACCCTTCACCTCCGCCAAAGCCGTGGGCGTGAAGTCTACCACCCAGTATCCTGAGGTTGCGCTGAATCTGGCTATGTACCTGGCGGGATACGAAGGCCAGAAGGCCCATTATGAGCTCAGAGGCTACGTGCCCTGTGAGAATCAGCTGATTACCGAAGTACAGGATGACCCGGTTTGCAGTGTGGACGCCCAGACCATCGAGCAGATCGCGCTTCCCCGCAGCTGCTTTACGGAGTTCGCCTATTTCTGGACCCCCGCTGAAAGCATGGGCCTGGAAATCCGGGACGGCGTTGTGACCCATGAAAACGCGGCGGAAAAGACGGAAGCCTTCAACGTCGCTGCCAACTCCTCCGGCATCGAATAATCCAACCGATTAAGGGGCGTCAGATATGTTTAAGAAAAACAATGTGCCGCTGGATACGCAGATCACCGTATTGGCCGCCCTGAAAAACGGCTCAGCTATGGTCGCTCTGTCGGCGGTGATCTGGGGATGGGGCTGTCTGGTCAGAAAGCAATTCGCCAAGGCAGCGCTTTTCCTGGCGGCAGAGGCCGCGATCATTTACTACATGATTACCAGCGGCGTTGAAAGGCTGAGCAAGCTGATCACCCTGGGAGACATGGAGCAGCAGAAAATATGGAACGAGGAAAAAAGCATCTTTGAGTATGTGGATGGAGATCGTTCCCTGACCATTCTGCTCTACGGTATTGTGACCCTTGCCATCGTGATATGCGCCGTGCTTTTGATCCGCGCTTCCGTAAAATGCGCCTATCAGGCGGAGTGTTTGTACAAGCGGGGGAAAACCGTCCCCTCTTTCCGCAGGGAAGTGAGGGATCTGCTGGATCAGAAGCTGCACATCTCCCTGCTGGCATTGCCCATACTGGGCGTCCTGGTCTTTACCATTCTGCCCCTGCTGTTTATGACCAGCATGGCGTTCACCAACTACAGCGTGCTGGATAACAAGCTGGTGCTGTTCGACTGGGTCGGCTTGGATAATTTCAAGCGGATGGTGGACTTAAACAGTTCCCTGGGTCAAACCTTCTGGTCGGTTCTGAGCTGGACGCTGGTGTGGGCCGTGGTGGCGACCTTTTCCAACTATATTCTGGGAATGCTTCTTGCCCTTCTTATCAACTGGAAAGAAGTCCGTTCCAAAAAGTTCTGGCGGTTTTGCTTCGTGCTGACGGTGGCGGTTCCCCACTTTGTTACATTGCTGATTATCCGCCAGATGCTTCAGCCCACCGGCGCAATCAATGTGCTGCTGCAAAACATGGGGCTGATCGATAGTCCGCTGCCCTTCTTTACGGAGACCACCTGGTCCAGAGTAACGGTGATTCTGATTAATATCTGGGTCAGCGTGCCCTATGTGCTGCTGCAAATCACCGGGATCCTGCAAAACATCCCCCAGGAACTGTATGAATCCGCGAAGGTGGACGGAGCCGGACCTGTGGTGACCTTTTATAAAATCACCCTGCCCTACATGCTGTTTGTTACCACCCCCTACCTCATTACGTCCTTCACCGGGAATATCAACAACTTCAATACGATCTTCCTGACGTCCGAAGGCTTGCCCCGGGCGGTGGAGTCTACGGCGGGCAGCACGGATCTGCTGATTACCTGGCTGTATAAGCTGACTATCGACAATCAGTATTACGATGTGGGCGCGGTAATCGGCATTATGACCTTCGTGACCTTGAGCGTCGTTTCGCTCCTGACGTTCCGCTACAGCGGCTCCTATAAGAACGAGGAGGCATTCAGATGAACAACAAAGCGAAGCAACCCCCAAAGCCGCTGCGTAAGCGGGTCGCCGTTTGGCTTGCCCACGGATTGCTGGCTGTGCTGGCTTTCATTTGGCTGATTCCCATTTTCTGGGTTGTGCTCACCAGCTTCCGGGGAACCCAGGGATCCTACAGCTCCACATTTTTCCCCACGGTCTATTCCCTGCGGAATTATGTAAAGCTGTTTACGGATTTTTCTGTGTTCAATTTCTCCCAGATGCTGTTGAACACGGTTATAATCGCGGTTGCCAACTGCCTGCTGTCCACCTTCTTTGTGGTATCGGTGGCCTATACCCTGTCCCGGCTCCGGTTTCGTTCCAGAAAGAGGCTGATGAGCATCGCGATGATCATCAACCTGTTTCCCGGATTCATGTCCATGATCGCAAACTACTATATTTTCAAAATGCTGGGCTGGACCAACGGCCCCATGCTCCGGGTGGCCATGATTGCCGTGTATGCCGGCGGCGCGGGCGTGGGATACCACATCGCCAAGGGCTTCTTTGATACCATTCCCATCGCCTTGGATGAAGCGGCCATGCTGGACGGCGCTACCAGGTGGCAGGTGCTCCGGCACATCATCATGCCGCTGAGCAAGCCCATCATCGTCTACACCCTGCTGACCTCCTTTGCCGGTCCTTTCAAGGACTTCATGCTGGCCAAGGTGCTGTGCGGCCCCAACAAGGACTACTACACCGTGGCGGTGGGCATGTACCAGATGCTGGAGCAGGAGTATATCGACCAGTGGTTCTGCGCCTTCGCGGCGGCCGCGGTGATCATCTCCATTCCCATCGCCGCGTTGTTCCTGGCGACCCAGAAGTATTACTCCGTAGGCGTAAGCGGCGCGGTCAAGGGATAAAGCGTTTCAAACAATGTAAGGAATCTTCCAAGAAATCCTCTGAAGCTGAGCCGAATTTTTAAGCGTGAGATCTTCCCGGTTTCGTTATGGATTTCTTAAGATTCTTCCGGAAAAATGGCCTTCGCGGCAACGCGGAGGCCATTTGTTTTCGCTAAAATCCGAGAAAACACGCCTACAGAATTTCTCCGTCTTTTGATCTGCGGGCCGGGCCGGAGGTTCCTTAAAATTGGAATTGAATTTTACAATTTGCCATGGTATACTAACCTCGTTATTACATCAAGCGAGGGAGAAGCCAATGAACCGTATCGCAACCATGGTGCTGAAAAACCTGTGGATCGTGCCGGGAGCTTGGATCAAGCTGTGCCGCTATGCCAAGCACACCGAGGAATATCCGGAGGAGGAAAAATACCGCCACATCCAGTACATCCTGAAGCGGGCGGTCAAGGGAGGCAATGTTGATCTGCGGGTTTACGGCACAGAGAATATCCCCAAGGAAAACGGCTTTATGCTCTATGCCAACCACCAGGGGATGTTTGACGTGCTGGCCATCGCGGTCACCTGCGATAATCCTCTGGGCGCGGTACTGAAAAAGGAACTGTACAACATTCCCTTCCTTCACCAGATCGCCCTGTGCACCAAGTCCTTTGCCATGGATCGGGAGGATGTGCGCCAATCGCTCACCGTGATCCAGAACGTGATCAAGGAGGTCAAGGGCGGCAGGAATTACCTCATCTTCCCGGAGGGCACCCGGAGTAAGGTGGGCAATGAAATGGGCGAGTTCCACTCCGGCAGCTTCCGCTGCGCCACCAAGAGCAAGTGCCCTGTGGTGCCTGTGGCTCTGATCGACTGCTTTAAGGTGCTGGATCAGAAGGGGAGCAAGCCCCTTACCGTTCAGATCCACTATCTGCCTGCCATTTCTTATGAGGAATACAAGGATATGAGCACTGTGGAACTGGCAAACTATGTGAAAAGCAAGATTGCCGCAACTATCCAAGCAAACGTTTGAAAGGAGACAACGCGTGGTCAGAATTATCACCGACTCCGCTGCGGACATGGAGCCCTGGGAATACGAAAAGTGGAACGTTACCTGCATCCCTCTGAAGGTGATGTTTGGTGAGGAAGAGTACCAGGAAAACGTGAATTTGAGCAAGGAGCAGTTTTACCGGAAGCTGGAGAGCACGGAGGAATTCCCCAAAACGGCCCAGCCTGCCCTGACAGAATTGGCGAAGGTGTTCCAGGACGCGGTTCAGGCAGGAGATCAGGCGATTTATATCACCCTGGCCGCTGCGCTCAGCGGAACCTGTCAAAGCGCCATGATGGCCAAGGAGGCGGTGGGAGCGGACGACAGCTTCGTGGTGGACAGCCGCAACGCTACCGGCGGCCAGCGGCTGCTGGTGGAGCATGCGGCAAAGCTGCGGGATGAAGGAAAGTCCGCGCCGGAGATCGTGGCGGAACTGGAAGTGCTTCGGGACAGGATCGTGCTGTATGCCTGCATCGACACCCTGGAATATCTGTACCGGGGCGGCCGGATCAACCATACGGTGTACAAGCTGGGCACCCTGGCCCAGGTCAAGCCCATTATCCGGGTAGCGCCCGATGGAGGCATCGAGGTTCCGGCCAAGGCCATGGGAATGCGCAAAGGTATGGAGCAGCTGCGCAAGCGGCCGGAGCAGCAGAAGCCGGATAAGAAATTTCCCATATATGTCATGTACACCCACGTGCGTACCAACGGAGAGGCCCTGGCCCAGAAGCTCCGGGAAGCGGGCTATGATGTGCCGGAAGAGCGGATTATCAACGTAGGCGCCGCCATCGGCAGCCACATCGGCGCCAACGCCTGCGGTCTGGTATACGTAGAAGAATAATGTGTCGTTCCCTTGAAATACGATCCCACTGCCCCGCGCGAACAGTGCGGGGCTTTTGCCGTCTGGGGGGAGATAATTTAAGCAAACTTTAATGTTTGTGAGGTTGATTCTTACGGGCGAAACACATATAATGTAAGTTACAAAAAGATACAATTGTGACAAATGGAGGACGAAGCTATGAATGTGAAAAAATGGCTGACCTGGGCACTGATCCTGTGTCTGACCTTCTGCTGCGCCGGGTGCGGCAGCGATGAGGGAGCGGTGTACGTTCAGTCCGTGGCGGATCTGGCGAACCTGGGCGGAATTGCCCCCGGCGACCGGTTTGCCGGCCTGGTGGTTTCCGAAAACGTGACCGAGATTCAGAAGGATTCGGAAAAGACTATTAAAGAGGTGCTGGTAAAAGCGGGAGACAATGTGGAGGAAGGCCAGGCCCTGTTCTCCTACGATACCGACGAATTGCAGCTGACCCTGGACAAGCAGCGGCTGGAACTGGAGCAGCTGAAGCTGAGCATCGAGAATTACAACCAGCAGATCAAGGATCTGGAAGCGGATCGGAACCGGGTAGGCACCGCGGACAAGCTCCAATATACCATTGAGATCCAGTCCATCCAGGTGGATCTGAAAGAGGCGGAACTGAACGTTAAGACCAAGGAGACGGAAGTAGCCAACTCTGAGACGCTGCTGGCCAATGCCACGGTGGTTTCTCCGGTCAAGGGCCGGGTGCAGTCCATCAATGAGAATGGTACGGACAATTACGGAAACCCCCTGCCTTACATCTCCATCCAGCAGGCAGGCTCCTACCGGATCAAGGGCACCTTAAGCGAATTGCAGCGGGGAGGCATTGTGGAAGGCACCCGGATGAAAATCCTCGCCCGCACCGGCGGGGAAACCACCTGGTCCGGAACCGTTACCCTGGTGGACTATGAGAATCCCAGCCAGGGCAGCGAAAACGACCGGTATTACGGCAGTACCGCTGACGAAATGACTTCCTCCAGCAAGTACCCCTTCTATGTAGAACTGGACAGCTCCGAGGGCCTGATCCTGGGGCAGCATGTATACCTGGAAGTGGAAGCGGAGGAAGGCGAACCCGCCGGCCCTGCCATCAGCGCTACATTCTTCTGCTATGAAGAGGACGGCTCTGCCTACGTGTGGGCGGAGAAGCGGGGCAAGCTGGAAAAGCGGACTGTGATCCTGGGCGAGTACAACCCCATGATGGATACATATGAGATCCTGGAAGGGCTGACGGAAGAGGACTACATTGCCTTCCCGGATCCCGAGCTTTGCCAGGAGGGCGCTCCCACCACCCGGGAGGAAACCAAGGAGGCGTCCCAGGAGGAAGCGGCTCCTGAGGAAAGCGGGGTGGCGTAAGTGGCCATTGTAGAGCTGACCAATATCTGCAAGGACTATCAGCAGGGCAAGGAGCCGGTGCGGGTGCTGAAGAATGTGAACCTGACGGTGGAAAAGGGAGAGTACCTTGCCATTATGGGCCCCTCCGGTTCCGGCAAGACCACCCTGATGAATATTATCGGCTGTCTGGATGTGCCTACCTCCGGCAGCTATACCCTGGACGGCCAGGATTTGCGGGACCTGGACGACGACGCCATGGCGGATGTGCGCAATAAGCATCTGGGCTTTGTGTTCCAGAGCTTCCACCTGATGCCCCGGCTCAACGCCCTGGACAATGTGGCCTTGCCTCTTCTTTACGGCGGCGTTTCTTTGAAGGAGCGCCGGGAACGGGCGGCGGAAGCCCTGAAGGCTGTGGGGCTGGAGGACCGGATGGACTTCTTTCCCAACCAGCTTTCCGGCGGTCAGTGCCAGCGGGTTGCCATTGCCCGGGCCATGGTGGGAAAGCCGGATCTGCTGCTGGCTGACGAGCCCACCGGCGCGTTGGATACCAAGGCGGGCAACCAGATCATGGACATCTTCCGCCAGCTCAGCAACGAGGGGATGACCATCATTATGATCACCCACGAGCCGGGCATTGCCGCCTGCGCCGATAAGACCTATCACATTCTGGACGGAGAACTGCGGACAGATGGAAATCTTGTAAAGATGGGAGGCGGTGAAGATGAAGAAGATTAAATTGGCAAAAAAGAAAAAGATCATCCTTGCCGTTACCTCCCTGGTACTGGTAATCGCCATAGGTGTTGGAATTTTTGTGGGCGTCCGTCAGAGCAATAAGGAGCCCATCAAGGTATTTCCCTTTGAACAGGTGGGTATGACGGAATACTGGGGAGATTCCCAGGAAAGCTACGGCCCCGTGACCACTGATAAGATCCAGACGGTTTTCCTGTCCACCACCCAGACTGTCACGGAGATCAAGGTAGCCCAGGGAGATATGGTAAAAAAAGGCGACATACTTATGACCTTTGACACAACCCTGGACGACCTGGCTTTGGAGCGCAAGCGGCTGGCTGTAGAAAAGCTGAAGCTGCAGCTGGAGGACGCGGAAAAGGAATTGCGGCAGATCAAGGCCATGAAGCCTATGGTGATCCCCACCTATCCGGAAACGGATGTGGATGAGGACACGGATTACGGCATGGCCCTGACAGATCCTTACCAGGTTTCTAAAAATCAGGCGTATGACGGCAGCTCCCAGGAAAAGTCCCTGATCTGCTGGCTGAACAGCGGCACCTCTGTGGATGCCAGCTTGCTGGAAGCGCTGCGGCAGGTAGCTTCCTCCTACCAGAATGCCAATGTGGAGCCGGAACCCTCGGAGCCTTCGGAACCTTCTGAACCTTCTGAACCTTCTGAACCTTCTGAACCTTCTGAGCCTTCTGAGCCTTCTGAGCCTTCTGAGCCTTCGGAACCCTCAGCGCCTTTGGAGCCTTCTGAGCCTTCTGAGCCCTCGAAGCCTGCAGAACAGGACAATACAGAGAGCCAGAGCGCGCAGCAGCCACCTTCCAGCGCCTCTGCCTCCTCGGAGCAGCCCGATGATCCGGAGCCTATTGAAGTGACCAACTACTATGTGATCTTCAAGATCACCGATGGAAATATGTCCCTGGGAAGCAGAACCCTGTGGCAGGGCTTCCATGTTTCCGGAACCATCTCCGGCGGCTTCCGGTTCCAGTTCTTCAACGCCAACGCCATTCCGGATCATACCCTGATCCAGTCTGACGATGAGTACGATACCCAGATGCCTGAGATCGACTTCGGCAGCGGCTACACCGCCGCCCAGATCGCCCAGATGCGCAGCGAGCAGGAGAAGAAAATCAAGGAACTGGAATTCGAGATCAAGATGGCGGAAGCGGACTATAAGATCATGCAGACGGAGGTCAGCGACGGCAATGTCTATGCGGACATTGACGGCAAGGTGGTCTCCCTGCTGACGGAAGAAGAGGCCAAGCAGACCCAGCAGCCGATTATGAAGGTCTCCGGCGGCGGCGGCTTCTACATCAGCTGCAGCATCAGCGAACTGGAGAAGGAAAAGATGGTCATCGGCCAGGAAGTCACCGTCAACGACTGGAATACAGGCATGGTCTACACCGGAACGGTGGAGTCCATGGGCGACTTCCCCAGCGCGGATGGCTACTGGAACGGCATGGGCAACCCCAATACCACCTACTACCCCTTTACCGTATTCGTGGATGAAACCGCCGATCTTCAGGCCGGACAGTATGCCAGCGTGACCTATTCCGCCGGAACAAGCGAAAACGGCATCTACCTGCAAAATCCCTTCCTGCGCACCGAGAAGGGCCAGAGCTTTGTGTATCTGCTTGGTGAAAACGGCAAGCTGGAGAAGCGCTATGTGACCACCGGCAAATCTCTCTGGGGCAGCTATACCGAGATCCTCAGCGGCCTGACTGCGGAAGATATGGTCGCCTTCCCCTACGGCAAGGAAGTGAAAGAGGGCGCGGCGGCGGTAGACGGCGATGTTTCCGAGCTATATGAAAACTACTAAGGAGGGCATTCCATGATTGAGAATATTCGGCTTGCCTTCCAGGGCATTTGGAGCCATAAAATGCGCAGCGTGCTCACCATGCTGGGCATCATCATCGGCATCGCGGCCATTATCACCATTGTATCCACCATTCAGGGCACCAACGAGCAGATCAAGGAAAATCTGATCGGCGCGGGCAACAATGTGGTTACTGTAAATCTGAACCAAAGCGGGTATTCCTACGACATGAGCTGGAATCCCATCCCCAGCGGGGTTCGCACCATCACCGAGGAGACCCGGCAGGAGCTGGAGCAGATCGACGGCGTGGAGAAGGTGTCGCTGTACAATTCTCGGAACTACGTCAACATGGTCTACTACCTGAACGCGGAGTACCAGGGGGAGATCTACGGCATCGACAGCAATTACCTGAGCGTATACGGCTATCAGGTGAAACAGGGCCGGGGATTTACCCAGCGAGACTATGACCAGTTCCGGAAGGTGCTGCTGGTGGATACCAATGTTGTGAAAAACCTGTTCGGCGGGGAAAGCCCGGTGGGCAAGAATATGGAGATCCAGTCGGAGGTATTTACCATTGTGGGCGTGGTGGCCCTTTCTGAGGAATTCGCACCCACCATCAATTCCCTTAGCGACTACCACATGTACGCCAATACCTCCAGCGGCTGTATTTACATGCCCATCACGACCTGGCCCACGGCGTACCAGTTTGACGAACCCCAGAACGTGGCCATTAAGGTCAAAGACACGGATACCATGACCCAGGCGGGCAAGGCGGCGGCGGATCTGCTGACGGATAAGCAGATTCAGGATCCGGATAACTCCGAATTCGACTACCGAAGCCAGGATATGCTTGAACAGGCTCAGAAGCTGCAGAGCATGTCCAAGTCCACCAACACCCAGCTGATCTGGATTGCCAGCATCTCTTTGCTGGTAGGCGGCATCGGCGTTATGAACATCATGCTGGTGTCCGTCACCGAGCGTACCTCGGAGATCGGACTGAAAAAGGCTATCGGCGCCAAGAAGAAGCGGATCCTTCTGCAGTTTCTTACGGAGTCGGCGGTGCTCACCAGTCTGGGCGGCCTCATCGGCGTGATCAGCGGCGTGATCTTGGCTCAGGTGATCTCCAATATTATGCAGATCCCTGTGTCCATCAGCGGCGTGGCCATTCTGGTGGCGGTGGTGTTCTCCACCCTCATCGGCGTGATCTTCGGCATGCTGCCCGCTTATAAGGCGGCAAACCTGAATCCCATCGAGGCCCTGCGCCGGGATTGATCCATCCATAAAAACGCGCCCTGCACTTGAAAAAGTGCAGGGCGTTTATAATACTTCCAAAGCGGGGGGCCAAGGGAGCGGGGCGGTTGCTCAGCAGATAAAGTCTGTCTGTCCCAGCGTAGCCGAGGAATCCCCAGGCGCTTGCCGCCAGTAGATACCAAAATGGTTCCACCGCACTTCCCCACTGTCATCTCGAGCGCAGTCGAGAGATCCACGCACCTACGGCAAGCATGCACGCAAATGGTTCCTGCGTCTTAACCAACGGACGTTTCTCCGCTGGTAAGTGCCAGAATCTCTCAACTGCGCTGGAGAGGACATGGATTTTACCGTGTGCCGTTCAACGATCCATTCCCCGCTCGTAGGTGGGAAATTGCTTTTTGCTTATACAGTCAGATTCTGGATCCACTTGCCTTTTTTCAGCATATACGCCCCGATGGCGCATTTGATCAGATCCGTGCCTTGGCAGATGGCGTACAGAGGCAGGATGGGCAGTCCTGCGAACCGGCTGAGGACAAAGGCCAGAGGCACGCAGCAGATCCAGACGAAGCAGCTGTCAAACAGGAAGGTGACCATGGTCTGGCCGCCGGAACGGAGGGTGAAGTAGGTGGCGTTGGTGTAGGAGTTGAAGGGCATCATAATGGCCGCCACACAGATCAGCTGACCGGCAAGGTGCCGCACGGCGTCGGTGGTGTTGTAGATCCGGGGGAAAAAGGGGGAGACGGCGATCATGGCGGCTCCAAAGAGAATGCCGGAGGTGACGGATACGGCGATCAGCTTCCGGTTGGTGTCCCGGACTTCCTGCTCCGGCTGGCTGGCCCCCAGCATCTGGCCCATGATGATGCCTACCGCGTTGCCCATGGATAAATACACCACGCTGCCCAGATTGTGCAGGGTGCCGGAAATGTTCATTGCGGGAACCACATCCAGACCACAGGTGGAGTAGCACTGGTTCAGCATAGCCATGCCGGTGGACCAGAGGAATTCATTTACCAGCAGGGGCATGCCCTTGACAAAGATCCGCTTGAGCAGGGGAGCGGGGATGTAGCAGGAACGATAGACCCCCTGGATGTAGCTGTTCTCCCGGCGGTGCAGATGGGTCCACCCGGCCACAATGACCAGCTCCACATACCTGGACAGCACCGTAGCAATGGCCGCGCCCTTGACCCCCAGGGCAGGCGCGCCGAAGTGGCCGAAGATCAGGATGTAGTTAAAGCACAGGTTTACCAGCACTGCCGCAATGCCGCCCACCATGGGCACGGTGGTCTGGCCGGTTTCCCGAAGGGTGCTGGCGTAGGCATTGGTAATGGCAAAGGGCAGCAGTCCCCAGAGCATGACTTGAAGATACTCCAAACCAAAGCTTAAGGCCCCGGCGGCGTCGGCGGCATCGCCCTCGCCGGTAAGGTACAGTCCGATGAGAGAGCTTCCGCCCAGGATGAACACCCCGGTTCCGGCCAGGGTGATGGCCAGACAGGAGAGCAGCTTGAACCGGAAGGTGTGCCGCATGCCCTCGCTGTCCCGGGAGCCAAAGAACTGGGCGGTGAAAATTCCCGCGCCGGAACTGGCCCCAAAGATGCACAGATTGAATACGAACAGCAGATTATTGACAATGGAGACGCCGGCCATGGGAACGGTGCCCACCTGACCAACCATAATGTTGTCCAGCATGGACACAAAGTTGGTGATGCCGTTTTGAATAATGATGGGGACGGCAACCCCCAGGACGCGGCGGTAAAATGCCTTGCCGCCGATGTAACGGTTACGCATAAAGTTTTTTTGACGGATTCCTTTCTTCAATGAATACTATAATAATAAGGCAGGTGTGGCGCTTATGCCCCGGGAACCTCCCGGCCGCCGATAAAGACCCGGCGCTGGGTGAAATCTTCGTCGCAGATGATGAAGTCCGCCAGCTTCCCAGTTTCGATGGAGCCGATGGTATCCTCAGCGCCGATGGCCTTGGCGGGGTTGTAGGTGGCGGCCCGGATGGCTTCCTCCTGGGGAACGTTCCAGGAGATGGTGTTTACCAGGCATTGCCACAGATTGGCGGCGGAGCAGGCGATGGTGCCGTCGGCCAGACGGGCCACGCCCCCCCGGAGCCAGGCATCCTGACCGCCCAGCTGGAACTGGCTGCCCTCCGGCAGACCGGCGCAGCGGCCGGAGTCGGACACCAGGATCATCCGGTCCTTAAACATGGTAAAGGCCAGCCGCACAGAGGCGGGGTGGATGTGATAGCCGTCGCAGATGATCTCCGCCTGGACGTTGGGATTTTCCACGGCGGCGGGGATCACCCCGGGATTCCGGTGGTGGATGCCGGGCATGGCGTTGTACAGGTGGGTCAGGTGGGTGACGCCTGCGTCAATGGCGGCTTTGGCGTGGTCGTAATCCGAGTCGGTGTGAGCGATGGATACGGTGCACAGCTGGCTTGCCTGCCGGGCAAACTCCGCCGCCCCGGGCAGCTCCGGAGCCACGTCCACGATCCTGACCAGCCCGCCGCAGCCTTCGTACAGCTTGCGGAAGCCTTCAAAATCCGGCTCCTTCAGATAGTCCGGGTTCTGGGCGCCCCGCTTCTTATAGGAGAAGTAGGGGCCCTCCATTTGGATGCCCATGAGCCGGGAGAGGCCTTCCGGGGCTTCCTCATGGAGCCGCTTGGCGGTGGCGAAGGCTTTTTCCAGCACCTCATAGGGCAGGGTCATAGAGGCGGGGGCGAAGGAGGTGACGCCCCATTGGGCGTAGTAGGCGGCCATGTCCTTCAGGCCCTGGTAGTCGCCGTCGGAAAAGTCCGCGCCGGAGTTGCCGTGGCTGTGAACCTCCACCAGGCCGGGGATCACGGTGGCGCCCTTTAAGTCAATGGCGTCGGCGGGCACTTGCTCCGGGAGAACCTGGCCGAACAAGCCGTCCTTCACTTCAAAAGCGCCGGTATGGAAGCGGAAATCGGAGGTAAAAACGCGGGCATTTTTATAGTACATAAGACATTCTCCTTTTTCTTAATGTTTCTTCGGGAATATGGTATCACGCCTGGAAAGAAATTGCAATCTGAATCTACGGTGAAGAACCGCGGGAAACAAAAATGTTACCGTTTGAAAGGGGGAAGATGGGAGAAATGGGAAAGATGCTGAGAAAAAACAGGGCGAAGTCTTCAAAATCTGGAAATATTTTCAGAGGGAAGGGTTAAGGATTGGAAGGAAATGTTTAAGATTGTTATAAAGTGTAAATATTTTTGTAATTTTTTGTAATTTCCCTATTGACGAATTCCCAAATATGGAGTATAATGCCAGTAAGAAAGAGGTGCTGAGAACGGCATCCCAGGCGGCGGCTCCCCCCAAGGGAGGCGAGGCCGAAAGATACGATTCCGGCAAACATTTCTGCAAACCTACAAAACCATTTTTCATTAGGAGGTTAGAACAATGAAAACAGTTATGAAGAAGCTGCTGAGCGTAATGCTGGTGGCCGTAATGCTGGTTTCCGCAATCCCCTTCCAGGCTTCTGCCGCAGAGCCCCAGGGTAGCATCACGGTGTCTATCAAAATTGGCGGCAACCAAGTGCTGTCCCAGCATCCTTTGGAGATCTATTCATTCCCCACGACCGGTGAGGCAATTCTCAAGTATAGACTTACGGGCTATTCCGGCTATGAGGTTGACCGTGTTTGGGACAACGTAAATAAGAAGGAAATCAGCTCCATCAACAATCAGGATGACATTACCATCTTCCTGAAGGAAAAGACTGTGACTGAGCCCGAGCCCACCGAGACTCAGCCCACTGAGCATACGCACCAGTATGTTGAGACCAGCCGCGAGGCCGCTACCTGCACCAAAGATGGAAAGATCATTAAGACCTGCAGCATCTGCGGAGATGTTCAGGAAGAAGCCATCGCCGCCACCGGCCACAGCTGGGGCGAATGGACTGTGAGCAAGGAAGCCACCGAGACCGAAAAGGGCGAGGAGAAGCGTGTCTGCTCTGTGTGTAAGGAGGAAGAGACCCGCGGGATCTCCGCTACCGGCTACACCCTGTACTTCTACAGCGACAGCAATGTGAGCACCATTTCCAATGTGACCAGCGGTTCTACCATTAACGACTTGCCCACTCCCGAAGCCAAGGCCGGCTACAAGTTCGTGGGCTGGTACACCGGTAAGAACGGCACCGGCGAGAAGCTGGAAGAGGGCTTCAAGTGGTACGATGAGATGGGCCAGGAGTTCTACGCCTACTACAAGGAAAGCACCGATGACGGCGTCAGCACCCTGACCGTTTACGCCAAGTACTATGTGGACGGCTCTCTGAAGGACATCCGGGAGCTGTACTCCAAGCAGTTCAACGACGGCGCCAACATGTTCTCCTGGTTGGTCAAGAATGAGTCCACCACCTCCGACGCCATCTTCGAGTACGTATCTGCTGAAGACTACGAGTGGGAGCCCCGCTACTACTACACCTATTCCGGCAATGAGCCTCTGGAAGAGCAGGATCTGATTGCCGACGGCAACAAGAGCATCGTTGTCAAGGTCTACGGCAAGGAGAGAACCAAGGCCAACGTGCTGCTGTACGTCCACAAGGAAAAGACTTCTTCCCCCACCGCCATCTACGAGATGAACGGCTACACCGCCGGCGATTCCGTCACCAGAGCGGCTGTCACCACGGAAGTGAAGAAGCACTACACCGGTAAGAACATGACCATCCAGGGCCTGTACACCGACACCACCTGGAAGCAGCTGCTGAATGGGGAGAATCCCACCCCTTCCAACAGCATCACGGTCAAGGATAACGGCACCCTGCGCATCCATGTTCTGCTGAAGAATGCTACCGCCGGTTCCGGCAGCAGCAATGCGGACACCACCAACCCCAAGACCGGTGATACGATCTTCGTTCCCGTGATCTTCATGCTGGTCTCCGGCGCTGCCATTGCTACCGTCTACGCGGTCAGCAAGAAGCGTTCCGTTAAGTAAGATCTGAACAATTCGTTCCTAATGAAAATCCCCGGCAGCGAAAGCTGCCGGGATTTTCTTGTTCCCGGGCATGTAAGGGCTGTGGCCGAGGGGGTAAAGCGCCTACGGGCGGAATGCGCCTAACTGGTTCCGGCGCAGAAAAGAGTCTGTCATCCCGAGCGGAGCCGAGGGATCCACGCACTGCCCCGCTGTAGGCACGGAATTGGTTGCCGCGGGGGAACCAACGGGCGCTTCTCCGCCCGGAGGTGCGAGGATCTCTCGACTGCGCTCGAGATGACACAGGGGGGGAAGCGCGAAGGAACCAACGAAGTAGGGTGGTTTCTCCGCAGAAAAAGTCTGTCATCTTGAGCGCAGCGAAGCGGAGTCGAAGGATCCACGCACTGCCCCGCTGTAGGCACGGAATTGGTTGCCGCGGGGGAACCAACGGGCGCTTCTCCGCCCGGAGGTGCGAGGATCTCTCGACTGCGCTCGAGATGACATGGTTTTTACTGCGTGCCATGCAACGTACACTTCGCCGCTCGTAAGTGCGAGGATCTCTCGACTGGGCTCGAGATGACATGATTTTTACTGCGTGCCATGCAACGTACACTTCGCCGCTCGTAAGTGCGTGGATCTCTCGACTCCGCTCGGCATGACATGGCTTTTACCCCGCGCCATGCAGCGGCGCTCTTGCCTGGTGGGCGAGGAAAAGGGATCCCCAAGGATGGGGATCCCTCAGACTGTCGAGAAAGTAAGGTTCCCCGTAGAAGCTTATAAACAAGCACCGCGCCAAAGCCTCCCTTGTGTAAAGGGAGGTGGGCAGGCGAAGCCTGCTCGGAGGGATTGGAGCGGCAAAATGTTCTCTCTTTGCCGGAGTGCGGGCGAATTCGCACATTGTACCGCACAATCCCCCAGTCACGACAGCTCGCTGCAGCGAGCCCGGTCGCGGCTCTGACTGCCCACTTACGCTGTCATTCACTACCGCGACTGCGCGACCCTTACCCTTTGCACAAGGGGGCCTTTGGCGCTGTGAGGGCCGGAAGCTTTTTCTACACTCTGAGGGATCCCCAAGGATGGGGATCCCTTTTGTATTTTGCTCAGCACTGCTTCATCAGACGGATGTAGAATTCCACAGCTTTGCCGATGGTCTCTATACGAATGCGCTCGTTGCTGCCGTGGATGGTGGCCCGCTCTTCGGCGCTTAAGTCCATGGCGGAGAAGCGGTAAACGTGGTTGGAAAGCTTCCCGTAGTGCCGGGAGTCGGAGCACTGAACCATCAGGTAGGGGGCGACCACACAGCCTGGCCAGGTGTTGGCTACGGCGGAGGCGACCTTGTCCCAGGCGGGGCAATTGGTTTCGGAGATGGGGCTGGGCTCGAAGGATTCCAGAGCGGTGATCTCTACGGCGGAGTTGTTCACCGTCTTTTTCAGGTAAGCCAGTGCGGAAGCCACGCTGTCGTGAGGGTTCAGGCGGATGTTGGACACCATGCTGGCCTCCGGAGGGATCACGTTCCGGGCAGAGCTGCCTTCCATCTGGGTGAAGGCTACGGTGGTGCGCATGAGGGCGTTCATCTCGCCGCCGGAACGCTTGCCCAGAAGATCAATGATCCAGCCGAAGCACCACATGTTGGCAAAGATCACCCGGTAAAACAGGGTGGAGTGGCGGCCCAGGGTATCGAACATCTGGGCGGCGGGGCCTTGGATATGGGCCGGGAAGGGATGATCCTCGATCCGCTTGCAGGCGGCGGCGAGAATGCCCACCGGCGTATGGGGTTTGGGGGCGGAGGCGTGGCCGCCGGAGGAACGGGTACGGTACTGGACATTCATCATGCCCTTTTCCGCGATGCCGATAAGACCGCAAGGCTCCTGCATGCCGGGGAACACCTGTTCTACCACCGCGCCGCCTTCGTCCACCACCAGAGCGGGCTGAATACCGCATTTGATAAAGTAGTCCACAATGTTTTTCGCGCCATTGCCGTTGATTTCCTCGCCGCCGGAGAAGGCGAAATAAATATCATTTTCCGGCTGATAGCCTTTGCCGATGAGATAATTGGCGGCGGAAAGAATGCCGTTCATGGTCACCTTGGTATCCAGGGTGCCCCGGCCCCAGAGAACCCCGTCTTCTATGATCCCGGCAAAGGGGGGCTTGTCCCAGCTCTCTTCATTCACCGGCACCACATCATAGTGGGCCATGAGCACTGTGGGATCAGCGCCGGTTTTCCCGGGCCACCGCAGCAGCAGCGCCCGATCCGGCCGCTGGCGCACGGAACATACATCGAATACCCTTGGATACAGGGTGGGCAGCAGGGCGATCAGCTTCTGAAATTCCCCATCGTCCTCCATAGCCGGGTCGTTGTAGGAAATGGTTTTGCACCGAACCAGATGGGCCAAAGCGTCCACAGCGGCGTCCCGGTCAAAGTTATAGGTTTCTCCCGTAAGGACGGGCTGGGGCTTGGGTTTGAAACGGATGGTACGCACCGCAATTACGGCGATCAGCAGCAATAGGACAGCGGCAATAAGGGCAGGCACCATAGTTACAGCACTCCTTTTTTATATAGTATTCTTGCTGTGCCCAGAGTGAACAGTACGCTTACCGGCACCATAATGCCTACCGTGCCTGCGTTCAGGGCGGGGACAAAAATGAACAGTACCAGCATCAATGACACGGGGGCCAGGGCCAGCTTCCAGTTCCGGCTGACAAAGGCTACCCCCAGTCCGCCAAAGAGGGCGGGGAGCATTTGTGCAAAGGCGGGGGTCAGAATCTCCGCCTCCAGAATAGGGGTCAGAGGCACGATGCAGATTACGCCAATGATGATGATTACGGTGGTGACGATGGAGGACGTGGCAATGGCGATGGTGGAGATCAGCTCTCCTTCCTCGGAATTGGCGCTGACCCCGTTCTGCTCCAGAGCGTTCAGGGCGCAGGGCAGCTTCAGGTTGGAAATGTTGCCGGTGACGAAGCTTAAGTAAGACCCGCCGGCGCCCAGCATGGGTACGTAGGTAAGCACTTCAATGGCGCCCACCGTCCAGTACATGGGGGCGGTGGCGACCAGGCCCATGACCAGGGCGCCCCAGTCCGGCGCGGCGTCAAACACCAGCGCCACAGCCACGGGGAAGGCCATCAGCAGCACCATGACGGTCAGATTCCAGATGGTACCCTCCCGATGGACGGAGTCTATGTAGCTTAAATTCTTTTTCATAACCGCGCCTCCTTATCCCAGCCAGGCGGTGATGGGAATGGCGGAGGCCATGCCCAAAACCAGGGACAGGGGCAGGGCATAGTCTCCCATCCAGGCAAACCGCTTTTTCTTCATCAGGGTTCCGCAAACCACCATGATCAGGGCGGACACCACCATGACGCACACCGGCACCAGGCCGGAGGTGGCGCTGTAATCTCCGGGGATCCACAGCCGGGATACATCGCAGAACACATAACCCACAAAGGCGGAGATCATACCAATGAACAGGGCGTTCTGGAAAATATTTGCCCATTTGGCGTCCTTGCTTTCCAGGGTGGACATGCCCCCGAGAAGCTTTTTGCTGATGGCAGGCACCAGCCAAATGCCCATCATAATGGAAATGGTCATTACCAGGGTGATGTTCACATACTGCTGGGCGGTGAGGGACGTGACCTTGCCCAGCTCCAGCCCCATGGCGCTCATGGCATTGGAGGCGGCAATGGCCTCGTAGCTGAGAGAGCCAATGACGCTTAAGCGCAGCCAGGGCAGGGGGAGCCCTAAGCTTTTGCTTAAGGTAATGACGCTGATGACGATGGACACCGCCGGGGCGATGGTAAACAGGGCGGCGGTTTTGATGGTTTTTCGGACCTTCACCGGATCCATACCGATCTGCTTGCACCGGTGCAGGGCTTTGACCAGAAAGTACACAGACTGGGCCAGTACCAGGGCAATGAGCGCCGCTACCATCAGAAACAGTATGGGGTGGTTGACGTGAAACTCCATGAGATCCACACCTCCAAAAAATAAGATAGGATCATTATATCACAGCGGATTCTGGGTGACAAGACCATTCCCGAAAGATGGGGAAATTCCGGACGGTTGTCGCTTTGGGAAAAATACTGGGGATTGTACTTGCTATTTGCTGTGGGATGGAGTAAAATAAATGGTGATGTTTTTGAGAAAGAGGTAGACTGATATGGCAAATCCTGCCTTTGATAATGAGAAATACCTGCAAACGCAGTCGGAGCATATCCGGGAGCGGATCGCCCAATTCGGCGGCAAGCTGTACCTGGAATTCGGCGGAAAGCTGTATGACGACAACCACGCCTCCCGGGTGCTTCCCGGCTTCCAGCCGGACAGCAAGCTGCGGATGCTGCTGCAATTAAAGGATCAGGTGGAGATGGTCATTGCCATCAACGCCGACGATATTGAAAAAAACAAGGTGCGGGGAGATCTGGGCATCACCTACGACCGGGATGTGATCCGCCTGGTGGATGTATTCCGGGACTTTGGCCTGTATGTTTCCAGCGTGGTGCTCACCCGGTTCCATGGGCAGGCCCTGGCGTTGGCCTTCCAGGCACGGCTGGAGGGGATGGGCATTCGGGTGTACCATCACTATGACATTGCCGGGTATCCCTCCGACACCGCCCACATTGTCAGCCCCGAGGGCTTCGGAAAAAATGATTACATCGAAACCAGCCGCTCCCTGGTGGTGGTCACTGCCCCCGGCCCCGGCAGCGGCAAGCTGGCTACCTGCCTGAGCCAGCTGTATCACGAGCATATCCGGGGAAATACGGCGGGCTACGCCAAGTATGAGACCTTCCCCATTTGGAATATTCCTTTGAACCATCCGGTGAACCTGGCCTACGAGGCGGCTACCGCAGATCTGAACGATGTGAATATGATCGACCCCTTCCATCTGGAAGCCTACGGCGTTACCACGGTGAATTACAACCGGGATGTGGAAGCCTTCCCGGTGCTGGTGGCGATTTTCGAGAAGATTTTGGGCCATTGTCCCTACAAGTCCCCTACGGATATGGGGGTGAACATGGCGGGCAACTGCATTGTGGACGATGAGCTCTGCCGGGCGGCCTCCCGCCAGGAGATCATCCGCCGGTATTACGTGGCCCTGTGCGAGCAGAAGCAGGGCAAGGGCGGGGACGAGCCGGTGCGGAAGCTGGAGCTGCTGATGAAAAAAGCCGCCGTGACCCCCGACGAGCGAAGGGTGATCGCCGCGGCCCTGAAGCGGGCGGAGGAAACCGGCAATCCTGCCGCCGCCATGGAACTGCCGGACGGAAAAATCGTCACCGGCAAGACCACGGATCTTTTGGGGGCTTCTTCCGCCCTGCTGCTGAACGCGCTGAAGGCCCTGGGCGGCATGCCCAAGGATCTGCACCTGATCTCTCCCGTGGCCCTGGATCCCATCCAGAAGCTGAAGGTGGATTACCTGGGCAACCGGAACCCCCGGCTCCACACTGACGAGACACTGATCGCCCTGTCCATCAGCGCCGCCACCAACCCCATGGCGGAGTTCGCCATGAACCAGCTGAGCAAGCTCCGGGGCTGTGACGTCCACTCCTCGGTGATCCTCTCCCCGGTGGACGAAAGAACCTTTAAGCGGCTGGGCGTCAACTTGACCTGCGAGCCTAAGTACCAGGGATAAACAAAAACTATAAACAGAAACGCCTCCGAATTTCGGGGGCGTTTTTTAAGGTCGTTGCTGATTTTCATTTGCTAATCCATAGTGTATGGATTAGAGTTTCTGTATAACTATGTTGTTTATCCATATAATAATGATAAACAAGCTAGAAAAGGGCATGGTTATCATTATGATCGATAAACGCATTGGAAAACGAATCAAGCAGCGCCGGGAGCAGCTGGGGCTTACCCAGGAGGAGCTTGCGGAAAAGACTGGACTGACACCCAACTATATCTCCACGTTGGAGCGGGGAGCTTCCTTTCCCCGATGTGAAAAACTGATTATCCTCCTGAACGGTTTGGAAACCTCTGCTGACGGAATATTCTGCGATGTACTGGAGCATACCACCGACTACCAGGCCACTGAGCTTTCCCGAAAAATAGCGGATTTGCCGCCCAGCGCCCAGAAGCGGATTTTGCAAATGGTGGAGCTGATGATCCAGCAGGAAAAAGAGAATATAGGCTAAAGCTGCGCGGTTTCTGCGCAGTTTTTCTTTTCGACAGAGTTTGTGGGAATTCGACACTTTGCGTTTGGTACTATGTATTAGCGTTTTAGAATAAAGCGCTAATACATAGGTAAGGTGAAAGAAATGAACAAAGAGAATAATCGGATTTATGATGTAACACTTGTCTTGGCAGCAATGAAACTGGAAGCGATCAGAGCAATTCTCTGTACGCGGACGATCCATGACTTTACGATCCTGCAATGGAACGATCCGGACAGCATCCAACCGGAAGAGGGAACCTACGTCGTTATAAAAGAGAAAACTTCGGAGCTTGGGATCTTCTGTGTGGGCGCGGCCTATGAACATGGGGAATTCTGGTATACAGAACCGGAAGCCTCTGGGCCAATTCCAAAGGAAAAGGTAATTGGATGGAGCTATGGGCCCTATGATGACCGTCTGGATCCTTTGGGGCGAATGATTTTGTGAGACGATCTGGGAGGATGTTGGCTGCGGCATGTCCAACGTCCCCTTTGCCGCACGGAGGGGGGGTAGGTAAAAACGGCTCCCCCAAAGGAGGAGCCGTTTGCGCGTGCTCAGAAGTGGGCCTCGAAATAGTACCAGCCCTGTTTGATCCGGGTGGTTTTGCCGTAGTTGCCGAAGGATTCCCAGGTGCAGTTCCCGGCTTCATCCTGGGTAAGGGATGTCCTGGTGTTCTGGAAGGCCAGGGGCACGTCGTCCGGGGAGTAGTAGCAGCCATAGTAGCAGCTGCCCCGGTAGTCCAGAATAAACTCGGTCATATTGTGTTCCCCCTCCCAGGTGTTGAAGGCCTTGGCTCCCGTGTGAGCGGGGATGCCGCCGCCGGAGGAGAGGCTCTGTTGGATCCGGCTTCCGTGGAGGGTTACAAACACCTGGGCCTGGAGCCTGGGACTGGCGGAGTATAAAAATGCCACTGCGGCGACAATCAACACAAGGAATATCAGGCGCTTTTTCTTCTTCATAGATGACCCTCCATTTCCGGTAAAAAATTCAATTTTTGGTCTATTATATCATCAAAAAAACCATAAAACAAGGTGCGCGGCCCCTGTGCGGGGGGGTCGCGCACCTTAAGGTTTTATTAACTTTACTCTTCCCAGTTGTGCCAGACGTTCTGCACGTCGTCGTCCTCTTCCATGATGTCCAGCAGCTTTTCCATCAGGGTGACGTGCTCGGGGTTTTCCAGCTTCTGGTAGTTCTGGGGCACCATTTCGATCTGGGCGGAGACGAAGGTATAGCCCTTGGCGGTCATGGCGTCGGCCACGGCGTTGAAGTCGTCGGGATCGGTGTAGACGGTGAATACATCGTCCTCAGTCTCAAAGTCGTCGGCGCCGCAGTCCATGGCGTCCATCATTACCTGATCCTCTTCGTAGTCCCCGTCCTCGTTGTCGATGACCAGCACGCCCTTCTTGTCAAAGCTCCAGCTGACGCAGCCGGTAGCCCCCAGATTGCCGCCAAACTTGTCGAAGTGGTGGCGCATGGAGCCGGCGGTCCGGTTGCGGTTGTCGGTCATGGTCTCTACAATGACGGCCACGCCGCCGGGGCCGTAGCCTTCGTAGGTGATGGACTCGTAGTTGTCGCCGCCGCCGGCGCCGGAGGCCTTCTCCAGGCAGCGCTTAATGTTATCGTTGGGCATGTTGGCGGCCTTGGCCTTGGTGATGACCGTAGCCAGACGGGAGTTGTTGGCGGGATCGGTGATGCCGCCGCCCTCCTTCACCGCCACGATCAGCTCTTTGGCAATCTTGGTGAAGGCAGCCGCCCGTTTGGCGTCCTGGGCGCCCTTGGTTTTCTGAATGTTATGCCATTTGGAATGTCCGGACATAGGTATTTCTTCCCTTCTCGAGATATGGTTTCAAAAATTCCAATCTATTTTAGCACTTACCGGAACAAAAATCAACCGATCAGCGGAAGAATTTCATGCAGTCCCTGTGTTTTTCTGAGAATCTCACGGTAATCTCGGGGAAAGCCGTCTGCAGTCTCTCCGCCAGTACCGGCATGCTGGGGTTTTCGGTATGAAAATGCCCCGCGTCGATCAGGTTCAGCCCCAGCTCAAAGGCGGCGCGGAACTGGTTGTATTTTACATCGGCGGTGACGAAGGTATCACAGCCCGCTTCCAGGGCATCCCGCATTTCCGCGGCGCAGGAGCCGCCTCCCACCGCTACATGACGAACCGGCTTTCCGCTGTCCACATACCGCAGGCCGTCGCAGGAAAGCTTCTCCTTCACCCGGGCCAGAAAGTCCGGTAAAGACTGCTGACCCACCGTGCCCATCCGCAGCAGGCTGTAGGGGACGCCGCCCAAATCCATGGGGCGGATGATCTGTACATCCCGAAGGCCCAGGGCGGCGGCAAGGCAGTCGTTCACGCCCCCGGGGGCCATATCCAGATTGGTGTGGGCGTTGATGGCAGCGATGCCATGCTCCATCAGGGTCAGAAGGTTCTTCCCGGTCTGGGTGTCCTCGTTAACGGCGGTGAGGTCCTCGCGGAAAATCAGCGGGTGGTGGGTCACAATCAGATCCGCCTTTTCTTCTATGGCCTCTTGGATCACGGTTTCAAAGGGATCCAGGGCCACCAGGATCTTTTTGACCTCTCGGCTTTTTCGCCCGCACAGCAGGCCAACATTGTCCCAGCTTTCCGCTATGGCGGGCGGGGCAATGGATTCTATGTATTGCAGGATATCTCCAACAGTTGTCATAAGGAACCTCCTTGGGTATTGGTAAGGCGGGCACGCATCCGCTTCAGCTGTTCCAGAAGCGTTTGCTGTTCTTCATAGGCGGATCCTCCGGTACGGGACAGGCCCAGAAGGGTATTCTCCACCCCAACTATGACCCGATCCAAAAAGGCGGGCAGAAGGGGCGAGCCGCTTTCCAGCAGGGCGGGGGAGATGTAGGTGTGGGCCCCGGTGAGGATCTGGCCCGGCTCATAGACTACCTCCATCACCGGATAGAGGAACTTGCCGTCCTGAGCCAGAGTCTCCCGGCGGATGGCGTAGCCCTCCCGGCTTAAGTAGCTTTGCAGAAGAGGGCGTTTGCTCTGGCATTGCAAAATCAAACGGTAGCAGCTCGCTTTCAGCCAGGGGGCGGCGGAGAGAATGGAGATCATGGTGTCGGCGCCCATACCGGCGCACACCAGGGTATCGAACGTCCGGGGGATATTCTTTACCCCGTCGGACAGGTAAAAGGCCATGTTCTCCGAGACGCCGTACTTTCGGGCGTTGCTGTAGGCGCTGTGCAGGGGCTGTTCCTTCACGTCCGCGGCAATGACGAAGGAAGCGATGCCTTCTTGCAGCAGGTGGATGCCCAGATACCCGTGGTCACAGCCAATGTCCGCCACCCGATCCCCGGGGCGGACGTAGCCGCAGCAGGTGAGCAGCCGGTTGGAAAGGGGGATCTTCATGGATGTTCCTCCCAAATGGATGTGAATGGTTCAAAAAGAAACGCCATTCCGGCGGAAACCGGAATGGCATAGCCGGTACATTACTTCTTCTCGGCTTCGGAAGCTTCGTAGGCCTCCAGGAAGTGGTTCAGCTGAGCCAGGAAGGAATCCGCGTCCACACCGTGAACCATGCAGGCTTCCTCCACGGTCTCCCCCCGGGAAGAGGGGCAGCCCAGGCAGTGCATGCCAATGGCGAAGAACAGAGGCGCGGCCTGGGGAGCGATGTCCAGCACATCGCCGATGATGGTTTCTTTTTCAATTTTAACAGCCATGAAAATGACCTCCTATCTGTTTCTTTTGCTATTATAACCGGGGGCGTGAGAAAAAACAAGAGGGAATATTGCAGGGAAGCCGGGAATACGGGTCATTTCTTCCGTTTCAGGTCCCCGGTGGCGGGGTTGTTCAATAGCTTCCCCTCTTCCGTAAACCGGGAGCCGTGACAGGGACAGTCCCAGCTGTGCTCCTGGGGGTTCCATTTCAAAGCGCAGCCCATGTGGGGACAGCGCTTGGAAGAGAAGGCGAGCAGATGGGCCGCCGCCTCCTTGGCGTTGATCATCAGCTGCTTTTGGAGCATGCTCCGGGAGGGGGAGAACAGGGCGGCGCAGGGGTTGTCCCGGCCCAGAATCTGATCCGTCAGCACCCGGGCCGCCGCCATGGAGGTGGTCATGCCCCATTTGTTAAAGCCGGCGGCCACATACAGGTTGTGGGTTCGGGCGCTGTAGCTGCCAATATAAGGCACGCCGTCCAGGCTCATGCAGTCCTGGGTGGCCCACCGGCGGGTGATAACGGCTTGGGGGTAGTGCACCTGGGTAAACTGCTCCAAGGTGCGCCAGCCGCCTCCGTCCTTCCCGGTGCGGTGACCGCCCCCGCCCAGAAGCAGCGTGCCCTTATGGTGGCGGAAGGACAGCCCGTTTTCCCCTTCGTCCAGATACATGCCGGGAAAATCCGGGGCGTTTTCCAGGGCCAGCACATAGGAGCGCTGCTGGTACAGCTTTAAGAAGTAGCTGCCATGTTTATTCAGGAAGGGGAAATGGGTGGCCACGATGATGTGGTCGGCGGTGATTTTCCCATGGTCGGTCAGGGCGGTGTTTTTTGCCAGCTGGCGCACCGGGGTGTTTTCATACACCGTCAGCTCGTCCGCCAGGTGGCTCAGGAATTTCAGAGGATGGAACTGAGCCTGATTGGGGAATTTCACCGCTCCCACGGTGGGAAAGGGCAGGGGCAGCACCTCCGCCAATTCCGCGGGATACTTAAGATCTTGTAAAACGGTCAGCTCCTCCTCCAGCTTTTGCCGGTCATTTTTCGAAAAGATGAAACTGTCCTGCTCCGTAAAATCGCAGTCTATCTCCCGGCACAGCTGCTTGTAGACACGCAGCGCCTGCTCGTTGGCTTCCAGATACAGCCCGGCGCCTTCCCGGCCGAAGCGTTGATACAGCTGCCGGTAAAGAAGGCCGTGCTGAGAGGTGATTTTGGCGGTGGTATTTTGGGTGACACCCCCGGCCAGACGATCCGCTTCCGCTACGGCGCAGTTGACCCCCGCCTGCTTTAGAAAATGAGCGCACAGAAGTCCCGCCATGCCTCCGCCGATCACCAGCACATCCACATGGGTCTGGCCCCACAGGGGAGGAAAGTGGGGCATGTGCTGGGATTGCCAAATGGATCCCATAACATCAACTCCTTCTTTGGATAGTATAGACCAAAAAGGGAAAGTTATTTTTCAGCGGGAGGGCAAAAATCCCCCTTTCTTGACTTTCTTTTCAATCTTGCGTATAATATAATAGAATTACTATGGAGAACTATGGCAGGTAATAAACATGGCAACGAAAAAGCAAACGGAACAATATGGAAATTCCAGCATTTCTATGCTGAAAGGCGAGGACCGGGTGCGGAAGCGTCCGGCGGTTATTTTTGGCTCAGACGATTTGGAGGGCTGCAAGCACGCGGTGTTTGAGATCCTCTCCAACGCCATCGACGAAGCCCGGGAGGGGCACGGGGATACCATCATCGTCACCCGTTATGAGGATCTGTCGGTGGAGGTGGAGGACTTCGGCCGGGGCTGTCCCGTGGACTATAACGAAAAGGAAAAGCGGTATAACTGGGAGCTGGTGTTCTGTGAAATGTACGCCGGTGGCAAGTACGGGGAAAACGGCGAGAATTACGAGTACTCCCTGGGCTTAAACGGCCTGGGCTCCTGCGCCACCCAGTACGCTTCGGAGTACTTTGACGCCACCATCCGCCGGGATGGGTTTCGGTATGATCTGCACTTTGAAAAGGGCAGAAACGTGGGCGGCCTGAAAAAGGAGCCTGCTGATCGGAAGAAAACCGGCTCCTGCTTCCGCTGGAAGCCGGATAAGCAGGTGTTTACCGACATCAACATTCCCGTAGAATACTACCGGGACGTGCTGCGGCGGCAGGCGGTGGTGAACAAGGGCATCACCTTCCGCTTCCGCTGCCAGGCGGGCAAAACCTTCCAGGAGGAGACCTTCTGCTACAGCGATGGCATCCGGGAGTATATTGAGGAACTGGTGGGGGACAACTCCTTTACCATGCCGGTGTATTGGGAGGCAGAGCGCCGGGGCCGGGACGCGGAAAACCGGCCGGAAATGAAGCTGAAGATCACCGCTTCCTTCTGCTTTTCCAAGCAGGTCAGCCACATTGAGTACTACCACAACTCCTCCTGGCTGGAATACGGCGGAAGCCCGGATCGGGCCGTGCGCTTAGGCTTTACCGCCGCCTTTGACAAGTTTCTGCGGGACAATAATAAGTATACCAAAACCGAGAGCAAGATCATCTTCCAGGACATTCAGGACAGCCTGGTGCTGGTGACCAACTGCTTCTCTACCATCGGCTGCTTTGAAAACCAGACCAAAAAGTCAGTCAACAGTAAGTTCACCCAGGAGGCTATGACCGCCTTCTTCAAAGAGCAGCTTCAGGTCTGGTTCATTGAGAACAAGCAGGAGGCCGACCGGGCCGCCGAGCAGATTCTGGTGAACAAGCGGGCCAGAGAGTCCGCGGAAAAGACCAAGAGCAATGTGAAAAAGAAGCTCTCCGGCAACATCGACATTGCCAACCGGGTGCAGAAATTTGTGGACTGCCGCAGTAAGGACACCTCCCGGCGGGAGCTGTATATTGTGGAGGGCGACTCCGCGTTGGGCAGCGTCAAGCTGAGCCGGGACGCGGAGTTCCAGGGCATTATGCCTGTTCGGGGCAAGATCCTGAACTGCCTGAAGGCGGACTATAATAAGATCTTCGCCTCTCCCATTATTACGGATCTGATGAAGGTTCTGGGCTGCGGCGTGGAGATCCAGGGCAAGAAGGCCAAGGAGCTTTCCAGCTTCGACCTGTCCCAGCTGCGCTGGAACAAGGTGGTCATCTGTACCGACGCGGACTACGACGGCTTCCAGATCCGCACCCTGATCCTTACCATGATCTACCGGCTGTGTCCCACCCTGATCCGGGACGGCTATGTGTATATCGCGGAATCCCCCCTGTTTGAGATCACTTGTAAGGACCAGACCTGGTTCGCCTACAATGAGCAGGAGAAGGTCAAGATATTAAAGGAACTGGAAGGGAAAAAGGTCACCATCCAGCGCTCTAAGGGCTTGGGCGAGAACGACCCGGAGATGATGTGGATGACCACCATGAATCCCGAGACCCGCCGCCTTATCAAGGTCATGCCCGAGGACGCGGAACGGACGGCCTACTACTTTGACATTCTCTTAGGGGACCGGCTCAATGACCGGAAGAACTTCATCGCGGAAAACGGGGCAAAATATCTGGAACTGGCGGACATTTCCTGAGTTCCGGAAGTAAGAAGCACAACGGCGGCAGGTAAGCCGCTTGGAAAAGGAGCCAAGTATGGCAAAGAAAAACAAGGAACCTGAAAAGAAAAAAGGAAACATGGAAGGGGTGGTGGGCCTGGTAGGCTCCACCACCGAACAGCCAATTTCCGAGACCCTGGAAGTCAACTACATGCCCTACGCCATGTCGGTGATCGTCTCCCGGGCCATTCCGGAGATCGACGGCTTTAAGCCCTCCCACAGGAAGCTGCTTTACACCATGTACAAAATGGGCCTGCTCACCGGAGGACGAACCAAGTCCGCCAACATCGTGGGCCAGACCATGCGCTTAAATCCCCACGGCGACGCGGCCATTTACGAGACCATGGTCCGGCTTGCCAAGGGCAACGAGACCCTGCTCCACCCCTTTGTGGACTCCAAGGGCAACTTCGGCAAGGTCTACTCCCGGGATATGGCCTACGCCGCCGCCCGGTATACCGAGGCCAAGCTGGATCCCATCTGTACGGAGATATTCAAGGACATCGACTCGGACACGGTGGATATGGTGGACAACTACGACGCCACCATGAAGGAGCCGGCCCTGCTGCCCACCACCTTCCCCAATGTGCTGGTGTCCGCCAATCAGGGCATCGCCGTGGGCATGGCCTCCAACATCTGCTCCTTTAACTTAAAAGAAGTTTGTGACACCACCATCGCCCTGATGAAAAATCCGGATCATGATATCCTGGAGACATTGCCGGGGCCGGACTTTTCCACCGGGGCAGAGCTTCTCTTTGACGAGGCCACCACCCGGGAAGTGTATGCCACCGGCCGGGGCAGCTTTAAGCTTCGGGCCAAGTGGCAGTATGTAAAGGCGGGCAATCTCATTGAGATCACCCAGATCCCCTATTCCACCGCCACGGAAGTAATCATGGACAAGGTGGCGGAGCTGATTAAGGCGGGGAAGATCAAAGAGATCGCCGACATGCGGGACGAGACGGACTTAGGAGGCCTGAAGCTGACCATCGACTTAAAACGGGGCGTGGATCCGGACAAGCTGATGCAGAAGCTGTTCCGTTTGACCCCCCTGCAGGACAGCTTCCCCTGTAATTTCAACATTCTGATTGCCGGTATGCCCCGGGTCATGGGGGTGGGGGAGATCCTGACTGAGTGGACCGCCTGGCGGACCGACTGCGTCAAGCGGCGGATCTTCTTCCAGATCCAGAAGAAGGAGGATCGGCTCCATTTGCTGAAGGGCTTGGAGCGAATCCTGCTGGACATTGACAAGGCCATCGCCATCATCCGGGAGACGGAGCTGGAAAACGAAGTGGTGCCCAACCTGATGATCGGCTTCGGCATTGACGAGATTCAGGCCAACTATGTGGCGGAGATCAAGCTGCGCAACATCAACAAGGAATACATCCTGAAGCAGACCAAGGCCACTTCCCAGCTGGAGCGGGAGATTGCCGAGCTGCGATCCATTCTGGAAAGCCCCCGGAAGCTGCAAAATGTGATCATCGGCGAGCTTCAGGAGGTTTCCAAAAAGTATGGAAAGCCCCGGAAAACCGAGATCATTTACGATGTACAGGAAGTGGCGGAGGAAGAGCAGGAGGAGGCGGTTCCCGATTACCCGGTCACCGTATTCGTCTCCAAGGAGGGCTATCTGAAGAAGATCACCGCCCAGTCCCTGCGGATGAGCGGCGAGCAGAAGTTCAAGGAAGGGGACAGTCTGGCCTTCTCCCGGGAGACCAACAATAAGGCGGAATTTCTGGCCTTTACCGACCAGTTCCAGTGCTACAAATCCCGGCTCAGCGACTTTGACGACGGCAAGGCCTCCCTGCTGGGTGACTATCTGCCCCAGAAGCTGGGCTTTGAGCCGGGTGAAAATCTGAAGGCTCTGGTATTCTGCGGGGATTACAAGGGCTTCGTGCTGTTCTTCTTCGAAAACGGCAAGGTGGCCAAGGTGCCCTTAAGCGCCTATGAGACCAAGACCAACCGGAAAAAGCTCACCGGCGCCTACAGCGACAAGAGCCCGCTTGTCAAGGCGGTGGCTCTGGATGCCGATGAACAGATGGCGCTCTACTCCAGCGACGGACGGGCCTCCATCTTCTCCACCGCCCAGCTGCTGCCCAAGACCACCCGGAACACCCAGGGCGTGTCGGTGCTGACCCTGCGCAAGAAGGCCACCCTGACGGACGCGGTGCTGCTGGAGGAAAGCGGCATCGTCAACCAGAGCCGCTACCGCACCAAGACGCTCCCCTCCGCCGGCGCGATTTTGAAGGAAGAGGACGCTCCGGAAAAGCAGCAGGCCTTTGATGTATAATGGAAATAGGAACTTGTAAAAGTCTCTAAACGCCGGGCAACAGGAAACGGAAAACCATACCCCAAAAGG